>DRQF01000193.1 GCA_011369445.1 Planctomycetota bacterium | reverse complement strand
TACGTAGCGGAACTTGTTCGCAACAGGGCGGCTATCGTTCTCGATTCGGGGAAGGAGTACCTCGTCGAGGCACGTCTTGCGCCTCTCGCACGAGAGGAAGGCCTGCCGAACGTTGACGCATTGATCGAGAGGCTGCAGGACGCGAGCAGTGAGCATTTGCGGGAACGGGTGGTCGACGCGATGACCACCAACGAGACGAGCTTCTTCCGCGACGTGACGCCCTTCAACATTCTCAGGGATTCGATTCTTCCGGAGATCATCGAGGCGCGTAGCGGCGGGCGACAACTCACGATCTGGTCGGCTGCGTGTTCCACGGGTCAGGAGCCCTACTCGATCGCGATGCTGCTCCGCGAGTATCCGGCGTTGGCGGGATGGAATCTTCGCATCCTCGCGACGGATTTCTCCAGCGAGGCTCTTGCCCGCGCCGAATCTGGTCAGTTCAGGCAGATGGAGGTCAATCGTGGGTTGCCGGCAATGTATCTCGTCAAGTACTTCACCCAGCGTGACGCCATGTGGGTCACGAAGCCAGAGATTCGGGACATCATCGAATTCAGTCCCATCAATCTCGCGCAGCCCTGGAGATCGAGGCCGAAAGTCGATGTCATGTTCCTGCGGAATGTGATGATCTATTTCGACGAGGAGACGAAGAGAAGCATTCTCGAGCAGGCTCACAAGAGCATTGCCCCCGACGGGTACCTGTTCCTCGGTGCGGCAGAGACCACTATGCGTCTGCATGATGGATTCGTTCGCATGCCTTTCGAGCGGGCCTGTTGCTACAGAGTCGTCCACTAACCAAGGAGGCCATCATGGCGATTGTCGACAACCTCAACGAGTTGACGCACGAGGTGCTCGGTGACATGCAGTTCGACTTCGAACCGATCGAGCCCTTTGAGTACGTGTGCGATCGGTGTCTCACCGCGCGGATAACGATCGATGGAGCTTGGCGGGGCCTCCTCACTTTGAGTGTTCCGCTCCGATTCGCCCGGAAATTCGCGGCCGATTGGCTCTCCGTCGCCGAGGCCGACGTCTCGCAAGAGATGGCCCGTGACGGGCTTGGGGAACTCATCAACACCCTGGGGGGGCATTTCAAGGCCCGCTTCTTCGGCAAGGGCCAGCTTGGTCTCCCGGAGGTGATGGAGGATAACCCAGTGCCCGAGCTCGCTGAGGGAGTCGAAGAGGCTTTGGTCGCTCACTTCAAGTGCGAAGGCTTTCCGATCCGCTTGAGTGTCGCGGTCCGGACCAGCTGAGGAGGGCTCAACGATGGCGAAATACCGTGTCGAGCCGACAGGACGCGAGAGAGTCTTCGATCGGGACGAGATCATCGTCAGTAAGACCGACCTCAAGGGGCGGATTACGTACGCCAACCACGTGTTCATTCGCGTGTCGGGATTCAGCGAGGAAGAACTTCTCGGTCGCCCTCATTGCATCATTCGCCACCCGAGCATGCCCCGATGCGTCTTCAAGCTGCTCTGGGACACGATTCGGTCCGGGCAGGAGATCTTCGCCTACGTCATCAACATGGCGAAGAACGGCGACCACTACTGGGTTCTCGCCCATGTGACGCCGACCTTCGACGAGGATAGGGAGATCGTGGGCTATCACTCTAATCGTCGTCTCCCCGATCCGAAAGCCGTATCCACGATCACGGCGATCTACGAGGAGCTGCTTTCGATCGAGGAGTCCGCGGCGGACCCTGATGTCGGCATGGAGGAAGCTTCACGGCATCTTGGACGACTCCTTGAGTCTCAAGATGTCACTTACGGTGAATTTGTATTCAGCATCTAGGCAGATCCACCGGTTCGCGGTCGCGTCGCGAACCCGCTGAGGTGGGATTGGGGAACACGATGAACGACATGACGGTGTCAACGAGCGAACTGGACACCTTGCGCAGTCGGTTGGCCGAGAAAGAGGCCGAGCTGGAGGCCTACCGCGCCGGTATTCGCCGTATCGAAGATGTCTGCCGAGCCGGTGCTCGGGGCGATCTTGAAGTCCGAGTCCTCCATCTGGCGGATGTAGCAGGCCTGTCGCGCCTGGGGTCTTCGGTGAATCAACTCCTGGATCTCACCGATGCCTTCGTCCGCGAGGCGAGTGCGGCTCTCGAGCACGCGAGTTCGGAGAGATTTTTTCGCAAAGTTCTCCTGCATGGACTGCTCGGGTCATTTCAACGGGCGGCCATGACCATCAACGACGCCACGGAGACGATGGCCGAGAAGACAAGAGCCTTGGATGGAGCACGATCGAATCGCCGGAGGATGGCGGAGGAATTCGAGGATGTCGTGAAGGACGTCGCAGATTCCGTGGCTTCGTCGGCGACGGAAATGCAAGCGACGGCAGCGACGCTGGCCGATATCGCGGCTGATACCACGAGGCAGTCGGAGGAGGCCGACCGTATCGCGCACGATGTCGCTATCGACGTCGAGACGGTTGCCTCGGCCGCGGAAGAACTCACCGCTTCGATCAAGGAGATCAACCGGTCGGTCGATGCCTCATCGGCCGTGAGTCGGGAGACCGTTTCCGCGGCCCGTCTCGCGAGCACCCGCGTTGCCGGACTTGCCAAGGTTTGCGATCGCATTGGGCGGATGCTCAACCTCATCCACAAGATTTCGTCCCAGACGAACCTCTTGGCGCTCAATGCCACGATCGAGGCCGAACGGGCCGGTGAGGCCGGCCGCGGCTTCGCCGTCGTGGCCGGAGAAGTCAAGGATCTTGCACGCGAGACGGCCGACGCGACTCAGCAAATCGAAGAGTTGATCTCGGAGGTCCGTTCCGCGACTGCCGCCTCCGCGGAGACGATCGGCGGCTTGGTGGAGTCCGTCGCGCGTATCGACGGCTTCACCACGGAGATCGCCAAGGGAGTGGCTGACCAAGAAGCAGCGACGAACGAGATCGCAGAGGCCGCGCAGCGGGCTGCGGGCGGTTCCAAGGGCGTCTCGAGCCGAGTCAGTGGGGTCTTGGAGTCGGCGGGAGCGTCGCATGCGGCGGCCGATGAGCTCGTCACTGCGGCGGAAGCTCTTTCACGGCAGGCCGTGGCCCTGCAGGAGCACTCTGAGCGATTCCTCCGCGGCATCAAAGAGGGAATGTGAAGAAGATGCAATGGCCTTGATCATCCCTTCCGGAGAAGGGCAACCGACGGCCTTGTCTTCCCTGGGGAAAGCAAGATCCCAACGTCGAAAATCGGATGTTTCGTCTGGAACACTCAATGGAGCGGGCTTGGAAGTCCGAAACGATACTCATGAAGATTCTCATCGTTGATGATTCGATGGCGATGCGCAAGATCGTCGCCCGAACCCTGAGGCAGGCTGGTTTCGACGACGTCGAGATCGTGGAGGCGGAACATGGTCAGGCGGGACTGGAAGCGGTGACCGCTCATTCCCCGGACGTGATCCTCTCCGACTGGAACATGCCCGTGATGAACGGCATCGATTTTCTGAAGGCCCTTCGTGCGGCGGACGACACCCGTCCCTTCGGGTTCATCACGACGGAAGGCGGTTCGGACATGCGCCGTCAGGCCATCGAGGCGGGCGCGGACTTTCTTCTCGAGAAGCCGTGCACGGCCGAGCAAGTGGCAAGCAAGCTCTCCCAATACGCGAAATAGCCTCGGAGCTCCGACCATGACGTTTCAACTCCCCGATCCCCAGCAACTCTCCAGCGTGCTTTGCGGTCTCCTGGGGACCGACATCAGCCTGGAATCCGCGGATTCGGCAGCGGAAGTTTCGGGTCTCGAGCCCGGTTGGGGGTCGCTTCTGATCGACGACGACGACAACGAAATCGGGTGTATCGTGAGCGATCTCGTGTCCACGGTTTCCTTGGGTGGGGGGCTGCTCATGCTTCCCGTCGGAGGCCTGGAGGACCAGGTGGATGAGGGGGAAGCCAGTGAGATGGCCGTCAGCGCCCTGGGGGAGGTCATCAACGTCATGACCAAGACCCTCAACGAACTGGAAGGGAACCCCCATGTGCGCTCCATGCCGGCGCAGCCCTTGGCCGAACTCTCCGAGGGCCGCCCCTGGGTTCAAAGCCCCTCCGCTTCCGCTGGCTACGAAGGCAAGATGCTCGTGGGCAACGGTCGCATCGCCATCCTCGGCGCCTGACCTCCACTCTACGCGGTGTGAACGAAAAAAGGGCGCCACTCATGTGGTGCCCCTTCGAAGTGAGGGAAACGCAACCCGCACCGACCGGAACATGTGGTGGCCGAGGGGGGCGTCGTCGGGAGGTGGAGAGTGCTCATCCTTCCACCGACAGGACGACCTTGCCGGCCTCCGTCGTTCGGTACCGCTGCTGGGGGCTCTTCGACTTCTCCGGGATCGTCATCTCCAACCACCCGGCGCCCACGAGCGGGTCCAGATACCGCTTGCGGAAGTGCTTTCGGTCGGCGATCCCGGATGCCTCCTGCAGGCTGGCGCGGGAGGAGGGCTCGATAGCGGCTCGGAGCACCCCCAGAACTTGGGGGGGGCCTGCACGCCGGGCCCGATGGCTGCGGGGGACGTCACCCTTCCAGAACGGAGATGGCTGCTGGCCTTCAACTTATGTCTTAGGGCCGCGGAGAGCCGGAAGCGACCTCCGCCGCCGATGTCTGGTCAACAGCCAACACCGAATCCGTGAATTGCCGGTGTCTGTGCGATATGCTAACCTGCGTGTAAACCCTTGAGGCCTGGGCCTGTCGCTCGGGCCGTGAGGATCGGACTGGAGGATAGCCCTTGGCGCAGTTCACGGTCATGCAGGTCATCGACGGAGACACGTTCGACGTCGATC
>DRQF01000192.1 GCA_011369445.1 Planctomycetota bacterium | reverse complement strand
TTTCCGGCTGGGCGCAGGGCAACGGTATTGCGGTCTCGTCGGTGACCACGGGGATCCCCTTTCCCGTCACCTTCACCCTGCAGGGCGTGATCCTCGACGCCTCCTCCCCCGTGGGGGTGAGCGTGACCAACGCCCTGCGCCTTCATGTGGATTGACGACGTCCTCGTCGTCCTTGTCTTCATTGGATTGACGACGTCCCCGTCGTCCTTGTCTTCATTGGACTGACGACGTCCCCGTCGTCCTGCCTTTCCGCGCTCTGCGGTGGAGCGAAGAAGCGGACGAGGATGTCCACGTTCCAACAGAGATGCGACTTCGATCGCCACGGGGAGTGTCGACTACTGGTAGCGACCCTCGGCGTCCTGCTCGCCCTTCTCCATCCGGTCCGGAGGGATGAAGTAGGGGAAGTCCACCGGGCGCTCCATGAGGATTTGAAAGCCGGACTCTCCTCGCTTGACCACCCACATCTTGGTGCGCCGGAGGAGGCCCTTCTCCGCCGTCACGAAGATGGAGAACACATCGCTTTGAACGGTGATCCATGGAGCGAGCTTCGAGTAGACCTCGTCGCCGATCCCCTCGACCTTGTCCCGAAGATCGGCGATCTGGGTGAAGGGGGCGCCCCCGGTGGGGTCGGGTTCGTTCTCGCCGCGGCTCTCTTCGAACTGGTTGATGAGAGAACTCTCTTCCCTTTCTCGCTCCTCTTCCGCGTTGTCTCGGGCGTCGATGATCCGCTCGGCGAGGAAGACGTTCTTGGGTTCGAAGAGGGAGGCGAGCACGGGAAGCGGGGCCGTGTTGATGTTGACCTGCATATCGGTCCAGATGGTGACGAAACGGAAGAGACCGGGGACCAAGGTCTCCCCTTCGTTCGTCGTCTGGTCCCAAAGAATCGAGGGGTCGATCCCGGGGATATACAGCAATTCCGCGACGTCATTCATCCCACCGGGCTTCTTGGTGGGGGGCGTGGGGAGAGTGCCGAAGGGCTTATCCTCGTCACGGGTGATGAAGGAGAGGATCTGGTCGCCGATTTCCTGACCGTCGGCCGCGCCCAGGTCGAAGTCACTCCATTCGTCCCGAAACCGATCGATGAGTTCGGCGAACCGACGGACATCCTCCCGGCGCTTTCGCTCAGCGCGGGTTGCCAGCCGGAACACGTTGAACTTCGCATTCTCGTCGAACATCTCGATGTAGAGGGTGACCTGTTCTTCCTCTTCGCCTTCGTCGTCGAGGAGGAACTCTTCCGAGGCGACGTCGGCCGGCGTCAGTTCGTTGTCGACGAACAGCGCGTGCCAAGCGTCGTTGGTGCTGTCGAGTTCCGTGTTCTGGCGGTCTTCGCGAAGGATGGCGAGGGCGCGCTCCAGACCCGACCGGCAGGCCGCTTCAAGTTGGGCGTCGACCTCCACGTTCTTCGTGATGAAGGTCTCGATTCGAGACGTGTGAGCCACCTCGAAACTGACGATGAGGAGGAGGAACACGGCAATGAGGGCCAGAACCAAGGCCGAGCCCTCTTCGTTTCGTCGTGGTCGAACCGCCATGTGATGGGACCTCCCGAATCAACCGTCCTTGGACGCCTTGCCCTCGGGATTCTTCCCGTCTTCCGGCGGAGTTTCCTCGTCGTCGGTGGGGAGGACGGGGGTGATAAGACGCCGACGTTCGGCGCTCGGATCCATGATGCGGGGCGTCACGAAAAAGATCAGGTTGCTTTGTAGGACCTGTCGGGAGTGGCTGGCAAAGAGGAAATTCAGGATCGGGATCTCGCCGAGAACGGGGACCCGATTCTCGCTATCCAGCTTGTTGCGCGTGAGAAGGCCGCCCAGGACGACCGTGTCGCCGTCGTAGACGTCCATGTAGGTGCTCACCCTTCGCGTCGTGATGACGGGGTTCGTCACCGTCACGTCGTTGGACACGAAGGTGCTCTCTCGCGTCACGGCCTCGACGCTGGAGGTCAGCGAGATGCGCACGAGATCCCGCCCGACGACCTTCGGATTGATGAAGAGTTTTACGCCCACCTGCTTGAACGACGTGGTGATGGTCGAGAGACCCGAGCCCGAAAACTTGGGCTCGAAGAAAGGGATGTCCTCGCCGGCGACGATTTCCGCCGAGTAGCCGTCGAGCACCCGGATCTGGGGGGCGGAGAGCACGTTCGTCTTGGTGAATAGCTTGAGGGCGCGAATGAGAAAGTCGACCTGAACCCCATTCGTGATCGTCCCCAGACTGATCATGAGGGGCGTCGTTCCGGTCGCGGGGTTGAACGAGGCGCCCTGCCCTGGGATCTCCGGCAAACCCAGGATGGTGGAGGCTTTGTTGAAGAAAGTCGCCGTGGGAGAGTTGGGGTCGTTCTCCACGGATTGAAAAAAGGTGTCGATGCCGAAGCTGAGGGTGTCCGCCTCCAAGACTTCGACCACGCGCACGGAAATCTCGATTTGAGGAATGCTCTTTTGGACTCCCACGAGGACATCGGTGACGACATCGACGTCTTCGAGCGATCCCGTGATGACGAGGGGCTCGAGAGCTGAATCCTTCAGACGCTGGGGCGAGCCGTTGTTGGGGTCGCGGCGCAGCTGGGGAGGGAGAGCGGGGTTGGTCTTCACTTCGACCCGCTTCTCGACCACCTCCTGGAGCCCCGTCAGATAGGGGAGGTAGGAGGCGGGCTCTCCCTTGTTCATCCAGACGATCCGCATGATGCGACCATCGACGAGTTCGATATCGGGGTAATCCCAGCCTCCGGCTTCCGCCGGCGGTCGGAGGTCCAGCTCGTCAAGGGCTCGCACCGTCACCGGGGCGTTGAAAATGTGGGAGAACGACTCCTCGCTGCTCTCGGTACAGGAGGCCACGAGGCAGAGGCCTATGAGGAGTGTACGGACCGTGGCGCGCTTCACCTTCACGACGCCTGGTTGTCAACCTCCTCGGGAAGCGCATCGATCATCTTCTGCGTGACGTCTTCGGCCTCGCAGCCCTTGCACTCGATGGCTCCGTCCTCGGCGATGATGTCGAACTTCCCCTCTTTTCGCACTGAGGCCAGGGCCGCTGCGAACTTGTCATTGGCGGCTTTGAGGAGAATGAAGTACTCCGCGTCCTTCTTGCCGAGTTTCTTCTTCTTGATCACCTTCCACTCGGGGATGGCATCAAACACCTTGGCGGTGGAGAGGATGGCTGGGGCCTTGAACTTGGACTTCTTCTTGATGGTGGCCGGGTAGTACACCTTGGACGCATCCAGGATCTTGACGTTCACCTTTTGCGCCGTGGCCGGCGTGCTCAGGACGAAGAGAGCCAAAAACAGGGCGCCGAGGAATGAGACCGTGCCTCGCCCGGAAGAATAGGTGACGATGTCGCCAATCATGACTGCCTCCTGGGGATCCTGGGATCCCGGATTCTCGGTCCACCTTCCGCACACCGTCTATGTCGCAAGCACTGCGTAGATGCTAACTCTATGATTGTCGGCTGAAAACCCCTGCAAACTCAAAGGGTTAGGGGCCAGCCTGCGGGGTGGGGCCCCGACCCTCGGGCGTCCAGACGTGGAGGGTGCCCGTCCCGCCTTGCCAGGCCGATTGGGCCGCATTGCCGGCGGATTCCACGAGATCTTCGGGATTCTGCATGGTTTCCGGATCAAATCCGGCCAACCCGGCCACGGCACGGAGTCCCTGGCCGTCCTCGAGCGACGCAATGTCACGCTCGGAGATGCCGGAGAGCACCCGCTCCATCATGGCACGTGCCCCGGCGAGATCGGTGTGGGGCAGAAGAAGGCGAAACGTCGCTGCGTCGATTCTGGCCAACACATCGATGTCTCGGGACTCGCAAAGCAAAAGTCCCGCCACTTCGTTGAGCCTTTGCCGCCACTGCGAGTCGGTGTCCGAGATCTCGCCCGGCGCGTCCAGTTGGAGCTCCACCAGGGTGAGAGGGAGGCCGAATCGCCGGGTGCGCTTCACCTCTTCCGCCAGCTTCACCTGCATGTAGGGAGCATTGTACAAGCCGGTCAGCGCGTCCGTGATGTGCGCGACGATGGGGTTCTCCGCCCTGAGATTCTTGGACGAGGTTTCCAGCAACCGGGCAAGATCGTCCTCGGGAAGGGTGTCCGCGGCGTGATCCGGGGCCTCGAGCCGATCTTCTTGACACAGGGCACGGAGCTTGGCCGCGAGCGCTCCCTCCGGGATCCCCCCCGATTCCTCTCTTTGCAGGATGGCGTCGGCGCCGCAGATCAAGGCGCGGTTTTCCGTGTAGGTGTCGCCGGCGTCGATCATGACGAGGACGCGAAGATGGGGGCGTGATTCTTTCAGGCGCTTCAGCACCGTGAGCCCGTTCATGCGCTGGAGAAGGGCCTCGATGACCACGGCGTCCGGCAGGTCTTTCTCGACGCGGCGAAGGACGTCGGGGCCCGAACTGGTGGCCTGGACGCGAAACCCCTCCGTCTCCAGCGTCTCCCGGTATCGGCTCAGGATCTCGCTATCGTAATGGGCCAGAACCACCGTCGGTCTTTGGGGCATCGAATGTTCCTCAACGCATTCCACTCAAGATCTTTAGCGATACCGGGGACGGAGGGCAAACCGGGCCCCTTCCGGCCCGGCCCCCGTTGCTGGGAACATGGGGTGGCCGAGCCTCGACCGGGCTTGGGTCCGGGAGCTTCTCGGTCGATAAAGAGAGGAACCTGGAGGACCCGACGACCGATGAGCGACACCCGTTCCGATTCCCCGACACGTACGGAGGCCAGGGAGCCCGTGGACGGACGGTCCCTCGGCGATGCGGAGGAGGCGGAGCTCTTCCGGACGTGGCCCTACCGGGACCGCCGGTCCGAGCGCGACCGTCGCGGTCGTCCGACCTCCCCCTGGAGAAGCCTGTTTCTCGGAGGAAAGCGGGCCGCCGGCCGCCGCAAGGGTGAGGACAAGAACATCTACGTGGACGTCTATGGGCGCCGGGAGGTCGTGCTCGTCCTGCTCATCCTCGTCCTCAACGTGCTCGACGCCTATTTTACCCTGGACTACATCCAAAAGGGCGGTTCGGAGGCGAATCCGGTGGCCCAAGGGCTGCTCGACCTCGGGAATCACTGGTTCATCTACGCCAAGTCGCTCCTGGTGGCGCTGTGCCTCATCTTCCTCCTCGTGCACAAGAAGTTCGTCTGGGTCGATCTCGCCCTCGGATTCCTCGTGACCTTCTATTCCCTCCTCCTGGGTTACCATATCGTCTTGCAAGTGCGTTACTTTATGGCTCACTGACTGACGACTTGACCCCGAGTGTCAGGTCGCCTTTACGCGATTCCACCGGACGACGTCGTTTTTGGGCTCCGAGGACGGATCCATCGGGCCCGGGATTTGCATGACGGTTCCAGACGGAGACGCTTTCTCATGCCCTGGCTGCACCGCGATGATCTGGAAGACGAGTCCGCATGGTTTCGCCTCGACACGGAGGCGACCGTGGGGTCGGGGTCGGGCTGCGACCTCATCCTGGACGCTCCCGGCGTTTCGTCTCGCCACTGCCGCATCGAGAACAAGGGGGGACGCTGGAGGGTCGTGGACCTGGCGTCGGAGGGGGGAACGCGCGTTCGGGGCGCGGACGTCTCCCAACTCGTTCTCGCCGATGGCGACGTGATCGAAGTCGGCGGAGCCTCGCTGCGGTTCCATCGCAGCCGTCCTCGCGTCCAGCCGACCGACGATGCGGACGGTGCGGAAACGACCCAGTCCGGTCGGCGAGGGCGGCGCATCGTTTCTCCTTGGTTGCTGGGGGCCACCGTCTTGGCCCTGGTCGCCGCCGTCTACAAGGGCGTGTCGCGCAACGACCCGCCATCCCCCGCCGAGAGGGCTGCCACGGGCGGAAGGCCGGTCGGCACGGCTCCCGCTAATGGGGCTGCCGTGGCCGAGGATGAGACGACAGACGACACTTCGCGGAGCGAGACCAGGCCGACGGCCGACCCCTCGATGAGCGCACTTCGGAGTCGGATTCGCCTGCTGGAGGCGTCGCGCCGCTGGGGTGACGCGGTGAAGCTCCTCGCGAAGGCTTCGGAGGTGTCTCCGGAAAACATGGACCTGTTGGAACTGGACGTGGACCTGCGGAGCAAGGCCGACCGGGAACTCGAACTCTTGGAGCGTGGTTGGAAGGATCTCGGACGGGAAGGGGCGTGGGACCGCGTGCGCCGCGAGGCCGAACGGGTGAAGCCGCGCTTCGCGGGGACCGGATTCGAGCAGCGCCTGGAGGATTGGGCGTCTTTGGCGGCCCTCCCGCCGCGCCGATCCTCGTCGCGTCGCAAGCTCCCGAAGGCCGTGTCACCCGGGGACTCCGACGGACCGCGTCCGAGACGGAGCCCCACGGCCGAGGGCGCCCAGGTGACCCGCGCCGAGGCGCTGGCCGCCTCGAGTCGGTGGCGCGGGGCGGCCGAAGTCTTCCGACGTATCGCCGAGGAGGCCGGGGACGCAGGGAAACGCCGGCTTTGGGCGGAACGGGCCCGCGTCCTTGAGGCCATGGGCGACCTCAAGGCCCGTGTCATCGTCGACGTCAATGAAGAGAAGCGCCGCGGCGTGACTCTGCGCATCGGCACCCTTGCGGCTCGTTGCGTGGCCGCCGACGAGGATCTGGTTCAAATCAAACTCGGGAGGGGCGAGGAGGAGTGGCTTTGGAAGGACATTCCCTCCGACCGTCTGCTTGCGCTTTTCGACTGGGCGGCGGTGACGCCGCGAGAACGCTTGCAGTTCGCCTTGGCCGCTCACCACTTGGGGGACGAGGAGCGTGCGATGGTCGCTTTGGGCGAGGCCGCTCGCGACGCCGCCTTGAAGCGAGAAGCTGACGAACTCTTCGCCCGGTGGACCGGCGTCGACCGCCCGGCGGGGGGCTTCGTCCTCCTCGAGGGCAGGCTCATGACGCCCGAGGAGGCCGAAACCCGCCGACTGCTCTCCGAGGCGAAGGTGCTGGCGCGCCAGGCTTCCACGGCGACGGAAGGCCGGTTCAAGGAGATCTGTTTGGAGTTGAGGGCGATGGGGTCTCCGGCCCGCGGCGTTCTCGCCGAAGTCGTCCAGGCACGCTTCGAGCGAGAATTCGAGCGGGCGCGCAAGCTCAAGGTCTTTCAGAATATCGCCGCGGCTCGGGCCAAGGTCTTCGACGAGTTGGAAACGCGACGCCGGGCGGCCTTGGCGCTCATTCGAGACCCGGTCCGTTATCCCTACCCCTATGGTCCGAATCAAAAGGAGGTCCAGGCCGAGGTGGATGGGCTGGTGCAGAGAATCCGGGACGTCTATGAGCACCCGGCGGCCTATCTGGAAGGAGAATTGAAATCGCTCGCGGCGGCCCACGAGAGGTTGCGAGCTCTTTGCACCCTGTTGCCCGACGATGTCGACGCGCCTTTGGACCCGGACAGCCTCCTTCATGAACTCGATCGCGCCCTCGACATGACGCACCACGGTTTGAAGCCGTCGGCGCAGAAGGCCGCCGCCGATGTCCTCCGATTCAACGCCGAAATCGCGAGCTCGATCACCGACGATGAGCGCGAATTACACCGACTCACGAATCTCTATCGGATGATGATGGGATTGCGTCCCGTGAAGATCGACGAGGCGTTGGTCCGGGCCGCCCGCAAGCACTCCCAGGAGATGATGGATCTTCGTTATTTCGCCCACGCCTCGCCCGTGAAAGAACACCGCACTCCCTCGATGCGCGCGGCGGCCGAGGGATGGGGGGGAGGCGTCTCCGAGAACATCGCACGCGGTGCGGCGACGCCCGCCGGAGCGCTTCGCGGCTGGCTGCACAGTTCGGGACATCATCGCAACATCGTGGGAGCGGGGTGGACCCATCTGGGATGCGGCAAGGCCAAGGGGGGAGCGTTCTGGACGCAGAACTTCGGCAAAGGGTCCTCATCGGCCCTCTCGAAAGAGAAAAAGGCCCCCGCCCCGGAGGCGCCGAAGCGCTGAACACGGGGATGGGCTGCCGCGACGCCCCCGGCGAGCGTTTTTTTTACCCGGCCGCCCTGCCTCTGAAACCGCAAGAAAATGCCGTTTGAGAGCTTTTTGTGGGGTTTTTGGACGATTCCGCGTCGGGAGACTCAACACCCGCACCCGAAATTCCGAAAAAAAACAGTTGACGGGGGTGGAACCTTCTCTATGTTAGCCACCGTCAGCCACGCGTTGGCTGATGGACATCGACCGGAAAGCGTCAGCGAACCGGCCGGGTCCGAAAGGGCAAACCACTCGAAAGGGTGGGGCGCAAAGCTAAAGGGCCTTCCCCGCCATCCGGCGGAAAGGCAGCCAGTTGCCGAAGACCAGGGGAATCGCATGACGCGCATGAAGACCGACCAACGTTGCCAGAAGAGCAAGCGGGTCGGTTTTTTCGTGTCCGGAATCGGCACCGGACTGCGTTGCTGCGCCTCCCCGTATTCGAGTCGACCCTCGAAGTCGACCGTGGAGGAGTGAGAATGGTTCAGGTCGCCGTCAAGTCCACCCGTGCGAAGAACAAGGCCGAGTCCGAAAAGCTCGATATCCTTTGGAAGACCTACAAGCGCACGGGAGATCCGAATCTGCGCAACGTGCTCATCGAGCACTACTATCCTCTCGTCCGCTACATCAGCGAGCGTCTCTTGGCGACCTTGCCGAAGAGTATCGATCTCGAGGATCTGGTCAGCGCGGGGCTCTTCGGACTCATGGACGCCATCGACGGGTTCGACCTCTCCCGCGGAATCAAGTTCAAGACCTATTGCACGACACGCATCCGGGGAAGCATCCTTGACGAGCTGCGTTCCCAGGATTGGGTGCCCCGTCTCGTTCGTCTGAAGGCCAACAAGATCAACAAGGCCTATCGCGCTTTGGAAAGCCGTTTCGGCCGCGAGCCCACGGACATGGAGATGTGCCGGGAGATCGACTGCACGCTGAGCGAGTACCACCGCATGGTCGAGGACGCCCAGCCCGTCACCATCTACTCCCTCTCCGATAAGTGGGACGAGAACAACGACGACCACAGCCTCGAGAAGTCGGAGATCTTGGCCGACGTGAAGAGCGAGAGCCCGGTCGAGTCCCTGAATCAGCGCGATGTGATCGAAGCCGTGACCCGCAACCTCTCCCAAAAGGAGAAGCGGATCGTCATCATGTACTACTACGAGGGGCTCACGATGAAGGAGATTGGCCGCGTCCTCGATCTCACGGAGTCGCGAGTCTGCCAGATCCACACGAACGTCCTTCAGCGCCTCAAGGAACAGCTTCAGAAGAACCGCCAGTCGCTCATGGCTTGAACTCGAAGCCCGTCCTGAGACACTGGGCCATGGCTCAAGGGCGAAACCCACGTTCCGATCGGGTGCAATTCCTCGGGAAAGCGTGGATCTGGCGGATCGCCGCGGTGACGTGGATGGGAATGATCTTCTGGTCCAGCCATCGGACCTGGGAGGGAGTGGGAGGAGGATTCCCCGGCATGGGGAACCTCTTCCATGCCCCTCTCTACGGAGTGCTCGCTTTTCTCTGGGCCGGCGGTCTGGGTGCCTGGCGGGAAGTGCCGCGGCGCCTTCCTCTCATCTTTCGACTCGCCGTATCGATTTCCGTTCTTTGGGGAATCCTGGACGAGTGGCACCAGTCCTTCGTTCCCGGGCGGGATCCGGACGTCTTCGACGTTCTCACCGATTTCCAAGGAGCCATTCTGGGAGTTCTTGTCCTGGGGTTCATCAAGGCGCCGAGGGAGGGCGCGGCCCGACGGGCGCGACAGTCCATCGCACTGGCGATGGGAATTCTGGCAACCAGCTTGGGTCCGCCATTTTTCCAGAGATACTTCGGAAGCTGAGACGTCTTGGAGTACGGAAGGGCGCTTGCCCGGTCGATACTGCATGAGATGCACACAACCCGAAGGGCGGGCGCCGTCCTTCAGCCCGATTGGAAATGCCGGGGCCTATCCCACGAAGAGACAACGACCCCCCGAATTGACGAGGAGAAAAAAACATGACTCGCACGAAAAGATCCCTGGGAATGACGCTGGCCGTGGTGGCCTGCTTGACCCTGTTCCTAGGCGGCGGCGCTTGGGTTCTCACGGATGACGCCACCCACGCCAACGCTGCTTCCTTCCGAATCGAAGCGGCTTTGCCGACGGATTGCCTGCTGCACGTGTCCTATGACGGTGTCGCCGGCGCGAAGAACTGCCGCAACCTGGCTTTGAGTCAGTTGTGGGAAGAGCCCCAGATGAAGGCGTTCCTCCAACCCGCCATGGAAATGCTCGATGCCATGAGCGAGGAGATGGCCAGCGAACTGGAGCAGAATACGGGGCTGTCTCTCGCCGATCTGGAGAGCCTGGGCGAGGGGCGCTTGACCTTCACGATCGTCGACTTGGCCATCGAGGACCCCAATGGCCCCCCCGACATGGACGCTTTGATCACTCTTGATCTGGGCAGCAACAAGGAGTTGGCGGGCAAGCTGGCCCAGATGGCGGCTGGCGCCGCCGAGCAGGGCATGGGCGTCGCTCCCACGGAAGTCACCATCGCTGGCAACCAAGGATTGGCTTTCGATCTGGACGGGCTGCCGGCCTACTTGGTGGCGGCAGGGAACCACCTGGTTTTGGGAACCAACAAGACGACCCTTGGGGGCGTCCTCGATCGCGTCAAAGCCGGTGTCACGTCGGGTGGCCTCATCGACAACGCCGACTTCACGAGCGCCATGGAGAAGGTGTCGCCCATGCATCAAGGCGTGTTCTCCGTGTACGCCAATTTGGGCAAGTTCGTTCACATGCTGGAGAATTCTCCGGCGGCGGAGGAGCGGGAATTCGGAATGGTGATGGCGATCTTGGACGTCACGGGCCTGACCAAGTTCCAGAGCGTGGCCTACGGAATGAACTTCGAGGGACGCGCCATCGTCGAGCGGTTCCATATCAGTGCTCCCGACGGCCTCGACAAGACGCTCTACGGGGCCATGCCTGCGGGGAACGGCAAGTTCCGGGTCCTGGACATGGCGCCGCAGAACAGCCTCATGGCCGAGGGCTTCCGCCTCGACATGTCTGTTCTGGCCGACCGCATCATGGCGGCGCTCAGCGACTTCGACAAGGACATGGCCGCCAACGTGGATGAAGAGCTGAAGGCGATGACCGACCAGCTGGGCTTTTCGGTCATGGACGACCTCTTGCCGTCGATCGGACAGGAGATGGGGTTTTGGATGGCGCCGTCGCCGTTTGGCGGCCTCATTCCCGAGATGATGGTGGCCGTCCAACTGAAGGACTCGGACAAGTTCTTCTCCTGCATCGACAAGGCCTCCGCCATGCTTCCGCGCGAGGGCGCCATGCGGTCGTTCGAGTTCATGTCTCATGAGATCCACTACCTCGACACGGGCATGCTCGTGAATCGTTCAGACGACTTCGGGCCTGGCATCAAGCCGGCATGGATGGTCGACGACGGCTACCTGATGGTCGGGCTGGCGCCTCAGGCGCTCAAGAACTACTTGGCGTCCAAGTCCCACCAGCGGTCGGGGCTCGCCAGCAACGCCGATCTCGTGGAAGCCATGACCCATTTCCGCCGCTCGAATCCTGAGGCGGGCAACACGGGCGTGGTGTACATCGATACGGGGCGGCTGATGATCATGGCCATCGACACTCTGCTTCCGATCCTCCAGAGCGTCGATCTTCCCGACGAGGTTCCCGTGGATCTGGCTCTTCTGCCGACGACGGACGTCTTCCAGCGCCACATCTTCGGATTCACCGAAGCCGTGAGTCAGACCAACACGTCCCTCACCACCGAGATCTACAGCTGCACGGGCTACATGCCCATGGCCATCGGAGCCGGCGCCGCGATTGGCGCCTCGATGGCGATGGGGCGGATCGATTCCGACAACGACTGGGACGAGTGGGAAGACGACAAGTAGTCTTCACTCACGACCCCGCACCCATTCTCGGAGCGCCGTCCCCCGCCGGTCGGCGCTCCTTCCATTTGTCCTTGACCCCCGGAGGGTGCTGATAAAGGAGATGGCCTCACGACCCGGAGGCACTCGATCACCATCGGAATCCCTGGGTTCTCGAGAACCTATGGATTCGACGCCTCTGAGAGTCGAAGGGGCGCGTCATCCGGGTTAGGTTCGGGGGACGAAGGAGGTCCCCATGGACGAGGTCTATTCGAATCCCCTGGTCGAGCGCTACTGTAGCCCGGAGATGGCGCGTCTGTTCTCGCCGAGGAAGAAGTTCACCACCTGGCGCAGATTGTGGCTGGCGCTTGCGGAAGCGGAACACGAGCTGGGTCTGCCGGTGACGCGGGAGCAGGTGGAGGAACTCCGTGCTCACCTGGACGATCTGGATCAAAAGAAGGCGGCCAGGTACGAGAAGGAACTCCGCCACGATGTCATGGCCCAGGTCCACGTACTGCGGGACCAATGTCCTCTCGCCGGGCCCATCGTGCATCTGGGAGCGACCTCCTGCTTCGTCACCGACAACACGGATCTCTTGCTGATTCGGGAAGCCCTGCAAAGAGTGATGGCTGGGCTCAGGCGAGTTCTTCGCCGCCTGGACGCCTTCGCCATGGCGGAGCGGTCGACGCCCTGCGTGGGCTACACCCATTTCCAACCGGCTCAGTTCACCACCGTGGGCAAGAGAGCCTGCCTGTGGCTCCAGGATCTGCTCATGGACCACGCCGAGCTCGAGAACACCCTGGACATCCTCAAGTTCAGGGGCGTCAAGGGAACGACGGGCACTCAGGACAGCTTCCTGAAACTCTTCGGCGGCGACGGCGACAAGGTGGAGGCTCTGGATGCCCTGGTCTGCGAGAAAATGGGCTTCGAGCGCCGATTCCGGATCACGGGACAGACCTATCCCCGCAAGGTCGACGCCCGCGTGTTGCAGTCGCTCTCCAGCTTGGGGCAGAGCGCCCACAAGATGTCCACGGATCTCAGACTGCTGTGTCACATGCGCGAGGTGGAGGAGCCATTCGAGTCGAAGCAGATCGGTTCCTCCGCCATGCCGTACAAGCGCAACCCGATGCGAGCCGAACGGGTGGGGGCGCTGTCTCGTTTCCTCATCTCCTTGGCCGACAACGGCGCTCAGACCGCGGCCACTCAGTGGCTGGAGAGAACGCTCGATGACTCCGCGAACCGGCGGATGAGTCTGCCGCTGGCATTCATGGCGGCGGACGCCATTTGCATCATCCTCGAGAACGTGGCTGGAGGCCTCGTCGTCCGCCGTGCGGTCATTCGCCATCACTTGGCGGAGCATGTGCCGTTCATCGCGAGCGAGGAACTCATGATGCGTGCCGTGGAAAAGGGCGGCGATCGCCAGGAACTTCACGAGGTCATTCGAGGACACGCCTTGGCCGCCGCGAATCGAATGAAGGAGGAAGGCGGACCCAACGACTTTCTGGATCGTCTGCTGGCCGAACCGGCGTTTCAGCTCGATGAGAAGGAGGTCGAGGAACTCTTGCGCCCCGAGCGCTACGTGGGGCGCGCCCCCGCGCAGGTTGAGCTCTTCCACTCGGAGGAGGTCGAGCCCTTGCTGAGCCGGTTTCCAGACGACAGTGGCGAGGGCGGACCGGAGCTGAGAGTTTGAGAACCTTCCCAGCAGACGAGATCGGTGTTTCCACCTCGCTTTTCCCCAATGCGGATGGGGCGCTTGTCTCCGCCGTCGAGGCGGCGATGGCGGCAGGTGTTTCTTGCATTACCGTGGATGGGTTCCTCGCCGCAAGGGACGCGGAACGCGCGGCGCGTCTATGGTGCGATGCGGGAGGGCGAACGGCCGCCGTTTCCGTGCGGCTGGAGGAAACCGGAGACCCGACCTCCTCGGACTCTTCCATCGCCGCCCGTGGAGAGAGGCGTCTCGCGCGGGCCGTCGACTTGGCGCGACTGTTCCGTTGTCGCCGGATCGTCCTGTCGGGCATCATGATCGACGATCCGGACGGGGCCTGGACGGCTTCGATGGGCGCCCGCCTCAAGGAGGAGGGGGAGGCCGAGTGGGAGGCGTGGCGGGCCGAACTGCAGGAGCGCCGCAGGGCCGTCCGCGAGGATCGCATCGAGCGGCTCTGCCGGCAGCTCCACCGTTGGGCGCGGGAGCAGGATGGGCTCGCTTTTGCACTGGCTCCCGACACCGATCCCCGCGCATTGCTGGGTCCGGAAGAGATCGGCTGGGCCCTTTCCGAGCTGCCGCGGGTCGGGTTTTGGCACCACACGGGGGCCGCCGCGGGGCTGGACTGGCTGGGCATAACGCCGAGTGCGTCTTGGCTTTCGGGGCTGTCCGGGAGCCTTTGTGGCGTCTATCTGTCCGACTGCCAAGGAGTTGAGTGCGAACTGCTTCCGGGAGCCGGGGCTGTTCCCCTGTCGGATTGGGAGACCTTTCGGTCCCCGTCTCTTGCCAGGATAATCAAGGCGGAAGGCCCCGTGCCTCCCTGGGCTTTGCGCCAGGCCCTGGCCGAGGTCCGAGATCGTCTGCTCTAAGATTCGTGGGCGGGGAGGAATGCTTTTGTCCGGACCTGACCGACAGACTGTGCAGCCGGATCCGAAACGACTGAGCGAGGTCCTGGACGCCGTCGACCGGGTGCTCGTGTTTTGTCACATGAATCCGGACCCGGATAGCATCGCGTCCGGTTTGGCCATGAAGCACTTGCTGGAGCGGCGCTTCGGCAAGGAGGCGGTTCTCACCTATCGCGGCATCATAGGTCGGGCGCAGAACAGGCAGATGGTGCGTCTCCTCGTTCCGGAGTTGACCCGTTTCACCGACATCGACGAGTACGATTTCGGCGCCGCCGTCCTCGTGGACGCACAACCCCAGTTCGGCTTCAACCAGGAGGACCTGGAAGAGCTGGATGTCCCCGTGCAGGTCTGTATCGATCACCATCCCTTCGTCGATTCGACGGCATCCGTACCGTACCACGACGTACGACCGGACGTCGGGGCGACGTCCACGATCATGACGTCGTACCTGAGGCTCTTCAGTCTGGAGCCGACTCAGGCTGTGGCCACGGCGCTTTACTATGGCATCCGGACGGACACCTTGGGGTTGACGCGCCGTACCGGCGACATGGATCGCGAGGCCTGGGAGTATCTTCTTCCGATCGTGGACCACGAGATCATCCAGGCCATCGAGGCTCCGCCACTTTCCCGCGAGTATTTTCAGGACTTGCGGGACGCCATCGAGAGCGCGCGGATCTACGGCAACCTCGTGGTGAGTCACCTCGGCAAGCTTCCCTATCCCGACATGGTCGCCGAGATCGCCGATCTTCTTTTGAAACTCGAGTCCGCGTCATGGTCGGTCTGCATGGGGTGGTTCGATAAACTCACTTATGTTTCGGTGAGGACCGAGGACCCGGAGGGGGATGCGGGTGTCTTCGTCCGTGAGGTGGTCCGCGAGATGGGCCGGGCGGGCGGCCACAACACGATGGCCGCGGCACGTATCCCCATGGCCGATGGGTCACCCGAGGAGTACGAACGCATCCGCAGGGAACTCATGAAGCGCATCCTCGAGAAAATCTCCGTCGCCGAGGAAGAGGGCGTCCAACTGGTGGCCTGAAGGACTTGGCGAATGCGAACCTTCGCTTTCAACACAACGACCAGGAAAATCCGGGTACGAGTATGTCTCACTTTCTCGTCATAGGACTCAACACGATGGGGCGGACCCTGGCCCGGGAACTCGTCCGCCGCGGCGCCGAAGTCACCGCGGTGGACAAGGATCGGGATAAGACGCGTCGTATCATGCAGGACGTCGACCACGTCCTTGCGTTCGACACCACCGACCGCCGCGCTCTCGGCAGCCTGCCGATTCACGATTTCGAACAGATCGTGGTCTGCCTCGGTCACGCCTTCGAAGCCGCGGAACGAACGACGTTGGCGCTGGAGGATTTCGGGGCGCAATCCATCATCAACATGGCGACGACGGGGCAGCGGCGCGACATTCTTCTGGCCATCGGCGCGGACCGCGTCCTCACGCCGGGTCTTCTCCAGGCGCGCAACTTGGCGGTCGAACTCACCGAGTCGCTCATCGATGCGTTTTGGTTCGTCAATCGGGAACAGGGGTTGGCGGAACTCACCCTGAGAACCGCCGTCGAGTTGCGGCGTGACGAAGTCGATCGATTCTTCGGTGACAAGGTTCGATTCGTGGGTGTCCGCCCTCCCATGGAACCGGATGATGATCCGCGCAAAGGGGGGCCCTTGTTCTCCATGCCCAGCGACTTGGTTCTGGACGCAGGGCAGCGCCTGCTGCTATTCGGGCAGCCGGACGACATCGCTCGGGTGGCCAGGAAGCGTCTGGGACGGTGACGATGAGACCCCTCGAAGGCCTCCTCGTCGCCGACTTCTCGCGAGTCCTCGCGGGGCCTTTGTGCACCCAGCGATTGGCCGACCTCGGCGCTCGGGTCATCAAGGCCGAATCCCCCGACGGTGACGCGACGCGAAGTTTCGGTCCTCCTTTCGTGGAGGGAGTGTCTCCCTACTACCTCGCCTACAACCGGGGCAAGGAGGGCGTGACCGTGGATCTCGAGACCGACGAGGGGAAGGCCCTCGCCCGTCGACTCATCGAACGAGCGGACGTCCTCGTGGAGAACTTTCGACCCGGCCGCATGCGGAGATTCGGTCTGGGAGCCGAGGCACTCAAAAAGCTCAATCCGAACCTGGTGCATCTGAAGATCTCCGGATTCGGACATGGGGACGAGCGCCCCGCTTTCGATCTCGTGATCCAGGCGGAGTCCGGCCTCATGGCCATGACGGGCGACGACGAGCCCGTGAGATCTCCGATCAGTCTGGCGGATGTCGCGGCCGGCCAGACGGCAGCGGAAGCAATCGTGGCGGCCCTTTTCCGACGAGAACGAGGCGGCGGAGGCGCATTGCTCGAGATCAACTTGATGGATTCGCTGTTGGCGCTCATGGGGTATCAGGCTCAAAGCACGCTGCTCACCGGGGAATCCCCTTCGCCCATGGGGCACCGTCACCCGAATCTCGTCCCGTACCAGGCCTTTCGCGCCAGCGACGACTGGTTCGTCCTCGGAGTGGCGACGGATCGGCAATGGGACGCTCTGGTGACGATGGAGCGGCTTGCTCTATGCGAACGACTCCGGGTGCCCGAGTGGAGAACCAACCCGGGCCGTGTGGAAGCGCGTGAGACGTTGATCCCGTTGCTCGAGCAAGTCTTTGCCGAGGACCCCGTGGAGATGTGGATGAAGCGCTTTACGCGGGCAGGGATTCCCGCCGGACCCGTGCGTCGGTTGAGAGACGTTCTGGCGGACCGGGAGCGGCATGAACAGGGAATCGTCACTAAGGTGCAGCACGCGACCTTGGGACGGATTCCTGTGATTACGTCCGCGATCGTATGCGATGGGCGACGGTGGGAATGTTCCGGCGCGCCTCCCATGCCAGGTCAGCATCATGCGGATCTCCTGACCGAGTTCGCGAAAGGGGACATCGAGTGATTCTGCAAGGCGGTCGAGTGCTGGTGGGTGAAAGCCTCCGAGAGGAAAAAGCGGACATCCGGATCGAGGACGGTCGCATCGCGGAGGTGGCGCCCGGCTTGGCGCCGGCCTCGGGGGAGGAGGTTTTGGACGTCCGCGACACCTGGGTCCTTCCCGGTTTCGTTCAGGCGCACGTCCACACCTGCCAGACCCTCTTTCGCAACACGGCCGACGACATGGAGCTTTTGGACTGGTTGGGGGAGCGGATCTGGCCTTTCGAGGCATGGCTGGACGAGGCGGCCCTGGAAGCGTCATCGCGATTGGGCTTGTATGAGTTGCTGGCTGGAGGGACGACGACGATCCTCGACATGGCCACCGTCCACCATACCGACGCCGTTTTTCAAGCGGCCGAGGATTCCGGCATCCGGTATGTGGGTGGCAAGTGCCTCATGGATTTCGATGACACGGGGCGGTGTCCGGACGGTCTCCTCGAGGAAGCGCGTGCCGCCCTCGACGCGACGGAACGACTCATCGCTCGCTGGCACGGTGCCGCCGACGGGAGAATCGCCTACGCGATCGCGCCACGCTTCGCCGTCTCGTCCACGGACGAGCTCCTTCTCGGCGTGGCGGAGCTGGCGGCCAGGATGGGGCTGGGCGTTCATACCCATGCCTCGGAAAACGTCAAGGAATGTGAGGTGGTTCGTCGGCGCACCGGTCACGAGAACGTGTTGTTTCTCGGGAAGATGGGGCTTCTGGGGCCATCAAGCGTTCTGGCGCATTGCATCCACCTCAATGACGAGGAGATCGATCTCCTCGCCTCGACGGGAAGTCACGTCGCCCACTGCCCCTCGAGCAACCTGAAGCTCGCCTCGGGTGTGGCGCGCGTGCCCGAGCTTCTGGACCGAGGCATCAACATCGCCTTGGGCGCGGATGGTGCGCCGTGCAACAATCGCCTGGACGCCTTCAAGGAGATGAGGCTTGCCTCGCTCATTCAAAAACCTCTTCACGGCCCGAAGACGCTTCCGGCCCGGAAGATGCTGAGCATGGCGACTCTGCATGGGGCCCGCGCGCTCGGACTGGACGCGGAGGTGGGAACCATCGATGTGGGGAAGCGGGCCGACCTCGTGGTCATCGACGGGGCCAGTCCCTGGATGAGTACGGGGGACCCCTTGCCGGCGATCGTCTTCGCCTGTGGTCCCGAGAGTGTTCGAGACGTCCTCGTCGAGGGGCGAGTCGTCAAACGGGATTTCGAGGTCTTGACTCTTCCGCGAGTCCGTGTCCTCCGGGACGCCCAGAATGCTTTCAACCGTCTCGCTCACCACTTCCCTCGAATCGGAGTTCAATCGTGATCCATCAACGACCCGAAGGCACGGGCTGGATCGAAGTCATCTGCGGTTCCATGTTCAGCGGGAAGACCGAGGAACTCATCCGCCGTCTCGTGAGAGCGAAGATCGCCAAGCAGACCGTCGCCATTTTCAAACCCGACGTCGATGTGCGCTACCACGCCACGCGGGTCGTGTCGCACAGCGGTCGGGACATCGAGTCCACGGTGATCAACGTCGGGGCCGAGATCTTCGAGCATCTCGATGACGGGGTGGAGGTCGTGGGGATCGATGAGGCCCAGTTCCTCGATTTGGACACGGTGCGCGTGGCGCGCAAGCTCGCGGCCGAGGGCCGACGCGTCATCGTTGCCGGATTGGATCAGGATTATCGAGGGCTCCCCTTCGAAACGATGATGCATATGATGGTGGAGGCCGAGTACGTCACGAAGGCTCTGGCGATCTGCATGGTCTGCGGGAACCCCGCTCATCGAAACCAGCGCCTGGTCGAGGCGGCCGGGCGCCTCGTCCTGGGAGGGGCCGATCGTTACGAAGCCCGCTGCCGCCGCTGCTTCCAACCCAATCGTGCCGAACCGCAACCCCTTTTCGAGGACGCCGCGGAGGAGTAACTCCATGGGAAGACCGCTCGTGTTGACGGTGGCGGGTTCGGACCCCACCGGAGGAGCAGGTCTGGAACTGGATCTCGCCGTCGTCACTCACCTCGGTGGGTTGGGAATGGCCTGCGCCACGGCCCTCACCACCCAGGACACGACTGGCGTTCACGGGGTTCACCCGTTGTCGGGCCCACTGATCGGGGAACGGTTGGGCGTGTTGCTGGACGATCTGAGGCCGGACGCCATCAAGGTGGGCATGCTGGCGTCCGCCGAACAGGTTGCGGCGGTCGAGAAGGCGCTCGCTCGCGTCCCCAGGGACGTCCCCCTCGTCGTCGATCCCGTCCTCGTCGCGTCCTCGGGGAGGGAGCTTCTGGACGAGGAGGGCAGGACTCTCCTCATGCGGGGCCTTGCCCTTGGCGCCCGTGTGATCACACCCAATCTCGCCGAGGCGCGATGCCTGTCGGGCGGAAGTCGGAGCGCTTCCGCCGAAGGAACGGCGGACGCCTTGTTGGCGAAAGGGGTTCGGGCCGTTTTGGTGACCGGCGGCGACGAAGGGGGCGGGGAGGTCGTCGACTATCTCGCGGACGGTCCTCGGCGTCGCACATGGCGCGAGGCACGCATCCCGGGCGCATCGCCCCACGGAACGGGCTGTGCCCTCTCGACGGCCATCGCGGTTCTCCTGGCCATGGGGCGGAGCCTCGAGGATGCCGTGGATTTCGCCACGAACTTTGTCCGCGAAGGGATTCGGAATGCTCGTGCGATCGGACGAAGGCGCCATGGCCGCCCCCGTTTGCAATGGGATTTGCGGCTGGACTCAAAAGAGAAATGAGGTGAGAATGACTCCCGATGACTCATTCGCAGAACGACTCCACCAAGAAGCCGGCCCGCCCGGGTTCCGCCCGAGCCAAGTTGGAAGCTTTCGAGCGCCAAGCGGCGCTTCGTAAAGCCTCCTACCGGAAGGTGTGGATTCTTGGCGGTTTTCTCGTCGTGGCGTTGATCGGCGTCATTGTCTTCGACGGGATGGCGGCGGACACGCGTTTCGTCGAGCAGGCCAAGGGGCTCGCCGTGTTGGCCCGCGGGGGCGATTGGAAAGCCCTCGAGGAATTCATCGCCGAGGACTTCCAGGTGGAAGTGAAGCCCTCCGGTCAGGTGCTGGACCGATCGGCCCTCCTCGGATTGATGAAGCGCTATGCAGGGAATGGGATTCCCGTGTACCTGACCTACCCCCACAGGCGAGACGATGACAAGGACAAGCCGTCGATCGATGCGTGGTTGATCTGGTCGAGGGAACCGCTGAGTGTGGCCGCGAACACGTTGCCCCTCGTCAGGGTGTGGACCTTCCGCGCGCATTTCGAAAAGCGTGGCGGAGTCTGGGTCCTGGCGGGAGCCGTGGCGCGGGAGGCCATTGTGGATGGGAACCGATGACCATGGGTTCTGAAGGCCTCTCACGTCTACGGCGGCTGAAGTTGGGCGCTCGCCTTCGTCGACTTCTGCGCCCGAGAACTCTGGCGGTCGTCGTACCGGGTTGCATGGCGTTGGTCGTTCTCGAAATGGGGGCTCGGTTGGCCAAGAGCGATCTGGGCGATGCGGTCACGCTCGTGTTTCTCGTCCTGATGGTGTTTCTCGTGGCGCTCCGTCATGAACTGCGGCCCGTTCCTGGACTGAATACGTTTGGACAGCGATGTCGTCGTCTCGTGAACCGTCTCGCCCGCTGGAGGTTGGCTCACGGCGTCGACTTGCGCGAGAGCCCGCCGTGGCCCGAGGGACCGCCGCGGGCCTGGGGGCGGGCTCTTCCCCCCCTCATCCTCGCCGGCCTGGCCGCGACCGCCCTTGGACTCTTTCGCCATGACGCCGTCGATGCAACCCGCGGGGCGTTGACGCGGATTTCGCACCTGGCGTGGGTTCTCGCCCTTGCGGTGGTGTGGGCCGTGTATGCGTCAGGAATCGCCGTGTTCATGACGTTGATTCTCTCCAGCTTCCTGCCCAGTTTCACGCCGAAGTCGCAAACCGGGAAAGAACACGCGCACGAGAGGGCGGCCGTGACAGGCGGCTTGTTCGTGATTGCTCTCATGGCGGCCATCACGTGGTTGCCGGTTTGGATTGCGGTTGTCGCGACCTTGGCGCCGCCCCTGTTGTGGATCGCTTGGAACGCAAATCGCCGAGGGCCGTCGATGGAGGTCCTTTGGCGTTGGAACACAGGGCCGGTTCGCTCCGAGGACTGGAGGCGTCTTTTCGGAATCGTGGGATTGCTGATCGCATTCATCGTCATAGCGATCGGGGCGTGGGGTTCCGGCGCCGCAATGACGAAGGGCTTCGAAGTCGTTCTCGACACCCGAACTCCCATCACACATCTGCTGGCGCTGGGTTTCCTGTGGTCCGCCGCGGCAGCCCAAGTCCTGGCGTTCGCACACTTGGCGGTGCGATGGGGGCAAGGTCGCCGCAACGATCCGTCGAGACATCGCCCCGTGTCGGTCTGGGTGTCACGGACGGACCCGCATCGTCGGGAGATCCTGGAATTGGCCCGCCTGAGCGGTTTGCGTGAGGCTGACGTGGACGACACGGACGCGGTGAGAATGCGCTCGGGAAGCGCCCAGGGCGTCGTGATTCGAGAGGGTTGGGTCGAGGTGCCCCTCGGAGCGGATCCGCAGGACGTCCGGGACGTCGTTGGCCGCCGGGATCGCCGCCAACGTCGTCGCCGCGCCGTGAGACAGATTCGCCGCATCTTCAAAGTCGTGAAGTCGATGGGGCGGGGACAGGGTCACCTCATGGGGTTCGTGCCTCATCGGTGGTTCATCGACGGTGTCTTTCTCGAGGGTCCGGGCGAGGCGGAAGAAGGGGCCGAGCCCGCCGTGCAAGTTGGTCCTCTCTCCGTCCTTTTGAGTCCCGCAGTCCGCGCGTATCTCCATCGGGTTTTCCACGATCTGGCCGTGGATGTGCTTTTTGTCGATCTCAGCCTTTCCTGGCCTCAGCTCCAGAGCGCTCTCGCCGTTCTTTTCGAGACGCACGATATCTTCGGGGGACGACGGGAGGTGCTTCCCGCGGACTTCGCCGGCCTGCACGGGGTCAATGTCGTCATTCACGAGGAAGGGTTTTTCTCCGACGCTCTGCTCATTCGTGCACGCGCTCTGTTCTTGTTGCCGGAGAACGGTGGAGGAGACGTCTTGCCGGATTCGCAACCGGCGGCCTCCAAGATTCTTCCTCACGTGGGCTCGTTCGTCTGAACCCGGCCCGCGGACGGTCGGGGGCGTGACGTAGAATCGCACACCATGCTCTCCCTGTGCGACCAGCTTATCATCGGTGGGTATCTTTTGATCGTGGCCGGCGTCGGATTCTTCGCGGGCCGGGGGCGCAAGAGCACGGATGAGTACATACTCGGCGGCCACCGGATTCCCTGGTGGGCCGCGGGGTTGTCGATCATCGCGACGGAGACGAGCGCCCTCACCTTCATCGGCGCCCCGACTCAGTCTCTGCGCGGGGATTGGACCTACCTCCAGACGACACTGGGATCGGTGCTGGCCCGTTTTCTCGTGGCCGCCCTGCTCATCGGCATCTACTACCGGGCTCGCGTGTTCACGGTCTACGACTGGCTGGAGACCCGTTTCGGGGGAAAGACGCGCGGCGCCGCGACGGCCCTTTTTCTGTTCGGACGTTGCCTCGGCAGCGGAGTCAGGCTCTACGGAGCCAGTATCGCTCTGTGGGTCGTCACGGGAGGTTCCCTTGGGTTTGAATCGTCGATTCTCCTCATTGCACTCGCGGCCATCGCCTACACGCTTTTCGGCGGGATCAAGGCTGTCATCTGGACGGACGTTCTCCAGGGTTTCCTTCTCGTCGGGGGCGGGATCGCCGCCGTCATCGTTCTTGGGGCCTCCCTGGGGGACGATCCCGCGTCGGTCTGGCAGCAAGTCATGAGTGCGACCGCTGCGGATGGCGCGTCGAAGACGCGCATCTTCGACTTCTCCTTCGACCCGACCACCGCCTATACATTCTGGGCGGGTCTCATCGGGATCACCGTCTTGACGCTCGCCACCCACGGGACCGATCAGGACATGGTGCAGCGCGCCCTCACCTGTCGTGACGCCCAAGCCGGCAAGAGAAGCCTGTGGCTCTCCGCATTCCTGGCGCTACCCATCGCATTCATCTTTCTCCTCGTTGGGACGTTGCTCTACCTCGTCTTGGGCGGCGAGCAGGGGGCGGCCGCTCTCGCAGGGAAGATTGCCGTGGAGGCGGGTGCGTCCCATCCGTCCAAGGGTTTCGATTACATCTTCCCCTATTTCGCCGTCCACGAATTCCCCTCGGGAGTTCGGGGTCTGATCATCGCCGGGATTTTCGCCGCCGCCATGTCGAGCCTGGATTCCGCGATCTCGGCGTTGGCTTCGACGACGGTCACCAACGTCTGGAAACGTTGGCTCGTCCCGGGCCGCGACGATTCCTACTACCTCGGCATGTCCCGTCGCTTCACGGTGTTTTTCGGAGCCCTCTTGGCCGTTTTGGCTTTCATCGTTTGGAAGACCCATGACACGGGCGATGCGGGGCGAGGATTCGGCATCCTCATGTTGGGGCTGAAGGTCCTGACCTGGATCTTTCCCCCGCTCTTGGGCGTCTTCCTTCTGGGGGCGTTGACGGGACGTGGAAGCGACTGGGGAGGAGTGGTGGCCTTGGCCGCCGGCATTGCCGTGTTGCTCGTTGTCGAGTTCTCCGAGTCACTGTTCGGCACTCCGCCACCCTGGGCGTGGACGTGGAATCCTCCCATAGGCTTCGTCGTCTCTTTCCTCGTCGGCGCATGCTTCGGGCCTCATCGGACGGGAGGGGTCAGTTGATGGCGGCCTCTGGAGGAGCCCGTCTCATGGTCGGCTTCCCTGGTCGGAGGGTCGACGAGGCTTTCAGGGCACATCTTCTCGAAACCGAGGCACGAAGCGTCATCCTCTTCGGGCGCAACGTACAGGATGCGAATCAGGTGCGAGACCTGGTGGCGGAGATTCGCGGCCTCGTTCCGTGGCCCCTGCTCATTGCCGTCGACCAAGAGGGAGGGGCCGTCAACCGCATCGAACAGGGGGCCTTCGTCTCGCCCGGAGCGCGGGCGCTTGGCGCCCTTCCGGCCAACCTGGCGGGTCGTCTCGCCCGGCAGGTCGGACAGGCCATCGGGTGGGATCTCTCGCGGATGGGGATCGACCTCAATCTGGCCCCCGTGGTGGATCTGTTTCACGAACAAAGCCGCACGGGTCTGGAACTCAGGTCCTTCGGCAGCGACCCGGATCTGGTGGTGCGACTGGCTGGGGCGTTTCTTGCGGGCCAGCG
>DRQF01000191.1 GCA_011369445.1 Planctomycetota bacterium | reverse complement strand
CGAACCATCGCGAATCGACGGGCGATCGCTCCCCGGCGTACCACGGATTCCAAGGAAATCTACTTCGGACCGGAAGGCGGTAGCGATGCGGATATCTACTACAAGGGAGCCTGGGTGCTCCACACGCTGCGCTTTCTCATCGGAAAAGAAGTCCTCATGGCGTCGCTTCGAGAACTCTGCTACCCGGATGAGAAGAGCCTTCGGGCGACGGACGGAAGCCAGTGCCGTTTCCGGACGACCGAGGACTTCCGGTCCATCGTCGAGCGTCGCAGCGGGATGAAGCTGGACTGGTTCTTCGACGTCTATCTGCGCCAACCCGAATTGCCCAAGCTCTCCACCCAGCGGGAAGGTTCGAGCTTGAAGTTGTCCTGGACGGTCCCTGGCGGCCGGCCCTTCCCCCTTCCCGTGGAGATCCGAGTGGGGGGGAAGATTCGCCGAGTTCCCCTCCCCAACGGCTCCGCGACCGTCGAGGTCCCCGCGAGCGAGCCCATCCAGATCGATCCGTCAGGATGGATACTCCGCTGAAGTCTTGCGGTAAAATCGTTCGTCACGCCGAGACATTTCCCCACGGATTACGCCATGACGGATGACATCGAAAAACTGGTCGCCCTGGCTCGCGCCGGAGACAGAGAAGCTCTCGAAACCTTGTTCGAGCGCTTCCGAAGCCGGATCCAGGGGGTGGTGCGGAAACGCTTGGGGGAGAACCTCCGCAAGTATCTGGAGTCGTCCGACGTGGTGCAAAGCGTGTGTCTCGAAGCCATGAACGGGATCGATCGGTTGGGCCCAGCCGACGAGGATGGCTTCGTGCGGTGGTTGGCGCGTATCGCCGAGAACACGATTCGAGACAAGCATCGGTATTTCACAGCGAAGAAGCGGCACCCGGACAACGTTCCCGATGGGCGGGGCGGTTACGAGTCGCTCAGCCAGACCCCGGACGCCGGCGCGACTCCGAGTGGCGCCGTGGGTGCACGGGAAGAGATGGAGGCCGTCCTCGCCGCTCTGGCTCGCCTCCCGGAGGACTATCGCCGCGTCATCGAGTTGACCCGATTCGACAAGCTGAGTCACGAGGAGGCCGCGGCGGCGATGGGGCGCACTGAGAAAGGCACGCGGATGTTGCTGGCGCGCGCGCGTGTTCGGTTGCTCGAGGAACTTCGCAAGGGGCGCCCCACGGATGGCGACTGACCGAGACGACGGCCATGCGGGCGCGGAGTCTCCGGATCTGGGGCCGCTGGAGCGATTCTTTCTCGATGGCGGGTCAGCAGCCAATCCCGAAGAGCTCCTGGAATACCTCGACGGGGCCGATAACGACGAGCGCCTGCGAGAGCTCCTCGAGCTGGACCGTGTCTTGGAGGTGGGATTGGCGGCCCTGGATGAGGCCCGGGCCGCGGAGCGACGTCCCCTACTCGGCCGGCGCGAGCGACTCGGTGGCTATCGCCTTCTCCAGGAGATCGGGTCTGGCGGCATGGGGGTCTTGTACCTCGCCGAGGACGAGACCCTCGGACGCCTCATCGCTTTGAAGGTCGTCTCGAAGGCGACGCCTCGAACGAGCGAAAGGTTTCGACGCGAGGCCGAGACGGTGGCGGCTTTGAACCATCCCAACATCGTGCCGGTCTACGCTCTCGGCGAGGCGGACGGGGTCGAGTACATCGCGATGAAGTACTTGCCCGGCGGCGACGTCGAGCGCGCGCTCGGCCGCGCGGGTCATGGCAGGCCGCTGACGGGTGCCGACCGCGAGAGGAAGGTCGCGCGCTGGATGCTCAAAGTGGCTGAGGCCCTTCACCACGCTCATGAACACGGCGTCATCCATCGGGATCTCAAACCCTCCAACATCCTCGTCGAGGATGACGAGCCCTTTCTCGTCGACTTTGGCCTCGCCCTGCGCGAGGATCGCTCTCGGCTCACACAACCCGGCGAACTCGTGGGCACCGTCGCGTACATGTCTCCCGAACAGGTGCGGGGGGATCTCGGCAAGCAGGATCGCCGCACGGACGTGTACTCTTTTGGAGCGACCCTCTACCACCTTCTGTCCGGGCGGCTTCCTTTCGCCGGCGGCAGCGCGCAAGCCGTCGGACGCGCCGTCCTTCAGGAGGACCCTCCCGCCTTGAGGCCGCTCGGCATTTCGGCGGATCTCGAAGCCATCGTCTTCCAATGCCTGGAAAAGCAACCCGATCGACGCTACGCGACGGCACGGGATTTGGCAGGGGATCTGCGGAGGTTTCTGGACGGCGAGCCCGTGTCGGCGAGGCGACAGGGGCCCCTCCGCCGCGGTCTCAAGAGACTGCGACGCCATTGGCTCGTCGTCTCGGGGGCTGCCCTCGCCCTCGCCGCCGCGTTCGTCATCGCCGCCCTCTTGTGGCAGAGCAGCGAGCGAGAGCGCAGGCTCGTCGAAGAGACCTATGCGTCGGCACGTTCGGAGTTTGCTCGCGGCAACTACGGTCGGGCCGGCCGCCTGCTCCAGCGGCTCGTCGATCGCGGGATCGAACGAGATGACGTGAGGGAACTCCTGGCCTCGTCGCGCATTCGGGAGATCTTCGACCGTCTGATGGAACTGCGGTACTTCGTACCCCTCGAAGCCGCGGAGATGGGCGTCGCGTCGAGCCGCGCAGACACGTCTCGAAGACTGCTCGAGGAACGCCGCGCCCTCGGCCATCCCGAGATCCTCCGCGATCAGTTTCGGTTCCTCGAAATCGCTACGGCGCGCTTCTCGTACGACCGGAAAGGAGCTCTTTCCGCCCTGAGGGATTGGACCGCGGAACTGGGCGGGCCACGTCCCCGTACACGACTCATGGACGTGTTCGTGCAGTCGCCACCGGAGGCTGAGTTGGACGCCCGATCCATGATCCAGGCTCTGGATGGAGCGACCGTCCTGGAGGACATCGACCACTACTTCGGGGGACTCCTCCTCGCTTTGACGCCCGGTGGCGCGAGGCGCGGATTGCAGGAGATTCGCCTTTACCTCGAAAGTCACCCCACGGACTACTGGGGGCGGTTCGTGGAGGGCAATCTGTTGCGGCGTCTTGGGAACCCGGCCGCGGCACGCGAGGTGTATTCCGGCCTCATTGCGGGCTTATTGACCGGACGAGACGGTGCGGAGCCGGTCAGCCGGAAACTCGGCGCCGCCTACTTCCAACGAGCCCAGGTCAAGGGACTCGAGGGTGACGCGGACTCGGCTCTCGCCGACCTGGAGAAGTCTGGGAACGTGGCGGGGCCCCGGCGCCTTGCGATGTCACGGGCCCAGTGCTTTCTCCGCAAGAAAGACGCGGAAGCCGTTTTTGCCGCGTTCGAGAGCGCCCTGTCGGCAGTCCGGGGCGAGCGCCGCATGCTCCCGAAGGCCGTCTATCTCCGTCGGCTGAACGCCGTGCGGCGCCAAAGGATTCAAGCCGCTCTGGCTCTCGGGCGTCGCGCTGCGGCGAGGCGTTTTCTTGACGAAGTGGTCGGCCGAGGAGATCGGCCGCCACCCTCCTGGGTCGCGGATTTGGAAGCGCGCTACTGGTCGGAGGCCCTTCGTACGGCCACTGATTCCGCGAAGGCGGCCCTTGCCGCCCTCGGTGATCTTGCCGACAAGAATCCGGACTCCGATCTCGTGCGTCTTCTTCACCTCGAGGGTTTGTTCCTCGAGGGGACGGATCTCGAGCGAGAGAAGATCCTGAATACGTTGGATGACATCGCCGCCCCTTCTCTCGAAGAACGCTACTTTCGAGCCTACTTTCGGGTAGTCCTCATCATCGAGGGCGTCCGCCGTCTTGCGGACTACAGGCCACGCGAAGGCCAAGAGGAAGCGTTCCGTCGTGCGATGGACCAGGCCATGGACGATGTGGCCGCCTTGGCGCATCGCGCCGCGGACGACTTGGGAGTGCTCGAGGCAAAGGGGTTCGACGTCCTCGTTCGAAGGGGGCTCCTCGACGACGCGGACGTGCTCCGTTTCCTCCTGGCGACCGCACGTCTGTTCGCCGGCGATGTGGAGACGGCCGGGACCCTCTTCGAAGGGTTGCTGGCAAGGGGCCGGCTGAGGAACGTCCCTTGGCGGCCCTTGGTGTTCGTTTTCGCCGGCCGCTCCGAAGAGGAACGGGGATTCCCCAAGCGAGCTCTCGACATCTATCGGGCCGGACTGGCCGCGGGGCTGGCCGAGCCTTGGCTCATGCGAAGGGCGGGGCGGTTGGCGGCGGAATTGCGCGACCTCGAGGCGCTCGTGAGCGTGGTCGCTTTCATGAGAGGCCACGAACCCAAGGAGGGATGGACCGACCGAGAACTCACGCTTCCCGTGTATGCTCCCTATCGCACGCGCCTCACCCCCCACCGCTGAGGGGCGGCTCTTATCCTGGATTGACGACGTCCACACTCCCAATTGGCGGCGATTGCCTTCACATGGAAGTGACGACGTCCCCTGGATTGACGACGTCCTCGTCGTCCCTGCCTTTTTTCTCGTCCCCCCCGTCCTTCTTCCCCACCACCACCCACCGAAAACAGCGGACGAGGACGCCCACACTCCAAAGGATAAGGGGCTGCCTTCTCGCTCAGGGCTGGTGCGGGTGCAGTCGAACGACCACCAGCACATCCATGGTTTGGTTCGTGTTGTTCTCGATGACGATCTCCTGGTTCCCCACCTGATTGGCGAAGAAACGCTCGAGTCGGATGGCATTCGGAGCCAGCGACACCGGAGGGGTGGCGATCGTGAAGGGAATCCCTTGAAAGCCCTGGGGCTGGATCGCCAAGTTCAGGGGGAGCGTCGACCCGTATCCGGCCTGGAGCCCCTGACCATCCAGGGGGTAGACCTCGACCTCCACATCGAAGGCTCCACCGCTCAAGATCGTCGGATGAGGCACGTCCACAAGATGGGTGCCCGGGGGAATCGATGCCGTCACCGTCGACCCCACGATGGGTTGCCCGTCGGCCACGCGTACGGTGTAGTTCGGCGTTTGCCCCGGAACCCAGGGCTGTGCGTTACCCTCCGTCACCACGGTGATGAGGGGTTGTTCGAATTGAACTGGGGCCCCCGCGGCGGTCGCGCCGATCTGCCCCGTCTGCGAACCCGGCGTGATTTCGTAGGCCACGGTCTCTCCGTTCAACACGGTGGTGGGGACGGACCGCAACACGCCTGCCCCATTGGGGAGCTGAACTCGAAAACTTGCCGTGGCGGGCGAAACCCTCAGATGGCGGATCGCTCCTGCGGGACCGAAATTGGAACCGTTGTTGCCCGGCTCGATGTTGATCTTGATGGCGGGTACGGCCAGAACCTGAATGCCGATGGCGTTCGACAAACGAAACTTGGGGTAGCCGCCCCCCGAGGCGTTGGGGTCGAGGACGCCCACCTGCATCACGAGGTTCACGCCGATGAGGCTGCCCCCCATGGGGCCAGTCGCCGGAGGGATCTGGGGCAGAAGCGGCAGTATGCGGTTGAAGAGCTTTCCGCCGCCCCCGAATGGAGTGATGAATGCGGTGGAGCTTCCCGGTTGGAACGGGGCCACCGATCCGAAACTGTACCAAGCTCGCAGATCCGCCGGATCGCCTCCGATCTGCATCCACATGGCGCTGTCCGACAGATGGAGCCACTGGGTTGAGATGCCGGGGGGATTGAATTGAGGAGCGAGAGGCACCGGGTTGCGGAAGCGGGGACCGAAATCCTGGAGATTCTGAGCAGGGGAAGTCGTGTAGAGGGGTTTTCCCACATCGTAGCCGATGACATAGGGCTGCCCGGTGGGAACGACCATCGCCACCAGGCCCAGCGCGGCGTCGAGGACCTCCGCCGGAAGGTTCGGGCCCGTTGCCGACCACTGCCCGATGATGTGCTCCGACTGAGGAGCGGGGATGATGAAACCATTGGGATTCATTGGGTTGGGGGCCAGCGCCGCAAAGCCCACGTAGAGATCCTGGGCCGGCAGTTGGCCCGTGGGAGGGCCTCCCTGGGCCAGGGTCAGGGGAGAGAGCAGGAAGAGAAAGAGAAGGCTGAGACGATTCATGACGGAACTCCTGAGTCATGATATGCGGTGGCAGCTCCCTATTGGAAGCGAAATCCATCGCCCCATGTCCCGAGGTTTCCCGTTTTTTTTCTCGCCTCCCTGTGAAACGTTCAGGTTGGGTCCGATCCGCAGTGACAGGCTCGGCCTGGTCGGCAAGCTTCCGGGGAGACGTCGTCGTCGTCCGGTCCCCACCCGAGCATGGTCTTCAGGCAGTAGAAAATGGCCACGTCCGACGCCGAACGCTCCTCGAAATCGCAGGTGAGGTAGACCTGGTTCAAGGCCAGCGCCTTTGTCATGAGAGATGGGCAGACGTCGTCGGGCAGGAAGGGATTCTTTTCGGACATGTCTTTGTTCTCCTTCAGCGGCCGAGCGCTTGACGAATGGCCCGTCGCAAGACGGCCTGGATCAGGATCAGCTTGTAGGCGTTGTCTCTAAGCGGTGTGGCATCCTCGACGGCGGTCTTGCAGACGGCATCGATGAGATCGTCGGTGACCCTTCGCCCCGCCATCATCTCCTCCAGATCCTCCCTGCGGACGGGAGTGGGGGCCACCGCCGACAGGACGATCCGAGCCTCCCTGACTTTCTTGCCGTCCATTCGAAACGCCGCGGTGGCGCCGCAGACGGCCCAATCGTAGGACTGCTTCTCTCGAGCTTCGACGTAGGCCGAGATCGGATTGGCCGAACCCTTGGGAAGAATGATCGCGGTGAGGACCTGGCCCGGCTCGAGCATGTTCTCGACGGAGATGTCCTCCTCCGGAGAGACGAAGAAGTCCTCCAAGGGAAGGGTTTGCTTGCCCTCCTTGTCCATCACTTCCACCTGCGCGCCGTAGGCGATGAACACAGGCGCCAGATTCGAGGGGTGGATGATGTTGCAGGTGGCGTTGTCGAAGATCGCATGGAACTCGTTTTCGCCTTCCCGCGCGTAGCACAGATCGCCGCCCTTCTTGAGGCAATGATAGTCCTTGTTGCGGTAATACCAGCAGCGGGGCCGTTGACAGATGTTTCCGCCCACGGTGCCGTTGTTGCGGATTTGGGGGGTGGCCGTTTTGCCGACGGTCGTTACGAGAGCCGGATAATCCGCGGCGATGGATGGATGCTCCTTCAAGTCGACCAGTTTCGTGAGCGCACCGATTTCCAGGCCACGGCTCGTCACACGGATTCCGGAAAGGTCCGGAACGGTCTTCAAATTGATGAGCAAGTCGGGAGCTTGAATTCCCTCCTTGATTTCACCGATGAGGTCGGTGCCTCCCGCGAGAATGCGAGTCTCCGCGGGGTTGCCCGACGCCGCGACGGAAAGTGCGGCTTCCAGCGTGCGGGGGCGAGCCATCTTGAAGGCTTTCATCTCACTTCTCCTCCTTGCGCGCGAGAGCTTCGAGCACTTTCTTGGGCGTGATGGGCAACGATGTGATGTGAACCCCGATCGCATTGAACACAGCGTTCGAGATCGCGGCCGCCGTGGCGACTTTGGGAGGTTCCCCGAGCCCCATGACGCCGGTGTTGCTTTGCCCGTTGTAGACGTCCACCAGGACGACATCGATCTGCGGGATGTCGGCGGGGCCGGCAATCTTGTACATCTCCATGTCCGCGTTGAGCATCTGCCCCTTGTGGCGATCCATGATGCGGCGTTCGAGGAGCGCGTAGGAGACGCCTTGAATGACACCGCCGCGGACCTGGCTCTCGGCGGTCTTGGCGTTGATGACTTTTCCGCAGTCCTGCACGGCGACGAGCCGCGTGACCTTGACATTGCCGGTTTCCGTGTCGACCTCGACTTCCGCGAACTGAACGCCGGAATTGGTCGGGGCGAAGCCTTGGTAGTTGGGGCGACGCCGCGAGACGATCGGGCGTCTTGCTGTCACCTCGACGGCCCCTTCCTGAATCATCGCGCAGGCCTGGCTGAAGCTGAGGTCCGGGTCGAGCCGCTTGCCCTTTTTCGAGACCACGCGTCCGCCCTTCAGATCCAGGTCCTCAACTTTCCAGCCATGGCGCTCGGCCACGATCTGGAGCAACTCTTCCTTGGCTCGGTAGCCCGCCAGGCGGGCGGCGGGGGAGAGGCTGCCGATGGTGGTCGATCCGCCGGACCCGGGCCCCAAGGGATCGGTGGTGTGCCCGATGAAGGTCTGCACTTTCTCGAGGGGAAGTCCCAGCTCCTCGGCGACGACCATGCCCATGACGGTCCGCGTGCCCGTGCCGATGTCCTGGGCACCGTTGCGAACTTCCACGGTTCCATCCTTGTGAATCCGGACGAGGCAAGCCGAACCGCCTCCGCCCGAAGCGAACCACTCCGTGCTGGCGCAGCCCAGCCCTCGCTTCACGGGACCGCGGCCGGCTCCCGGTTTCTTGTTGCGCCGCTTCTTCCAGCCGATACGCTCCGCGCCCATGTCGTACTCGTGAATACGGATGGGGTGGGTGTCATTCTTCTTGCGGATCTCCACCGGGTCCATGCCCAGTTTCGCCGCCGCCTCGTCGATGATGCTCTCCATGGCGAACACGCCCTGCGGCCAGGCCGGCGCCCGCATGGCCCGAGCCTGTCCGCAATTCGTGCGGACCATGTGTTCCACCTTGTCGATGTTCTCGAAGCCGTAGAAGACGTGATTGCGCGCCCCGGCGCCGAAGGGACTTGGTCCCGCCGTGCCCCAACTGTAGGCCCGGAGTGCCTTGAACTTGCCGTCCTTGGTCACCCCCAGCGTCATCTCCTGCTTCGAGTCGGGACGATTGCCCACGGCGGTCTGTTCGCCGCGTCGCTCGAGCATGAGGCGCACGGGGCGCCCCGCCTTCTTGGCAAGGATGGCTCCGGCAGCTCCTTCGCGTCCCAAGCCAAACTTGGAACCGAAGCCGCCGCCCATGTACTCGGTCGTGACTTCAGCCGACCCTGCGCGAATGGCGCCCCGTGAGCTCTGGGCTTCCCGCCGGCAGTTGAATGTGGCCTGCGTCGATGCGTAGCAGATGAGGTGGTCACCGTCCCACTGCATCACCGAACCGTGGGGTTCCAAGGAACAGTGGACCTGAACCTGGGTCTCGAAGGTCCGATGGACCGTCACCGCGCAGTCTTTCAGGGCCTCGTCGACCTTCTCCTTTTGGTCCTGGAGGCGCTTTTCGAACTCCTCTGCCGACTCGCGACGTCGCCGGCCGCTCGTGACGACATTGGCGCGCCCCGGAACCACTTCGGGCGCCCCCTTCTCCATGGCGGCTTCCTTCGTGACGGCAAAGGGGCGCACTTCGTAGTCCACTTGGATGCGATTGAGGGCCTCCTCGGCCAGAGCCTCGGTCTCGGCGGCGACGGCGGCCACTTCCTGGCCCGCGAATCTCACCTCGCTGGAGCCCATCTCATCGGGGAAGCTGATGGCCGCATGGACGCCCTTCATGGCGAGTGCGCCGGAGAGATCCACGGACTTGATCCGTGCGTTGGCATGAGGTGAGCGGAGGATACGTCCATAGATCATGCCCTTGGGGTGTCGATCGTAGCTGTACTTCGCCTTGCCGGTCACCTTCGCCACGGCGTCGACGCGATCCAGAGGCTTTCCCACGATCGCGAGCTTGTCTCCCGGTTGATAGGGGAGAATGTCACCCTTGGGGAGCGTGACCTCGATCTCCTTGATGTGCCCTTCGAAGCCGACCTTGATGCGGACGTCGTCTTTGCGATCGCTCATCGTTGGGCCCCTCCCTGCCGGGTCGCGTCTTCGACCGCCTCGAAGATGTTCTGATAGGTGCCGCAACGACAGATGTTGCCCGAGAGGCCGGCCTTGATCTCCTCGCGGGTCGGGTGGGGATTCTTCGACACCAAGGCCGTGCAGGACATGATCATGCCCGGGGTGCAGAAGCCGCATTGGGTGGCGTCGTGGCGAACGAAGGCGTCCTGAATGGGCGAGAGCGACCCGTCCGGTCCCGCCAGCCCCTCGATCGTGCGAATTTCCGCCCCAAGGCCGTCGATGGCCAAGAACGTGCAGGCGTTTGTGCTGCGGCCGTCGACGAGCACCGTGCAGGCGCCGCAGGTCGCTCGATTACAGACCCGCTTCGAACCCGTCATTTCCAGTTGATCGCGAAGGAGATCCAAAAGGGTCGTCCGGGGTTCGACGCTGACCTTTCGCCGAGTTCCGTTGATCGACAGGGTGATGTCGATGGGATCGGTGCCGAGCATTTCCATGTCCTGGGAGCTCCCCAGGCCGATGGCTTCGGGGCCCTGGACTCCTACGGCCGCCATCGTGAGGCCGGCCCCTTTGAGGAAGCCTCGTCGGCTCAGACGCCCGATGGGGGCTTCGGTGGGTTCTCCGGGACGATCCGGGTCTTTTCTCTTGGGCATGATTCGCTCTCTTCACGGGTGGAACACGTCCGGCAGATGAACGCCGACCATGGTCGGTCCTTTCGAACCGAGATTGTAGCACGGGGAGAAGGAAAGGGATGATTGAAGACGCCTGCGTCAGTCGACAGAATGGCCCGGCGCCCGACTGAAGCCGAAGCCTCCCTCAGGCGCCCGGGCGCCGACCCGCACGAATCCCACTCCAATCGCGAGAATCGCCATGGATTACGCCGCTCAGCTCGAAGAGCTTCTCGGACTCCGGGGGCTCGAATACCGCTACAACCAGTCGAAGAAGGAACTCTTTCACGAGGCCATCGCCAACGACAAGGGGCGTATCCGCAAGGATGGTCCCCGTGACGAGCAAAAAGCCTACGCCACTCAGCTCGGAGACGAAGGGCCTCTCGTCTACTACACCGACCCGGAGGCCACCGGCCGCCGTGTGTTGGACACCTTCGCCGCCGCCTATCCCGAGATCGAGGACAAGGTGTGGTGGAAGTCCGATTTCGGAAAATACGATCCCGACCACTATGAGGGACTTCTGGAGCGGGTCGTCGCCTACCTCAACGAGAAGGGCGGACACCTCTACGTCCAGGACCTCTACTGCGGCCAGGACCCCACGTACGCCGTGCCGTACCGTTTCGTCGGAGAATACGCCACCCACGCACTGTTTTGCCGCATCATGTTCCCCAAGGGGATCGAGGGCGTGGCGGACGAGGACGGTCGCCGTTGGACTCTCCTCAACGTTCCCAGCTTCCTCTGCGAGCCCGACCGAGATGGAAGTCGCTCCGATGCGGCCATCGTGATCGATTTTCGACGTCGCATCGCACTCGTGGCCGGCCCTGCGGACTACTGCGGGACGAACAAGAAGACGATGTTCACGGTCCTCAATTTCATGCTGCCCGATCAGGGTTTCCTGCCGATGCACTGCTCCGCCAACGTGGGCGAGCACAACGATGCGGCCATCCTCTTCGGTCTTTCCGGCACCGGCAAAACGACCCTCTCCGCCGACCCCCATCGCAAGCTCATCGGCGACGATGAGACGGGATGGACGGACGAGGGCGTCTCCAACTTCGAGGACGGCTGCTACGCCAAGCTGATCGACCTGAACAAGGAGGCCGAGCCGGTCATCGCGGCAGCGCTCGAGATGCCGGGGACCCTCATCGAGAACGTGCCGCCGCTTCCGGGCAAGAAGCTCGCCGACACCCATCCGCAAGAGCTCGATCTCACGGACAAGAGCATCACGGAGAACACCCGGTTCGCCTATGGATTGGAATGCAATCCCATGGTGATGGAAGGCGCCAAGGGACCCCATCCCCAGACCATCGTCATGCTGACCGCCGATGCCTTCGGTGTCTTGCCCCCCGTTTCCCTCCTCACGAAGGATGAGGCCATGTACCACTTCGTGCAGGGTTTCACGTCCAAGCTGGCGGGGACCGAGGTGGGGGTGACCGAGCCCAAAGCCGCCTTCAGCGCTTGCTTCGGTGCGCCCTTCATGAGCCGTTTCCCCTCGGTCTATGCCGAGCTTCTGGCCAAGAAAATGGTGGAGGCCGGAGCCCGCTGTATCCTGCTGAACACGGGCTGGACGGGAGGTCCCTACGGCGTGGGCAAGCGCATGTCCCTCAAGTACACGCGGGCCATGCTCAACGCCGCGCTCAGCGGGAAACTGGATGACGTGCCTTGCGACACCCATCCCGTCTTCAAGATGCGCGTTCCCACGACGTGTCCCGATGTTCCGGACGAGATTCTCAATCCGAGGAACACGTGGAGCGACAAGGACGCTTATGACGCCAAAGCGGCGGAGCTTCTGGCTATGTTCCAGAAGAACTACGAAGACAAGAACTTCGGCGAGCTCGGCATCCCGAAGGTCATGTGACGAGGCCCTCGCCCGGGGGAGTTCCCGAGGGAACTCCCCCGCGCACCCATCCCCGCACGTCGTCCCATGTGAAGCCCAGCCATTCCAGCAGGCCTTCCTTGGGATGCGCCTCCTCGCCCGCCAGCCTCATCACCGCGACTTCTCCCAGATGCAGCCACGTCAACTCATCGGGGCTTTGGTCGTCGATGGTGTGGTGTTTCCGCACGGCAAGGACCGTTTCCTCGTCGAAGCCCCACGTGAGCAGAAACGCCGCGCCCAGCTCATCGTGAGAGAATCCGAACACGTCTCTTTCCAGCTCCAGTCGGCTCCCTCCCCGCAACCGAATCTCTTTCTCGATCTCGAGAACGTCGCCGGGACCGTGCCGCAGCATGAGAAGCCGGCCGATGTCGTGAATGAGGCCCCAGGTGAAGACCCGATCGAGGGCTCGCACGTCCGGGACGCCTCCGAGACTATCGCAGAGCGAACCCACGGCGATGGCCACCGCGGCTTCCGCGACGGCGAGGCCGTGCCGCCACACGAGGCTCTTCAGTTGAAGCACGTCCTGATCGCTCGTCTCGACCAAGCGGTAGGCCTCGAGGATTCCCAGAAGCGTTCGGGTCTTGTCCCTCCCCAGGACCAGGACGCACTCCTCGACGCGATCGAGGGCGCTGACGGTTCCGAAGAAGGGGAGACGGCGCATGGACAAAAAGCCCTCCGCGAGAGCCTGGTCCGCGGCGATGCGGGCGCCAACGGCCTCGAGAGGGATCTCCGGATCCGCCAGCATGCTTCGCAGCCGGTGGAGGATCTTCGGAACCGCGGGCAGGTCCGAGAAGAGCTGCCGATGGGTCTCGAGGATTCTGGCCGGCATGGATCACCTCCTGGGTGTCCATCGGTCATTCCCCCGTCGTTTCGACAGGGAGGGTGAACATGCAAGGGGCGGCGGGGAGGATTTCCGGGCAATTCCCCCCCCGAATCCCCTTGAAGACCCCGTCCCCGTCCTTAGAATCCTCTCCGAGTACTGGCCCGGTGGCGCAATTGGTTAGCGCACCAGACTGTCGATCTGGGGGTTGAGGGTTCAAGTCCCTTCCGGGTCGCTCACTTCGCGAAAACGCCCTGCATCCCGTGGATGCAGGGCGTTTTCTTTGGGTGCTGGCAAGGGGCGGCGTCAGAGCCCGATACGCAGATGGAGGGCCTCACTGAAGGCGATCTGGCCCTGGAAGGCGCCCTGATTGTCGAAGATCACCCACTGGAAGTAGAGGTCCCCACCGGAGAAGCTGGGCGGCGCCGGGATGGAGAAGCTGAAGCTCGACGTGCCCATGGCATCCGTGCTGAGAATCTGCACGAGGACGGGCGAGCCGAGATAGATGTTGCAGCCCGCTCCCAAGGCTTGGAGGCCCGCGGACGCGGCGATGCCCAGCAACGCCCCCGAGTTGGGCCGAGCTTGGTCGAGGGTGATCGTGGCCACGCCGCCGTGAATGGACGACCCCTGCAGACCGATCACCGGGACCCCGCTCGTCCCCAGGCACCCCTGCCCGAAGGGCTGGGTGAAGGCGAAGGCTTTCGAGAGGTGGACCTGCACCGTGTCATCCCCCGCGTTGGTCACCACCATGTCCGGCAAGCCGTCGCCGTTGAGGTCGCCCAGCCGCAGCGTGTTGGGTTGTGTGCCCGTGGGGCATTCGTCCTCCGCCAAGAAGTCGGGCACCGAGCAGTCGTAGTCCAGAAGCTGACCGAAGAGGGCGGACTCGTTGAAGACGGTGAGCACGTCCTCCCGACAGAGCAGCCCCGGGTGGATGCTGTTGTTGCGCAAGTCACCCGTCGCCAGCGAGAAGGGCAACTGCGTCGTCGTTCGCGAGCCTCCCGAGACGAACGACGCGGCGTCGAAGACGGGGGAGCCGCTGTTGGCGTTCAGCAGAACGAAGATTTCGCCTTGTGCGGTGCCGCCCAGGTGGCGCACGGCGACGGCGAGATCATTGCGAAGTCCGTTGGCGTCGAGATCGCCCGCCACCACGTCGATGGGGCTCACGGGAAGATCGAGATGGAGTCCCGGCCCCGCTTCGCTGAAGTTGCCCGAGCCATCATTCTGATAGAACAGGACGTTCTGGGAGCCCGTCCCATCGCCGAACTCAGCGACCACGAGATCGCGGGTCAAGCCCGCGAGCGTCATCCGCTCGCAAAGGGCGAGCGCGCGGGGGCGCCGGAAGGGGGTGCTCTTCAAAAGCGCCGTGGCCGTCCCGCCGGTGACACCGTCGGTATCGAGGATGAGCGAGACACCGCCCGTGGCCGCGACGACGCCGTCCAAAGGCGCGTCGATCCCCTCCATCGCCACGGCGATGTCGTTCCTTTGGCCTCCCCCATCCAGGTCGTCCACGACGATTCCCACAGGGAATTGCCCGACGAGGGGAATGACCGGTCCCAGGGTGAGAGCGGCTCCGTCGTTGAGGACGAGTTGGACCGCGTGGGCGCCGTGGAGACTGACGGCGAGATCATCCCCGCCCACGCCGTCGAAGTCGCCTGCGGCGACGGCGATGGGCTGGGCTCCGGTGAGGCTCAAGGCGACGATCTCCACATCGACGTAGTGGCCGGTGCCGTCGTTG
>DRQF01000190.1 GCA_011369445.1 Planctomycetota bacterium | reverse complement strand
TTCGACCCCAAGCCCCTGCTCAACGAACGGCGCGGCGAGGATCTGCCCCCGTCGATCCGCAAGGGCACGAAGAGTTCCCAGCTCACGGAACGACAGGGCGCCCTCGCGGTCGTCGGCAGTCGTTTTGAGTTCAAGAAGTACGGCAAGTCGGGATTGGAGATGTCGGAGCTGCTGCCCCATATCGGTGCAATGGCCGACAAGTTGACGTTGATTCGATCCCTCCAAACCGACCATGTCCTCCACGAAGCAGCGGTGACCGAGCTGTTCACCGGAACGGCCCTTCTCGGGCGACCCTCCTGGGGTTCGTGGGTCTCCCACGCCCTTGGTAGCGCCAACCCGAACCTTCCCGAGTTCGTGGTCATGCTCTCTTCCGGCGATCGCTTGGCTCCGCTCCATCCCCGTCTGTGGCACAACGGCTTCCTCCCGGGCAAGCACCAGGGGGTCTTCTTCCGGTCCAAGGGGGCGCCCGTCCTCTACCTCGACAATCCTCCAGGCATCGACGAGGCGGTACGGAAGGAAACTCTCGAGACGATCGAGGCCCTCAACCGCCACGAGGCCGAACGTACCGCCGCGGCGGCACGCATCGAGACGCGCAACAAGACATACGAGATGGCCGCCCGCATGCAGAGTTCGCTCCCCGAGTTGGCCGCGCTGAAGGAGGAACCTCCGGAAGTGCTGAAACGCTACGGGGCCGAAGTCGGCAAGCCCTCGTTCGCCAACAACTGTTTGCTCGCACGTCGCCTCGTTGAGCGCGGCGTTCGATTCGTGCAGCTGATGGACGGTGCTTGGGACCACCATTACAACATCCCCCGGGTCCTCCCTCGGAAATGCGCTCAGGTCGACCGTCCCATCGGAGCGCTCCTCGGAGATCTGCAGGAACGAGGGCTTCTGGATGAGACCATCGTGGTGATGGTCGGTGAGTTCGGACGGACTCCCTTCTGCGAGGGTCCCCTCTCATTCGAAAGCTATGGGCGCGACCACAATGGGCAGGCCGCCGGTGCCATCGTCGCGGGAGGCGGGTTCCGGAAGGGCTTCAGCTATGGGAAGACCGATGATTGGGGATGGGCGGCCATCGACGAGAAGGTTCACGTCCATGACCTTCAGGCCACCATCCTACACTGCCTCGGATTCAATCACGAAAAGCTCACCTACCGAAATCGCGGGCGCGATTTTCGGCTCACCGATGTGGGAGGTAGAGTGATCGCTCCCCTCCTCGCTTAGTCGGCGTGGAGAACGTACTGACCTCGGATCGAGCGACATGCCCCTACGCATTCTCATTCTCGGCCTTTGGCTGACGTTGCCGCTTCTCGGGCAACAGCAAGACTTCGTCATCGGTATTCCCGTTCTCTCGGGCAAGAGCGCCGCGTCCAGGGACGAAGCGTTCCGCCGCGGAGCCCAGATGGCCGCCGAGGACTGGAATCACGTGGGAGGCCGCACGCGGGTTTCCCTGGAGGTTCTCAGCGTGGATGAGATGAAGCGCCTCTCCTCCGCAATCTCGGCCTTCAAGAAAAGCGGTGGCCACGCCCTCATCGCCCCAGCCTGGGACCCCAAGCTCCTTCGCAAGGTCACCGCCGCCGCACGCAGGAGCAAGCTTCCACTTCTCGTCGAAAAGGACGACTCCGCGTCCTTGGCGGCCACCCTTCGACGCATCCTCCACGAGAGACTCCGGCTGGACCGCACCGTCGTCCTCGACCACGGTCGCCGCGGACCGGCCAAGCTCGCGAAGCCCTTTCGCAAGCTCGCTGGCCAAGCCTGCATCGACTCGTTCTCCCTCAAGGGCAAGGCAGAGTCGATCGTCGAACGTATTCGCTCCAAGGGGGCCGACTCCGTCCTTGCGTTGGTGGATGAGAAAACGCCGGCCGAGTTTTTACAAGAGGTCGTGAGCCTGCTGAAGATCCCCGTCTTTTTTGTCGATCTTGGCGGAACGACCAAGACGCCCGCCCTTCCCCGCGAAACCTATCTCTTCCGACCGGGGACCTACGAGACATCCTCGAAGGGGGTCGCCTTCCAAGAAGCCTTCGCGAAGAAGTTCGGAGCTGGAGGGCCCGAAGCCGGGACGGGCTACGACGCCCTTTGGCTGATGGTGTCGGGCCTCGCGGCGAATTCGGACAGGCGCGCTCTTTCAGATCGCATGCAGACAATGCGCATCGAGGGGGTGCGCGGCCTTCTTTCCTGTCGCGCCGAGCGCGGGCAGCTCGTCTTCTCTCCTCCGTGGACCCTTTGGACCGTTCGCAAGGGTAAGGCCACCCCGCTTTTGCCGGGGATCGGGGGCACGGGGCTCACACCACCACGGTTCGCCAAGGGCGCGAGAGACACCGCCGAATTCGGCGTCCCCTTCGGATACGACCGAAGCAATGCCTTCGAGCTCGAGAAAGGGACGCAATGGGTGGTCGTCGGTTACGGAACGCCGGAGGAATCGACCATCGACGAAGACCTCGACGTTCTGGGCCTCTCGACGAGGGGTGCGTCCCCTCTCCTGGATCACCTCGTCAAGGAAGAGTTGTTGGCGCGGATCCTGGCCATCACGTCTCAGAAATTCCTGAGAAACGGAGACGGAACATCGATTCCGGGAAAGAGCTTCAGGATCAGCTTTGCGACCCACTTGCCACCCAAGGCCAAGGGGGGGCGCATGTGGCGGGTTGTCGTTGCGGGAGACGACCCCGAAGCGGGCGGACGGGCCTTCCCCGGATCCGGGCTCGCCAAGACCTTCTCCACGTTTCTCAGGCGAACGATCTATGAGAAAGATGCTCTCGATCCCAAGATCGAACCGGACGACCTTCCCTATCTCCTCCGGTCCATGGAGGAGCTGGCCTACGACAAGCTGAGGATGGAGCAGCTCCAGTCCCTCATCAACGGGTACGCAGGCGGCCTCGCCCTCACGACCGCTCACGAGGTCGGACACCTGGCCGGTCTTCCCCATATCACGAGTGACCCTCGCGGAATCATGAACGTGGCCGAGGGCGGCGGACTCGACCACCGACTGGGGCGGTTCGCCGAGGAGAGCTACCAGCGCCTCGTCCAGAACTTGGGCCTCGTCCCCCAGTCCTCGAAGACGTCACGTTGAGCGCGACTCTCGAAAGTGGAGTCACTCCACGAGAGCCACATCTCCTCTGGGCACCCAGGCGGCCTCTCCTCGCCACACGATTCTGGCCCAGCGATCCGAAAGCGCCTCCACGCGGACCACGGCACCGGCCGCAAGGCGGAATGCCGGGCCGGACGAAAACATTGGTTCCACGAGACAGGTCGTCTCCTCCTTCAGGATCACGGCGAGGCGATCCGGCGAACGGGCTTCCGCGACCAACTCGGTCGTCCCCCAGGCGAGGGCTCCCACAACGCAGAGCAGCCCCGCCAAGACGAGCCGACGGGAACTCCGGCGGCGTAGGGCCAAGACCAGCCCAAGGACTTCGAGGACGCTGCAGACGAGAAGACGTACGTCCCGGGAATCCACCAGCGCGGATACGCCTCGCGGGGACGGAACCGAACCCCGACCCAAGGCTCGGTTCACGACGTCCAAGGCATCCTTGACGACAGCAGCGCCGTGCAGCCGTCTGTCGGCACCCAACAGATGGGCCTTCGCCTCGGCGAAGCGGCCGATCGCCGCCGCCGCGATGCCCATGTTGAAAAGAATCGGGCCGGCATCGTCACCCTCGGGCACGAGGACTTTGGCGTAAAGGGAGAGCGCATCTTCGAATCGCCCGGCGTCCT
>DRQF01000189.1 GCA_011369445.1 Planctomycetota bacterium | reverse complement strand
TCTTCGACAGCAATTCCGCCGATCGGGGCGGAGCGCTTGCGACGAGCGGCAACAGTACCGGCTTGAAGCTCTTCGAGAACTGCCTCTTCGTGAACAATAGTGCAGCGCAGGAAGGAGGCGTGCTCTACACGAGCATCGCGTTTGGCGGCGATGTCCGCTTTCGGAATTGCACGATGGTCGGCAACTCTGCGGGCCTTGATGGGCAATTCTGCGCGTCGTTTGGTGGGAGCCCAGCTGCGAATGTCGAGATCGTGAACAGCATCCTCCAGGGCCCCACGTCTCCCGGATCTCTGACCGTCGACCCTTTCGGACAAGTCACTCCCGCCTTCAAACACTGTGACATCCAGGGAGGTTGGACGGGACCCGGGTTCGGGAACTTCGACTTGCCGCCTTTGTTCGAGGACCCGGTCAATGGCGACTACCGGATTCGTCCCGATTCGCCCTGCGTGGACGCAGGGCTGACGTTGACGGGGACGAATGCGGTCGTGGACGACTTCGAGGGAGACCCCCGGCCGCTTTTCGGCGGCGTGGATGTGGGCTACGACGAATGCGGGGACTTCGTTCTCGATCCTGCCGCGGCGGGGACGGTGGGGTTGGCCGCGACGGGGAGTGTCACGGATGTCTTGAGTGTGAATGGTTCGAGCGGCGGGGCATTGCGAAGGGGGGACCTTGCCCTCAATCAACCCATCCAGTTCGACGTGGCCCTGCCGCCGGGACATCCCGGCGGGGCGGACTTCGTTCTCTACGGTTTGCTGGGGGCGCCCAGCTACGCCAGTGTGACGAGCTTGCCCTTCGGGCTGCCGCCCATGGTGGTGCCGCCCTGCGATCTGTTCCCCACGTTCCAGCCCTTGGTGTTCACGTTGGCGTCGTCGGCGACGGGGCTGGGCTGTCCGCCCGCCTTCACGGCGCCCGGGGGCGCCCCGTGGACGTCCGGCCCGCTCTTGGGCCTGCCCTTCCCGGTGACCTTTGGCCTGCAGGGCCTCATCGTCGAGGACGCCCAAGGCACGGTGGCCGCCACCAACGCCCTTCGTGTCCGCGTGAAGTGACCGGGTCTCCTCTTCTGGACTGACGAGGTCCTCCTCGTCCCGCGAACACCGCGAGGCACCCCCTCTTTTGGATTGACGAGGTCCTCCTCGTCTTGCCTTCCTCCCTCTTCGCGGCGATTCAGCCGCGCCGAGCCACGAGGAGTGCGTGCCGTCACGTGAGCCTCCCCTCCCAGCTCGCCGTGAGGGGTTCTTGGTGGAGTCGGGGCGGGTGTCTCCCCCTGCGCCTACCTTGAACCTCGGTCGGCGAGGGTGCCGGCCACGTTTTTCACTTCCGATAGGGCGCGGTCATGTTCGGAATCATCGACAAGTTCGCTGGCGTTTTCTCCGTCGACATGGGGATCGACCTGGGCACCGCCAACACCCTGGTGTGCATCCACGGTCGAGGCGTCGTCATCGCCGAACCCAGCGTCGTGGCGGTCCGCAAGGGGACGAATCAGGTCCTGCTGGACGGGGAGGCGGTCGGCACGCGGGCGAAGGAGATGCTGGGCAAGACCCACTCGAACATCCAGGCCATCCGCCCCCTGAAGGACGGCGTCATCGCCGACTTCGAGGTCACCGAGGCCATGCTCCGGTACTTCATCCGAAAGGTTCAGGGAGGCCGGAAGATCCTCGCCAACCCTCAAGTCGTCATCGCCGTGCCCTCCGGGATCACCCCGGTGGAGAAGCAGGCCGTCATCAATTCCGCCGAACGGGCCGGCGCCCGTCGTGTCTTTCTCATCGACGAGCCCATGGCCGCCGGTCTCGGCGTGAATCTGCCCATCCGCGAGGCGGCGGGCTCCATGATCGTCGACATCGGCGGCGGGACGACGGAGGTGGCGGTCATGTCTCTGGCCGGCGTGGCCTGTTCCGAAAGCATCCGCGTCGCGGGCGATGAGATGGACGAGGCCATCGCCACCTGGATGAAGAAACATCACGACCTACTCATCGGGGTTCAGATGGCGGAGAAGATCAAAATCTGCATCGGCTCCGCGTTTCCCCTGGAGCAGGAGTATGAGATGCGGGTCCGGGGTCGAGACCTCTCGACCGGGCTACCGCGCAGCGTCACCGTCACCTCCGAGCAGATCCGGGAGGCCCTGAGGGACCCGGTCGACCAGATCGTGGCTGCCATCCGCAGGACCCTCGAGCGGACGGACCCCGAGCTCTCGGCTGACCTCGTGCATCGCGGCCTGATGCTTTGCGGCGGAGGCGCCCTTTTGCGCGGACTCGACAAGCGCATCCAGGGGGCGGTCGACCTCCAGTGCGCCGTGGCCGACGAGCCGCTCACCGCCGTCGCCCGGGGCACCGGATTCATCCTGGACAACCTGGATATCTTAAAGGAGATCCTGGAGAGCGCCGAGGACCTTTGACCCATCGCGGGCCGCTGTCGTGATCCCGGGTGATGCGAGACGACGGCGGCCCCCGATCAACGAAGCGAGCATGCAGGCATGAGCCGCGGACAGAAGACCCTCCTGCTGGCGGTCCTGTTGGTCGTTCCCCTGTTCACCGGCGGGGCGTCCTTGGAACCCCTGCGTTGCGCCGCCGCGCTCGCTCTCTCCTGGCCTTTTCGAGCCCTTCGGGCGTCCCAATTGTCGACCGCCCCTCCTCCTTCGTCCTCTCGGAGCGCGCGCGTCTGGGAGGAGTACCTGGCTCAGACCGGGGAGCAGGAGGCGATCCCGGTGGTCGCACGTTTCCCCAACGGGCTTGTCCTGGGCGCCGGCGCCCGGGACGGGGTGAAGCCGGGAGATGCCGTGTCGGCCGGAGGCGTTTTTCTGGGCGTCATCGATCGCGTCACGCCGGGGCTCTCCCGGATGGCGGCAGCCGACCAGCCCCAAGTGCGCTGCCCCGCCCGAACTCCCGGCCCGGGGGATGGAGGGCCCTGGCGTCACGTGCTCCTTCGGGGAGGAGGCGCGGGGCTGGACGTTGCGGCCGCAGGCAGCACCTTCGATTCCTTTTCCGAGGGCCGTCCGGTTCTCGTGGCTCACTGGGCACCAGGCGTCGACGATCTCTTGGTGGGGGAGGTGGCGCTGGATCCGGGTCGGTCCGAGCGCGTCGTGCGGTGGGCGGGCCGGTTGCACGAGGTCGACCGCGTTCACGTTCATGCCGGAAGCCGTGGGGAGCCCGTTTCCGATCCGGGACGTCCCCTTTTCCGTGCTCTTCGCACGAACGTGGCTCTCGCCGGTGACGCCTCGCCGTTCCAGCACTCCTTGCTCTTGCCCGTGGGGTCGGAGGACGGGGTACGTCGAGGCGACTGGGTGAGTTTTCGCCGTCACGTCATTGCCAGGGTGACCACCCTCGGTCGCCACGGCTGTCGGGCCCAGTCCACCGACCTCGCGGGCGTGTCCCTGATTCGCGCCCGGTCGACATCGGGGGGGTGGCGGTTCTCCGCCGACGCCGCGAACGGACCCGACGTCGGTGAGCCGTCCTCCCTGGTCTTCACCCGGGGTGGCAGCACGCGCGGACCGGTCCCCGCGGGACTTCTCGCATCCGGTCGCTCCGAACTCGTCGTCGAGAGCGGAGCCAGGGTCGTGGTCCACGTCTTCCTGCTACGCGTCGAACTAGAAAAGATTCTCCGAGGTGTGAGGACATGACGCTCAGCCTTCGAATTCTTCTCTTGGCGATTTGGGAGTCGGCATGGTTGGCCGCCGGCGACGCGCCCGTGTTTCTTCCGGACATGGCCTTGGTCTTCGCGTGTCTCGGAGGCGTGGCGCGCCGTCGAGACGAAGATCTCGTGCACGCCATCATTCTCGGGTTGGTGGCGGGAGCTTTCACCGCCGATCCATGGACTCTTCCAGCCCTCGTGTGTCTGACGGGTTCCGTGACGATGGGTATGGCGCGTCGCACCCTCGTCTCTTCCCGTGGCGTGGAGGTCCTCGGCGCCGCGAGTTTGGCCGTGGTTCTGGCCGTCGCGGTCGGTCTCCTGGTCCGGATCCTCAGCCCTCTCGCACCGATGGACCTCGCTGGAGCGCTCGCGACACTCGCCGCGATTCCCGCCACCGTGGCGTTCGTCGTCCTGGGCAAGTCCAGCGGTCGCCGGGATCTGGCGTTCAGATGACGGACCTGGGCCTCCTCATCGAGCGGCGGATGGGCCGCCTCTTTCTCATCTTCGTGGGAGGATTCCTGATCCTCTTTCTCCGATTGGCCTGGCTCCAGGTCATCCGCGCCGAAAGCTTCACGAGGAAGATCCTCGAGGACAGTCTCGTGGCCATCGATCTGCCGGCGGGCCGAGGTCGGATCCTCGATCGATTCGGTCGACCTCTCGCCGACCGTGTCGAGAGCTACACGCTCTCCGTCTTTCCGAGCCGTTTTCGAGAGCGGAATCGGTTGGACGCCTTGACCGATCTCGTGGTCGCATGGCGTCCTGGGTGGGCCGCGCGCTGGACGACGCCGCTTCCAAGGACGCGGGGCGCCGCCATCCGAGAACGAGCGCTTCGTTATACCGCGGCGCGACGGGAAGCCGCGCGCTGGCTGGGGGCCCTTCTCGCGGCCCCGCCCGCCGCGTTGGACTTCCAGGGCTCCCGTCGCGAGGAGTTGGCGCGACGATTCAAAGGTCGCACTTGGCCGGAGGGTGTCCTCGTCGTCCCGGCGTCCCGTTACGGCGCCCGCCTGTTGGACGCGATGATTCGCGTGTCCACCGACCCTTCGCTGACGTCACGGGTCCAACTTCGCAAACGCCTGGCCGACGCTCCGACCCTCGCCGCCGCCCTCGGGTCGACGCCCGCCTCGGTCCTGCGGGCCATCGACGAGGAGCTCCAAGAACTCGACGCGCTGGCCTCCCAGGTCGGCGAAGACGACACCGATGCCCTGCTCCTTCGCCTCTTCGAGCGGGAGCAGCAGGACTTGGATCGCATGGAGCGCCGCGTCGAGGGCGTGCTCCACGATCGCATCGCCATCAGCCGTTTCGGAACTGCGAACCTGGCCAAGATCGACAGAGAGGAACGCAAAGCGTTGGCGGCCGAATTGCGGGTTCCCGACACCAACATGAATCGGCTTGCAGAAGCCTGGGAGGATCTGGAGGCGGTCTCCCGAGGAGAAGCGGACCCGGATGACGCGGCCAAGATCGACGAGGGCCTTCGCATTCTCGCGGGCCGTTCGGTGAGGGAACTCGACGGAGCCGAGCGCAGCGCGTTGGCCCGCGCCATCGAGTTCTGGAGCGATGATGCGGCCTCGCTGAAGCGCGCCCTGGGAAAGAAGGTGCTGCGGAAGGGCGATGAGCGGCGCGCGTACCTGAGTTTCTCGAAGGAGTGGGCGCGTCGCCTTCAATTCAAGGGGGGAGTTCCCTTCGATCTGTATCGCGGAGCCCGGTTTCCCCTGGCCGCTCGCGTTTGGCGCAACCATGGCCTCGGAGATCTGGGCTTCCGGGTGCGGGCGGCCTACGGACGTACCTGGGCGCATGACGAGGAAGGGACCGCGGTGTTCTTGATGGGGCGCGTCACGCGACAGGGCAAGGCGCTTGGCGGGTTGGAACTTGCCATGGGGGAGGGGGGCGCATCCGCGGGACGTCCTCTCCTCGGCCGTCCCGGTCGCTTCATCCGCCGCCGCGAGCCCGATGGAACGTTTACGGAGCTTCCGGAGTCGACGGCTCCGGAGCACGGGAAGGACGTTCGGCTCACTCTTGACATGGATCTTCAGCGTTCCGTCGAAGACCAACTCGAGTCGCTCATGCGGCGCCATCCCGAGGCGACGGGAGCGACGGCCGCCGTCATCGACGTGGACAGCGGTGACATCCTAGCACTGGCCCAGGTCCCTCGTGTCTCCGGAAAGGAATGGATCGCGCGGTGGTTGCGGGATGGCGATCGCCTGCGGGAGACTCGCGCGGCGCGGGAAGCTTGGAGGAGAGGGGATCTCGATGCGCAGGCCTACTCCGAGCGCCGCCGCCGCCTGATCCTGGAGGCGGATCGAAATCCCGTCGCGAATCGCGCTGCCGACGCGGGGTTTCAGACGCGGTATCCTCCGGGAAGCGTGATGAAGATTTTCGGAGCTACGGCGCTCCTCGAAGAGGGAATCCTCGACCCGGACGAAGTCGTCCCGACCACAGACCGGGGGCCGGTGGATCTCCACCTCGCTCTGGTCAAGTCCTCGAATCAGTATTTCCGCCGGCAGGGCCGCCCCCTCGGAAAGACGCAGCTCATCGAGTGGTATGAGCGATTCGGGATGTTCCATCCGATCAAGTACCTGATCTCGCGCCACTCCTGCGACGCCAGACGCAGGCTGGCGCTCGGTCCCGACTCCACCCTCAAGAACGCCATCATCGGACAGGGGAGTCTTGCGAGTTCGGTCCTCGAGGTGGCGTCCATGACCTCGACTCTCGCGCGCCGGGGGCTCTACCGGACGCCACGCATCGTGCTCGAGATCGGCGGACAGGCGGAGCCTCGTGGCCCGGGCCATCGCGTGGCGATGTCGGACGAGACATATCGGCGCGTCGTCCGCGCCATGCGTGTCGTGGGGGCCAAGAAGGGCGGGCGGACGGGGAGGGAGCTAGACATCGCTGCCAAGACCGGAACCGCCGAGTTGCACGGGTACTGGGGACGGCTCCACAACGCCTACAGCACAGGATTCGCCCCCGCCGAGGCCCCCAAAGTCGTCGTCTGCGTCTGTCTGGAGCGCACGCACGCTTCGGGAAGCAGGACCGTACCGACCTTGGCGGAAATCGCCCGGCTGGCCCTGGGCCCGCCCAAGGAGGTGCGATGAAGCGCGTCAGTCCCCATGAGGTCTTTCTGCTCGTCGTTCTCCTCATTCTGCTTGGGATGGGGACCGTGATGCAGGTTTCCATCGGAGACGCGCAGGGGCTCGATCGAGGATCGGTCTTCTTGCGCTGGGCCGCGCTGGCTCTCGGCGTCGGTTTCGTCGTGCGCGTCATCCCCTACAAGTTCATCGTTCGCAACGGGGCGATCATCTATCTGGGTGTGTTGGGGCTCTTGGCTCTCGTTCCCATCGTCGGGCACGTGGTCTTCAATGCGCGCCGGTGGATCGTCATCGGTGGTGTGAGCTTCCAACCCTCGGAGCCCATGAAGATCGCATTCGTCATCTTCATGGCGCGACTGCTTCGGCACGAAAGAAGCGTCAAGCGCCTCCGATCCCTCGTGGCACCGGGGATTGCCTTGGCTCTCCCGCTTTCACTGATCCTCTCCCAACCCGACTTGGGCACATCCTTGCTGTTCATTCCGACGGCTCTCGCGATGCTTTTCGTGGCCGGCATCGGAAGGCGTGAAATCCTCGTCATTCTCCTCGGCGGCCTTCTGCTGGGCGGCGTCGGATACTCGGCACTCCGTCCCTACCAGAAGGAACGCATCGTCTCGACGTTTCTCCGCGAGCGGTTGACACGAGCGGAGCGCGCGCGCGAGGGGTATCAGCTGGAACAGAGCCTCCGGTCCGTCGCGGTGGGCGGCGTGTTCGGGCAGGGACTGGGCGAGGGCATTCAAAACCGCCTGAATCGATTGCCTTCGCGCCACAACGACTTCGTCTTCGCCGTCATCGCGGAAGAGTTGGGCCTCGTGGGAGCGGCGTTCCTGATGGGAGCGTTCCTTCTGCTTCTGCTCACGATCCTGAGGATCGCCCAGCGCACCCGTGACCCTCAGGGGCGGCTCCTCTGTACGGGGCTGGGAACGCTCTTCGGCTTTCAGGCGTTCGTTCACATCGGCGTGAACCTCGGGATCGTGCCCACGACGGGGATGACCCTTCCGTTCGTCTCCGCCGGGGGAACATCTCTTTGCGTCTCCGTGGCGGGACTGGCTCTGGCCGCGTCCGTGGCTCGCCATCCATCCCGTGTCCTCTCCGGGTCGATCCTTCGCGAACAGTTGGGACGCCTGCGACTCGTCCTGGGCTCCCGTTCAGGGCGCTCGTCCCATCCGCCGCGTTTGCAAGGGGGGAAACCCATGGTAGATTCGAGCTCCCTCGCGGAAACCCGGAATGGAAAGGGAGCATGGACCGAGACCTCGCATCGAGGCAGCAGGCCCGCGACCTCGTCGCGGTAACCCGTTCCGCCTTTGAACGCTACCGCACCTTCGATCAGAGAAGCGTCGATCGCATCTGTTATGCGGTCGTGGAGGCCGGGTATCGGGAGGCGGAGCGACTGGCCCGGATGGCCGTCGAGGAGACGGACATCGGCAAGGTCGCGAGCAAGAAGGCGAAAAACGAGTTTGCCACCCGCGGGCTGTGGCGCGGTATCCGTGACATGGCAACCTGCGGCCTCGTGCGGAGCGACCCCGCCCATGGCGTGGACGAATACGCGGATCCTTTCGGGGTCGTGGCGGCGATCATCCCGACGACGAATCCGACATCGACAGCGCTTTTCAAAGCGATCATCTGCCTGAAGTCGCGGAACGGCATGGTGACCAGCCCCCATCCCCGCGCCGTCGGCTGCATTCGCGAGAGCATTCGCGTCGTCATGGAGGCGGCGGTGGCGGCGGGCGCCCCCGAGGGTTTGATCACCTGCATGGACCAGGTGTCTTTGGACGGCACCGAAGAGCTGATGAAGCATCGGAACGTCGATCTCATCCTCGCGACCGGAGGCAGCGGTCTCGTGCGTGCGGCCTACTCCTCCGGCAAGCCGGCCTTCGGCGTGGGGCCGGGAAACAGTCCGTCCTACGTGGATCGCAGCGCCGATCTAGACCACGCGGCGCGGTGTATCGTCGATAGCCAGACCTTCGACAACGGTACGATCTGCTCGTCCGAGCAGAGTCTTGTTCTCGATTCTCCGATCCGGGAGGGATTCCTGGCGGCCATGAGGGCGCGGGGGGCTCATCTTTGCCGCCCCGACGAGGCCCGTCTCCTCGAGAAGATCGTGATGAAGGGACGGGGCATGAATCCGGACATCGTGGGCAAGGACCCCTGGCGACTGGCCGAGATGGCCGGCTTCGAGGTCCCGCGCGACACCACGGTGCTGCTGGCGGACTGCGCGGGAGTCGGCTACGAGTATCCCCTTTCCATCGAGAAGCTCTCTCCCATCCTCTCCGTGTTCTCCGAGGACGGTTGGGAGAAGGGGTGCAGGCGCTGCCTCGAGATCCTGGCGCTCGGCGGGATGGGGCACACGATCTCCATTCATTGCCGGGATGAGGCGATCATTCGGGAGTTCGCGGAGAAAAAGCCCGTAAACCGAATCCTCGTCAACTCTCCTTCGAGCCAGGGTGCCGTGGGGTTCACCACGAACCTCTTCCCGAGCATGACGTTGGGATGCGGGTCCTTCGGCGGAAACATCACTTCCGACAACATCTCGCCCCTGCACCTTTTGAACATCAAGAGGCTGGCGCGTGTCAAGCCGGAGTATGACGAGCCCTCCTGGGCGGGTGCGTTCGAGGACATTGGGCCGTCGGAGAGCGCCTCCGTTCGCGAGGTTCCGCGCAGCGACATCTGGATGAGGCGCTCGAACGACTCGGAGCCTTCGGCGGCCACCAAGTCGAAACGTCTTTGGAAGCCGCAACCCGCGGGAGCCTCCCGCGGTCCCGACGAGCCGCTTCCGGACGAACTCGAGAAGTTGGTTCAATCTCTGCTCGTGAAGACCAGAGACGACGGTTGCCCGTTGGGGAGATGTGCGGATTGTCCGCCCTCCGGCGGCTCGTGTGACGAGAGCGGCGCCCGAGCCCGCTCCACGGTTTCAGTATCCATGCATAGGAGTGATCAGCGATGAGCCAGATCGCATTGGGAATGATCGAGACACGCGGTCTCGTCGGATCAGTGGAAGCAGCCGACGCCATGGTCAAGGCGGCCAGGGTCACGCTCATCGGCAAGGAAAAGATCGGCGGTGGGTTCGTCACCGTGATGGTGAGAGGCGAAGTCGGCGCGGTGAAGGCCGCAACCGACGCCGGCGCGGCGGCCGCCCGTCGCGTGGGCGAGCTCGTCAGCGTCCATGTCATTCCCCGTCCCCATGAGCAGGTCGAAGGCATCCTTCCGCAGGCTCCGGCCCCGACCGAGTAGTTCCAGTGGCGAGCATCGACCTCAGGACGTTCGTTTTTCTCGATCGGATGCAGCCCCAGTTCGCGTCCTACGTGGCGACGACTTCGCGGGGTTATCTTCCGGTTGCCGGGGAGGCGGCCGTCTATATCGAGATCGCGCCGGGCATCGCGATCAATCAGATCACGGATGTGGCGCTCAAGTCCAACGACGTAAGGCCTGCGCTTCAGATCGTGGAGCGTGCCTTCGGTCTTCTCGAGGTCCATGGGCCCTCCCAGTCCGAGGTCTTGAGCGCGGGCACGCGGGCGCTGGAGGCGATTGGGTTGGTCCCGAAGGACCGGATGAAGCCATCGGTGAAGTCGTCCCAGATCATCACGAACTTGGACGACTACCAGGCCCAGCTCATCAATCGGATGCGCTACGGCAACATGATCTTGGGAGGGCACGCTCTCTACATCCTGGAGGTGGAGCCGGCGGCCTATGCCACTCTCGCCGCGAACGAGGCGGAGAAGAATGCACCGGTGAGCCTCATCGACATGAGAAGCTCCGGCGCTTTCGGGCGGCTCTACCTCGGCGGAACCGAGTCCGCGATCCAGGAGGCCGTGGCGGCCATCACCGCGGCGCTGGAAGACGTGGAGGGGCGTTCCCGGTGATTCACGGCAGGGTCGTTGGCGAGATCTGGTCCACCGTCAAGGTGCCGAGTCTCTCCGCTCGCAAGCTTCTGATCGTTCGTCCCGAGCCGGACGGCGGTGGAGCGCACGCGGGGACGACCCAAGTCGTGGCGGTCGATTGCGTCCACGCCGGCGTTGGCGATCGTGTGATCGTCGCCATGGGACAGGCCGCCCGGCATGCCATCGGCGACGCCGGCGCGGCGATTGAAGCCGCCGTCATCGCCGTCGTCGATGGCTTTCGCGTCGACGACTCTGCTCTGGCGGAAGGAGTCGATTCGCCTCCTCGGAAAAAGGCGTCTCGGCCTCGAAAGAAGACGTCGCGGCGCAAGAAGACGAAGACCGAAAAACCTCGTGCCGAGGTGGCCGACCTCTTTCCGAACGAGGAAGACGCGTCGCCGGGCGAGCCCGAAGATCCTCAGGTGATTTCCGACGAAACCGACGCCGAGTCGGATCTCCCGGATTTCGATGCGGTGGAAGATGTCTGGAAAGAAGACGAGGAGAGCTGACTTGGGTGTGCATGAGCCCTCACGAGACCGATGCCTGGGACTGATCGAGATCGATTCGGTTCCCAGCGGCTTGGCCTGCGCCGACGGCCTCGTCAAGGAAGCCCCCGTGCGTGTCTTGGCATCGCGCCCCATCACGCCCGCCAAGTATCTGGTGATCTTCGAGGGCGATGTGGAATCGGTGCGTCGCTGCTTGGCGCGGGCTCGCGAACTGGCGGGAGGTCGATTCCTCGGGGACACGAATCTGCCGCATCCCCATCCGGAGCTCCTCGACGGCCTCCAGGGCAGGATGCCGAAGACCGAAATCGATGCCGTGGGGATTCTCCAGACCACCACCGTGTCGAGCTGCTTGCAGGCTTTGGACGCCGCTCTCAAGGAAGGAGAAATCCACCTTTTGGAGCTTCGCCTTGCCATGGGCCTGGGTGGCTCCGCCTTTTTCTCGGTCACGGGGGAAGTCTCCCAGGTGGGGGTGGCCATGGAAGCCGCCAAGCGGGTGGCGGGGGCCGCGGCCGCCGATTCCGTCGTGATTTCTCAGCCCGACCCGGAGTTTCATTCGTTCCTTCAAGAAGCGCCGAGCCCGTTTACGGACCTGATTTGAGCGGTTTCCGACGGTCCCTTGCCCCGGAGACGCACCGGGTAGGGGTGTCCCTGCCCGAATGAGTGGAACCATGGAACCATCCGAGCGTCCAACCCGAAAGATTGAAACCGACGCCGAACTCATCCGCCGCGTAGCGGATGAGGGCGATACGGGGGCTTTTGAGGTCCTCATGAATCGTTATCACGCAAGGGTTTATGGACTGATCATGCGAATGGTGGGAGATCGCGAGCGCGCCGCGGACTTGACCCAGGAGGCTTTCCTGAAGGTCTGGCGGGCCCTGCCTCGATTCCAGGGGGACGCCGCTTTTTTCACCTGGGTCTACCGGATCGTCCGCAACTTGGTGGTCTCGGATCATCGCAGGCAGGCGGCCCGTCCCAAGGTGGCGCTCTCGCTCGACCGGGGGAGTTCTGCCGAAGACGAGAGAATGGAAGTCTCCGATCTCTCGATGGAGCCGAGTCGATGCGTGGAGGCGGAGGAGCGTCAGACCGCCCTGGTCGAAGCCCTGAACGGGCTCTCCATCGATTTCAAAGAGGTGGTCCTGTTGAAGGACGTCGAGGGCTACTCCTACGAGGAGATCGGTGAGCTCTTGGAGGTGCCCGTGGGAACGGTGCGCTCGAGGCTTCACCGAGCTCGCCTGGAACTGAAGAATGCCTTCCATCGCAGAGTGGGTGGGGGAGCGGACGAATCATGAACTGCTCGACAGCACGAGAACAACTTCAACTGCTCCTCGATGGTCGACTCACCGAGTCCGAGGCGGCGGACCTGCAGCAGCATTTGGCGGGTTGCGAGGGATGTCGTGAGCAGTTCGAGGAATGGAAGGCGTTGCAAGAGGCGCTCGGCGCTCTGCCTCCCGTGGAGCCGCCGGCGGATCTGCTCCCCAGGATGAAGGCTGCGGTTCGGAGGGAAGCGGCCGAGACGTCCCAAGGCGGCGGTGCCGCTCCGTCGACGGTGCCCGGGTGGTTTCGTCCGGGGCGTTGGAGGGCGGTGGCCGCCGTCCTCATGCTGGGACTGGGCGTGGCCCTCCTGATCCACGAGCGACCGACTCGGAGGGAGGTCGCGTCGGGAAGTTGGGCCGCGGGAGATGACGTCGACCACCCGGCTCGTACGTTGGAGGAAGGTCGCCACGACATCGATCGGAGCGAGCCGAAGACGAAGGCTCCCGCTGTCGTCGAGGAGGAAACCGAGGAGGACCGCGACGCGATCGATCGTTCCTCCGCGCCCCGGGAGAAGTACGAGGAGAAGGCAAGAAAGAACGCCAGGAAGAGCGCACTCTACGTCACCGACGCGGACGCCGCCGACAAGAGGGGCGCGTCGAAGCGGGCTGGCGCTCCGGCGGAGGAGGCGGGGCCGTCCTCGGGATCGAAGAAGGCTGGCCGAAGGGTGCAGGCGCCGCCGGGGAGGGGATTCCTGGGGGGCCTCAAGCGGCCCCAGGGCGATGTGCGCGGGCGCGCGAACGATTCTTTCGCGTCCGATGAAGCCCTCGGGCTCTACGACCTGGCGTTGGCGCGTCTCGCGGAGGCTGAGAAGGCAAGCGTCCCTAAGTCAGGCAGGGTGTCGCTCGAAGTCAAGAACAACGCCTCCAAGGCGGTTGACGCCGTGTCGAAGGCCCCCCGCGACGTGGTGGTCGTCCTCCGCGGCGATCAGGCTCTGGCCCGGCTGAAGTCCTGGGCCGCGGGGAAGAAACTGGATCTTCTCGATCTCCCCGTCACCCCCATCAAGAGCGGTGACGGACGCCGTGTGCCGTCGGGGCAGGCTCAGACCGGGAACGGCCCGCCTCCCCTGGGCGGAGGCGGCGAAGTCAAGGCTCCGACCGCGGGGGGGGCTGCGACAAACGGCCACGTCTTTCTCATCACGGTGCCCGAGGTGCGCCTCGCCGCTCTGGAGGCCTCCCTCGCGAGCCTGGGCAAAGAGGGGATCTCGCTGCAGCGCCTCACTCCACGAACGGAGCGACCCAAAGGGCCGTCGAAGGCGGGGACGAGCCCAGCCGCGAAGGGCAGGAAGGAGGTTCCTCCCTCGGCGCCCGCCGCCCCGAAGAAGCTCTCCCGAAGCCAGGATTCCAAGGCGCGGACCGTGCGTCTTCTCCTCGTGGTTCCCAACGCTCACCGCTGAATCCTTATCCGATTCGACGTCCCCCTTCCCCTCGCGTATCCATGGGTGATCGTTTCATATCGAACGATTTATCGTTGCAGGGTGTGGATCGATCTATACAATTGTGTGCAAACCACTTGGGGCTTTCTTGGAAACTCGCGCCAAAGAGAGTCCCAGCGGGAGGGGGAAGGACCAATGGAGGAGGAGGCGCAGTCATGGCGGAAGAAGAGGTGAAATCTCAAGAGTCGGTGAGTCCCCCCGTTAGAGCGAAGAAGAGTCGTAAGGAACGGGAAGCGGAAGTTCTGAAGCGCTACGACTTCTCCGTCATTCGAAGTTTGCGGCAGGCTCGCGGCCTCACCATCGAGAAGTTCGCGAAGATTTGTGGACTGAGCTACGCGCCCATCTCGCGGATCGAAACCAATCTCATCAAACCGAATCTGGACACCCTGGATAAGATCGCAGCCGGACTGGGTATCACGACTTACAGCTTGGTGGCCCTCGCCGAGCGACGGAACGCGGAAAAGCTTGCCGGGAGGACCTACCAGACCGGGGGGTTTTCCTTCACCACCTTCAGCTTCGATCAGCTGGACGTGTCCTATGGGGAAGCGGTGGCCGGGGCCGAGGCCCAGGATCTCGACATCCGAGACCGCCAATTCGAGGTCGTGACCGTGCAGCAAGGTTTGTTGGAAGTCACCGTCAATGGGCGCGCCTTCCAGGTGGCCGCTGGAGAGTCTCTGCGGCATGATCGCGTTTTTCCGAGGCGCTATCGGGCCTTGGAATCCACCAAACTGATCGTCGTGGGGCTCTCGCCCCGCTGAGAAGGGTCGGGGCTCGAGGGCGTCACTTCTTGATGTCTTGGACGCATCGAAAGCCGAGATCGCCGGCACGGGTGGTCCGTGGCGGAGCGCGCCAACGCCACCTGAGGCTGATGCTCTCGGGTTTGTCGGCATATCCGCCACCCCTCATGGCGACGTTGCCGGATTCGGGGATTTCCTTGAGGTCCTTGCCGTCCTCGGAGGTCCATAACCACTCACGGACGTTTCCCGAGAGGTTGTAGATTCCGAAGGCGGATCGTCCCTCCTTGTAGGAGTCCACCGGGGCGGGGCCGCCGAGACCGGCATTTCGGTCATTCGCGAGCCCGGCCTTGTAGGTTTTCCCCCAGGGATAAAGAGCCCATTTCCCCTCCCGGTAAGCGCCCGCCGCGATCCACTCTGCCTCGGTGGGAAGTCGCTTGCCTTGGCTTTTCGCATAGGCCGCGGCCGCTTCGAGACTGATCCCCGTGACAGGGAGATCCATCTGGTCCGGAGGGGGCTGAAACAGCCCCGTATCGGGGTCCTGGAACCAGAGAACGATTTCGTCGCCCTGAGAATCGGTGAAACGAGGGAGATAGGCGGCTTTCAGCGCCTTGTCCTCCAATTTGACGTAGAACTTGGACCAATAGTCGCGCTGGCTCACTTCCCGCAGGTCCATGTAGAAGGAGAGGACTCCCTGAGTGCGCTTTTTTCGTTTGAAACCGAAGGTGGATTGAATCGTCACCTTGCAACTCGGAATGCGTGCCATCCCTTCGGGAGCGCCGACCGTCCATGCCAGCTTGGGGTCGAGAAGGATTTCGACCGCCTGTTTGGCGGTCTTCACGGCCTGTGTGGCGACTCGAAAGCGGAGGGCGGCCGGATCCGTGTCGGCGAGGTTCTCGTTCCAGATCTGGTGGAAGGGGGTCTCCGCGGGGAAGGCGCTCACGATGAGTCGACGGGCCAGTTCGGCGGGGCCCTGAGCGAGAGCTTGGGGCTCCTGTTCGAGCAGTGCTTCCGCCGCGCCGACGATGCGCTGTGAGAGGGCTCCGATCAAGGGGTGCTCGGCCTTGGCAAGCGCCGCCGCCAAACCTTTGCGAAAGACTCTGACCCGTCGCCGGGCCTTGGACTTGCTCGCCCCCTTGATGGCCTGTCCGGCCTTCAAGGGTGTTTCGAGGACCCGGGCGAGTTCCTCCACGAGCCCCTTGTCGGCTCCGACCGAGGCCTTCTCATAGAGGCCTTGCAGCTGGCTGTACCTGTCCTGCAGTGCGAGGTTCGCCTTTTGGAATTCGGACTCCGCTTGGGAGACCTCCTCTTTCTTCTTCGCCAGGGCCGCGGCGGTCTTGGGGTCGAGATCGTCCTGTGCCGACAGTGGGGCGCAGACAATGCCGATGATAAGCAGGGAGGCGAGCGTCGTTTTCACCGATGAGACTCCGGAGGACCTGTGACCTTCTTCATACCACGGGTAGGGCGGGGGCGTCAAAGTCCGCTCGACTCCGCCAGGGAGGCATGCGGGTGATTCGGCCCGCGCGTGATAGGATTCCAACCATGGGATATAGAGCCGACATGAGGGTCGCGGACGTCGTGGATGCCCACCCGCGGGCGAAGGACGTCCTCATGGAATTCAAACTGCCGTGCTACCGATGCATCGTGGCCTACGACGAGACCCTTGCGGAGGGCCTTTTTCCCCACGGCATCGATCCGGCGGACGTCATCGCGCGTCTGAACGCGGAGGCGCCCCTTCGTGAGGGCGGGGGTGTTGGCTGAGTCCCGAACGGGGGCGCTCGGGCTCCAGGGCCTCCCCGGAATCGGCCCCGCACGGGCGGCGAAACTCCGCCAGGCCGGCATGGTCGAGCCCATCGACCTCGTTCGTCGTTTTCCCACCCGCTATCGACTCCTCCCCGGCCCCACGGACATCGCGGACCTGACACCCGGAGAGGTGGCGACGTTGGTGGGTTCGGTCGTCCGTCGTCGTCGGCTGCGCCCCCAACGGCGCGGCGTCGGACATTTACAGGCTTTGCTCGAGGACGAGACGGGGAGCCGAGCGGTCGTCTTCTACGGTCAGGGGTACCTGAGCGAGAAACTCGCGCCCGGAGTTCGCATGCGGGTAACGGGACGCCTGGGGGCCGGGAAGCCGGCATTGTTCCAGGCGACCGATTGGGAGATCCTCGGTCCCGACGAATCCGGTGAGGGCGCTCGGATTCGTCCCGTCCATGCTCCCGTCCCGGGCGTCCCCGAGGCCAGTCTGCGCAAGGCCGTCGACGCTTGGCTCTCCGACCACGGGTCCGCCCTCGATGATCCACTGAGTGCCCGTCTCCGCGAGAAGCATGGGTTTCCGGGCTTGCTGGAATCCGTAAGAGCCCTTCATGCTCCCCCCTCGTCGGAGGCGCTCTCCGCGGCGCTTCGGCGGATGCTCTACCAGAGCATGCTCGGGCGAATCCTGATGACGGGGGGGCGGGGGATCAGACGAGATGCCGCCATTCCGGTTTGTCTTGGCGGATCGGCGCGCTCGGACCTTGTGTCCGCGGCGCCTTTCGCCCTGACCCGGGACCAGGAATCCGCACTGGAAGAGGTGCTCCGCGACATGAACTCGCGGCGCGCGATGCGCCGCATGTTGCAGGGAGACGTGGGCAGCGGAAAATCCGCCGTGGCGATCCTTGCCTGCTTGGCGGCAGCCCGCGCCGGTCTCCAAGCGGTCGTCCTCGCTCCCACGGAACCGCTGGCCCGCCAACTCCACGGAGTTCTTTCGGCGTGGGGAGGGGAGGAGGTCGCCCTCATCACCGCCTCCCAGCCTCCATCCAGGGTGAAGGACCTCAAGCATCGACTCAGAGTCGGGCGTCTGAGGCTGGCGGTGGGAACGCACGCACTGCTGTCGGATGACGTGATCCTGCCGCGTCTGGCTCTCGTCGTCGTCGATGAGCAGCATCGCTTCGGTGTCCTTCAACGGCTGAAGCTCGTCCGCAAGGCGGAACAACCTCATCTGCTCTGCATGTCGGCGACCCCGATTCCTCGCAGCCTGGCGTTGGCGCTTCACGCCGATCTCGACCACAGCATCCTGGCGGAGCGTCCCGCGGGCGCCCCACGCGTGTCGACGGTGCACCACGACTTGGTCGAGGACGGTCCTTTCCCTTGGGGGACTCTCGCCTGTCGAGTCCGCGCCGGCGCGAAGGCGTTCGTCGTGTTTCCCGCCCTCGAATCCGGCGGCGAGCGGATGCCGTCGCTGCTCGAGGAGGGGAGGGCCATCGTGAGGCGACATTTCAAGGGGCTTCCTGTCGCCGCCCTGCACGGACGTCTCGAGGAGAGGGAGCGCTCAAGAATCCTGGATGAATTCCGCAACGGCGTCGTCCGAGTGTTGTTCTGCACTACGGTCATCGAGGTGGGCATCGATGTCCCTGATGCCTCGGAGATCGCGGTTGTGGGAGCCGACCGATTCGGGCTCTCCCAGTTGCATCAGCTGAGAGGTCGCGTGGGCCGCGACGGTCGTTGTGCGACGTGTTGGTTGATCACGTCCCGAGCCAAGGAACGCGCCCGCAGGCGCCTAGGTCACTTGGTCCGCTGCAACGACGGGTTCGCCCTGGCTGAGCGCGATCTTGAAGAGCGTGGTCCGGGAGACATGATGGGAGTACGTCAGCATGGCGCGCGCAGTTTTCTGGCCACCGAAGAGGATCGTGTCCTATTCACGGCTGCGGTCGAGGACGGACGCGAGCTCATACGGAGGGGTCTCGGCGGACCTGACCTCGCTGAGCGTCTCCTTTTCTGGTCACCCAAGCGGTTCGGTCCGCGAAGTGCGACTCTCGAGCAACAATTGGATGCGGGTTGAATGATGAAATGGGGATACTTGGGACTGGCTCTTTTGCTTTGTGTCGGCTCCTGCAGCAAGGAGGACAAGCACTTGGAGAGCGCGGCTCGGGAGGTCGCGGAGAAATTCCACGCCGCGGTTGGGCCGTTCGACACGCAGACATTGCTGAAACTCGTGGACTACCCGTTTCGCTTGGACGGAAAAATCGTGCGGGACGAGCGGGAACTCTTGGAGGCGTTGGTGAAGAAAAAGGTGGCCCTCCGCAGGGCCGTCAGCCCCGCGACGAGAATGGAAGTCGTCACGTACGAGAGCTTCATCGACGGTAAGCCTCTGAGTGGTCGCTCTTTCAGCCCGGAGGAGGCCCGAGCTCAGGCGGACAAGATCGGTTTCAAAAAAGGCGGCGTCTTGGTGCGCTGCTACCACGAGGAGGATGGCCGGGAGGACGGTCGTCAGTATTTTCTCGTCATGCACCCCGATGCCCTCGGAGATCTTCGAATCACTTCATATCATGACTGACGTCCTCTCCTGGAAGCCTCTGGAGTCATGATCGATGAAGCGAGTTCACCGCGGCGCACTGGCCTTTCAGGCCGGCCTCGTTCTTCTGCTAATTGCTCCCGCGTGGTCCCAGGACACGAAGCCCCTCTTCTCGCCGCCCGAGAAGGTCGCGTCGCCCCGTGCTTCGGAATCGTCGGCGCCCACCGCATCGGCCGGACAAGACCTCGATGAGCTGATCGAGGCCCTCTCACAGTGGCCCGATGCCAAGGGTGTCCAGTCGGCCAAGCTCCTCATCCAGCAAGGAACCGCGGTGGTGCCCCGTCTCGTCGCCGGGCTGCGGAATCACGACTGGCGGATCCGATGTGGGTGCGCCTTCGCACTCGGCGAGCTGGGCGAGAGAGCCACGTATCCCGACGTGAAGCGTTGCCTCGACGATGTCGCCAACAACATCAGCATGGGGGTTTTCTTCGACGCACTCGTGAAGATCGATCCCGTGGCCGCGACGTCCGATATTCTTCCTCACCTGACTTCGGAGTACGCTCGCACGGCCAAGGCGGCGTTCCTCTCCCTCCCGAAGGTCATCGACGACTCGTTTGCCGACCGTCTCCTCGAACTCACGCGCCATCGTCGCAATGACGTGCGCTATCGAGCCGTCTCGTTGTTGGGGCGATTGGCAACGGATATCGATCCGCGTCTCTACATCGGGATGCTCTCTGATCGGTACGCTCGCGTCGCCCGCGTTGCGGCGGACCGGCTGTCGCGCGTTCGCGACGAGGCCGTCATTCGCCGGTTGAAAGAGCGATTCTTGCAGGGCGGACTTCGGTCCGCCTCCTATGCGGCGTTGGCGCTCGTCCTGCACGAGGATCGCATGCGACGAATCGTGTTCGATGACGAAGTGGCGGCCATCAAACGTGCGGAGGGGCTTCTCAGGATCGACGATCAACTTGCCAACGCCGCCGGTGCGTGTGTCCTCGCGAACATCTCCACCCGCACCACCGACAAGGGTGTCCGGAGTCTGGCGGACGGTCACCTCGTTCCCATCCTTTTGGGGGTCGTCTTCGGAGGTGTCGTGTCCCGGGACTACGGGGCGATCAAGGACATATGCCTCCGCAAGGCCGTCATGCTTACTGGGGAGGATTTCGGCGAGAACCGAGACCTCTGGATCGAATGGTGGCGGCAGCATGAGAAGGGGTTCGTGGCGCGGCGCGAGCTGATGAGGATCCCCTCTGGGGAACGTCGACGGCTCTTCGTCGAATACGCGCGCCGCCAAGAGAACGCTCGACCGTCCGAGTTCCGCATCGTCTTGGGCGGCGCACAATCGCTGGAGAACGATCAGTTCTCGCTTCGTACGCCGATCATTCTCGACGACGACGAACTCGAGCATCTGTGCAACGTCCTCGATGAGATCGACGTCTTCTCGGATCGTGGCGACGGAGAAAACCCCACATGGACGGGAGACTTTGCGCAGCTCACCCTGCAGGTGGGAGAAGCGGCCTTTCGCTCCATCCACTACAGCACCATTCCGGCCAGCTACAAGCGGTTGGAAGAGACCTTGAGGGACCTTCAGGAACGGGAGCTCTGGCAGCTCTTCTACGACCCGTCGCGAGACGGCGCCCGCTCGGAGTGGCTGAAGGTACAGCGTTCCAAGTGGACCAAGATGCAACCCGTGGAGCGCAAGGAGGCGCTGGCCGAGCGAGCGTTCGAAGTCTTCGACCGCCTCAATCGACGCGGTCGACGCGCCGCCCTCGAACTGTGGGCCAAGCGTCCCGACGCATGGCTGGGCGAGCGGGCGAAGCTGCTGCTGGAATCCCTTCGGCGTCCCACCGCTGATTCGACGGAGCGCGGTCTCCTCTTGCGCCTGCTGGCGCGGATCGATCGGCCGGAATTGGACCGTTCCGTGACCGAGGCCGTGGGATTCTTTGTCGAGGAGGGCAGGCGCCTTTTGCGCGAGGACTTCGTTGCGTCGATCGATCTTTCTCGAGTGAAGGCGCTGGCGGCCGATGCGCGACCGGAACTGAAGGCCGTTCTCGTGGGACGGCTGTTGCAGCATTGGGACGATGACGAAGTGAAGAGGACCCTTCTCTCTTGGAGCGTGGAGCGTTCTAAGGTCGTCCGCGCCGCGTTTCGGGAAGCCCTCGACGATTCCGATGTGGGGTTCCTTGCGGCCGCCGAGAGGCGGATCGAGTCACTCCAGCCGAAGGAGCAGGCCGACGTCTTGCGATTTTTGGGCGCGGTGGGGCGGGATCGTGTCCTCGACTTCTTGGTTCGATTCATGGGACACGACGACGAGATCGTGGCGGGCGCCGCCGTCAGTGCCCTCGGAGTCGTGGGCAGCGCCCCCGCCCTGAAGGCGTTGGCTGAAGTGGTTTCGAACGAGGAGCGAGAGGAACGAGTCGCTTGGGCTCTCACCTCCATCGCCCGTGCCGATTCCGAGGACGCCAGGGCGACGATCAAGGACTTGCTCTCGAGTCTGAGTGGGAAAGATCGGCTGCTTCAGGCGATGGATGCAGCGGCCGTGCTCTTCCGAGGCCGAAAGGATAGTCCTCTACCCCGGATGTTGGAGGCCGGGGATGAGAGCGTACGACGGCGGGCAGCCGTGCTCCTCGGTCGCGAAGGTCGCATCGAGGCGATGCCGGAACTCCTCCGGATGGTGGTGGACCGGCGTCGGACCGCGAAGGCTCAAGAGCTGCTCGAATTGATCACGTGTCGCAAGACGCTCGAGACTCGTCCCGAAGCGATTCGACTGTTCTATGAGACGTTCCAGCGGGAGCATCCCGCGCAGACGTCCCTGGATTGGTTTCTGTCGGCGCTTCGGGAGAAAGGGTACCCCTATCTGGATCTCATGGGCTTCGTGCGTGGCGATCCCCGTGACCTTCGAGCTGTATCTCTCCTGATCTCGGTGTTGGAAGATTCGGACTGGGCGCTCAGGGCCCGAGCGAATCTGACCCTCGAGATCATGCGGGGCGGTGCCGTGGGCCACCTCGATCGGCAGAGCTCGCCCGCGGAGATCCAACGACTCCGCAACCGCTGGCTGCAGTGGTATCGAGGCCTGCAAGACGAGAGCTGATCGATCGAGGGCCGATCCGCCGGCTCGCCCCGATTCAAAGATTCATCGACATCAGGAACTCGACGTTGTTCTGCGTCTTCTTCAGCTTCTGAATGAGGAGTTCCATGGCCTCGACGGGGTTCATGTCGTTGAGGACCTTGCGCAGGATGTAGATGCGCTTCAGTTCCTCGGGATCGAGGAGAAGTTCCTCCTTACGCGTCCCCGAGCGATTGATGTCGATGGCCGGGAAGATGCGCTTGTCCGCGAGCCGACGATCGAGCTGGAGTTCCATGTTGCCCGTGCCTTTGAACTCCTCGAAGATCACCTCGTCCATGCGGCTTCCGGTTTCGATGAGAGCCGTCGCCAGAATCGTGAGACTCCCGCCTCCCTCGATGTTGCGCGCGGCGCCGAAGAATCGCTTGGGTTTTTGAAGCGCGGAGGCGTCGACGCCGCCGGAGAGGATCTTCCCCGAATGGGGCACCTCGGTGTTGTAGGCCCGGCCCAGTCGGGTGATGGAGTCCAGGAGGATCACGACGTCTCGACCGTATTCGACCATGCGCTTGGCCTTCTCGATCACCATTTCGGCGACCTGGATGTGACGGCTGGCCGGCTCATCGAACGTCGATGAGATGACTTCGCCGCGGACGGACCGTTCCATGTCCGTGACCTCCTCGGGGCGCTCATCGATGAGGAGCACGATGAGGTCGACATCTGGGGCGTTGGTCGCAATGGAGTTGGCGAATTTCTGCAGGAGGATCGTCTTGCCCGTCCTGGGGGGGGCGACGATGAGGCCGCGCTGGCCCTTGCCGATGGGAGCGATGAGGTCCACGATTCGCATCGAGATATCCTCGTCGGTCGTCTCGAGCATGAAGCGCTCTTCGGGGTACAGAGGCGTCAGTTCCTCGAAGACGGGCAACTCGACCAGCTTGTCGGGCGGGAACCCGTTGACCTTGTCGACCCGAAGAAGTGCGAAGTAACGCTCGTTTTCCTTCGGGGGGCGGATCTGTCCTTCGACCATGCACCCCGTCTTCAGTCCGAACCGCCGGATCTGCGAGGGCGAGATGTAGATGTCGTCCGGGCAGGGGAGATAGTGGTATGCGGGCGATCTGAGGAACCCGAATCCGTCGGGAAGCGTCTCGAGGACGCCCCGGCCATAGAAAGTGCCGCCCCGGGCAGACCGCAGCTTGAGGAAGCGGAAGATCAGATCCTGCCGCGTCATGCCGCTGGGGTCCTCGAGCCCCTCCTTCTCGACGAGTGCCTGGAGATCGTGCAGCGACATCGTCTGAATCACGGAGAGGTCGATGGGCTCCAGCTCTTCCGTCGGAGCGGCGGCTTCGGGCACCGAGGATGCGGAGGATTCGGACGGCGTGTCGTCGGATTCGGGCTCGGTCTCAGCCTTTGTTCGAGCCTTCGAACTCGCCTTCTTCGTCTTCTTCTTCGCGGCCTTCTTGGGGCGCGGAGACTCTTCCGTCTGCTCCGCCTCCGTTTCGGTGGCGGTGTCCTCGATCTCGTCGGCGGATCGCTTGGATGTCTTCTTCTTGGCTGCTTTCGCCATGACCTTCTCCGATGCTTGGGCCTTCCAGACCCGGTGAAGCTCCTTCAGAGCGCTCTCGAGATCCTCGATCGAACCGTTGTTGTCGACGACGACGTCGGCTCGGTCTTCCTTTTCCGCCAACGGTGTCTGAGCCGCTTCGCGGGCTGCAAGATCCTCCGGCGACCAGCCACGCTCTTTCACTCGCGCCCGGCGTATCGCGTCATCCACCTTCAGGAAAAGAACGTGGTCGCATTCTTCCCCGAGGGGGGACTCCAAGAGCAGGGGCACATCCAAGATGACCACGGGAGTGTTCGACTCCCTGGCCGCCTTCAGCTCCGAAAGCAGAAACCTTCGGACCTCGGGATGGACCAGCTCCTCCAGCCACCGTCTCGCCGCCTCGCCTTCCGGTCCGAAGACCTCCGAAGCCAAGGCCGCACGGTCCACTCCTCCGTTGCCGTCCAAGATTTCGGTTCCGAACTTCTCCACCAGGGCTTTCTTGACTTCGGCCGAGTTCAGGACCCGGTGGGCGGAAGCATCGGCATCGAGGACGCGAGCTCCCAGTCGGTTCAGGATGCGACCGGCTGCGGACTTTCCACTTCCGATGCCGCCGATGATGCCGACGACCGTTGTCAAGGGTGATGTGTTCCGGTGAGAAAAGAACGATGGGAAATCTGATGGTCGGGTCCCGAGGATCGGGGACCGCTGGAATCACTATACTCGTGCCGGGGACGGCGGCAAGAAGGGGTTCTCTCTACTCGGGAGGACGAAATTTTTTTTGCGGGACTTCCCTGTCCAGTTCTTGCGTTCAAAGGGACGAAGGGCATACTGGAACATGGACACGGACCACTGAACGGACCCAGACGCTTGCAACGAACGGCTCTCATTCTCGGACTCTGCTTGATTTCCTCCGCCGCTTGGCTGGGGGAGACCGCCTTCGTGTCCTGTGAACAGGCCCCCTGTGCGAAGCGTATCGTCGCAAGGTCGTGCTGCTGTGCACCTGCCCCGGCGGATCGTTGTCCCTGCGAGGCCGCCCCCGACCCTCTCCCGGTTCTTCCTCTCCAAGAGGAAAAGAGCCAGGATAGAGGCCTGGCCTGGACGCTGCCGGAACTGAAGCCTCTTCTGGAGGTGGGTTCGGTCGCCGCGGAGGACGACGCCTCCTGCTCGGAGGCCTCCGAGGTCGTTCGCCCCACCCCGACGCGCCACGTGCGCCGCCTCTCCTTGATCGGCGTCTTCCGAAACTAAGTCAACGTCTCCCAGTCGAAGTCTGTCCTCACTCCGAGTTTCTCGGAGTGAAGAGGTCTGGGGCCTCCCCGACCTCGCCTCGAGATTCTCACCGACTTGACTCCTGGAGAGATGAATCATGCGCCTTTTGCGCTCACGGGCCGGCCGCTGGGTTCTTCCCCTCGCGGCGGTCTGGATCGCCGCAGGCTGCGGCACGTCGTACGTGGAAGAAGAGATCGAGATCAAGCGTCTGGCACGACCGGACTTGGCGGCCTTGGGGCAACACGCCGCGTTCGCCGAGAACGAAGGTGCGACCACCCCCGTGCCATCCACTCTCGACGCTTGGCTTCGCTACGGACTGACCCACAACGCGGGACTCCGATCGTCCTACCAGGCTTGGCGGGCCGCCTTGGAGCGGGTTCCGCAGGTGATCGCTCTGCCGGAGCCGAAGTTCAGTTACTCCCAGTTCGTGGAACGGGTGCAGACCAGGACGGGGGCGCAGGAGCAGAAGTTTTCCCTCTCCCAGGCATTTCCCTGGTTCGGCAAGCTGGAAGCCCGCGGGCGCGTCGCGGCCCGCGCTGCCGAAAAGCTCTGGTGGGACCTCGAGGCGGCGGCGTTTGCGGTGGACCAAGAGATTCGCGACGCCTTCTTCGAGTACGTCTACCTCAGGCAGGTCATCGACATCACCAACGAAAACCTGGTCCTTCTCAAGCGATTGGAGCCCGTGGCCCAAAGGCGTGTCCAGGGGGGAGCCAGCGAGAACGAACTCCTCCGCCTCCAAGTCGAGATCGGAAAGCTCGAGAACGAACTCGAGACCCTGCAGACCTTCCGCAAGCCTTTGAGTTCCCGCCTCCGCGCCGCGATGAACTGGCGCGGAGAAGACATCCTGCCCTGGCCGGACGCTCCAAAGCACGTGGAAGGGAAGCTTCGGACGGAGGGGCTTCAGCAGGCGCTTCTCGAGTCGAACCCCAGGCTGCGCGCGATTCGGGAGCAGATTCATCAGGCGGAGGAGAGGATTGAGCTGGCGAAGCTCTCGGGCTACCCCGACCTCGGTTTCGGCGCCACGTATATCGCGACGGACGAGGCCATCTCGCCCAACGTGGGCGGGTCCGGCGACGATCCCCTGTCCTTCACCTTGTCCTTCACCCTGCCGATCTGGAGGCAGAAGTACAACGCCGAGGTGAGGGAAGCCGAGGCCAGGAAACGATCCGCCGCAACCCAGCTCGTTCAGGCTGAGAACGATCTACGAGCGAAGCTGGATCAGGCGCTCTACAAGCTGGACGACGCACTTCGGCAACGAGATCTCTACCAGCTGAGTCTCATCCCGCGGGCCCGCCAAGCCCTGGAGGTCACCCAAGTGGCCTACCAGGCCGGGCGCGCGACTCTCACCGACTATATCGACGCCCAACGCGTCTATCTCGGGTTCGAGCGAGCCTACGATCGGGCGCGTGCGGATCTCGAGCAGGCCCGTGCCCGCATCCGGGCTTTGACTGGAGGAATCATGCCATGACGCGACCGAAGGCCGTCTCCATCATCTTGGGGCTATTCAAGCACGATTGGACCCATTGGATCGTCGCGGGTCTCCTCATTTGGCTCGCCTTCGAGTTCGGCAAGGGGCAGGCGCCCGAGCCGTCGCCGCTCCCTGCTTCCGGGCAGGAGCAGGCGGGCGAGCACCTGGGTCATGCCGACGAGAAGCCGGAGATCTGGACCTGCCCCATGCATCCCCAGATCAAGATGCCGAAGCCCGGCCAGTGCCCGATCTGCGGGATGGACCTGGTCCCGCTCGTCCAGAGCGAGGACGACGGAGGCGCACCGAGCACCATCACCTTGACGAAGAATGCCATCGCCTTGGCCCAGGTCGAAACGGCGAAGGTCGAACGGCGTTTCGTCGCCACCGACGTCCGGCTGGTCGGAAAGGTCGAGTATGACGAAACCCGCGTCAAGGAGGTGTCCGCTTGGGTGCCGGGCCGGCTGGACAGGCTCTACGTCGACTACACGGGGACCCGGGTGAGCAAGGGCGACCACATGGTGTTGCTCTACAGCCCCGAACTTCTCGAGGCTCAAGAGGCGCTCGTCGAAGCGAAGAAGGGGTACGAGGACTCCAAGAAGGAGAAGAGCGCATTCCTGCGGGACAGCGCGAAGAAGCTCCTCGATTCTGCCCGTGAGAAACTCTCTCTGTGGGGTCTCAGTGACAGTCAGATCCAGGCCATCGAGGAGAGGAGGACCGCCGAGTCACACGTGGAGATCGAGGCACCCCTTTCGGGAATCGTCATCCACAAGAATGCCGTCGAGGGCATGTACGTGAAGACGGGCTCACCCATCTACACGGTCGCCGATCTCAGCGAACTGTGGGTCCTGCTCGACGCCTATGAGTTGGATCTCCCCTGGATTCGCTACGGCCAGGAGGTGGAACTTCGTACCGAGGCCTATCCAGGCGAAGTCTTCGAGGGTTGGATTTCGTTCGTGCCCCCCTTCCTGAACGACGCCACGCGGACGACCAAGGTGCGGGTCAACGTTCGGAATGAGGACCGACGCCTGAAACCCGGCATGTTCGTGCGTGCGATCGTCAAGTCACGCATCGCGGCCGGAGGAGACGTGATGGACCCGGCCTTGGCGGGCAAGTGGATCTGCCCCATGCACCACGAGATCGTCAAGGATGCCCAGGGGAAGTGCGACATTTGCGGCATGGCGCTGGTGACGGCGGAATCCTTGGGCTTCGTTCCCGCGGGTGACGTCGAACGGGCTCCCCTGGTGGTTCCCGCGAGCGCCGTTTTGCTGACGGGCAAGCGAGCCGTCGTCTACGTCCAGGACATGAAGGCGGACAAGCCCACCTACGAGGGCCGAGAGGTCACCGTCGGGCCCCGAGCGGGGCGGTACTACGTCATCTTGGAGGGGTTGAAGAAGGGCGAGGTCGTCGTGACCCACGGCAACTTCAAGATCGACAGCGCTCTCCAGATCCAGGCCAGGCCCAGCATGATGAGCATGCCGGCCCAGACCGACGAACCTCCCGCGGCGCCCCTCGGATTCCTCGAGGACCTGGGGCTCGTCTACGAGGCATATTTCTCGGCGCAGAAGGCCCTCGCGAACGACGATGTCGCGGCAGCGGAGACGGCCCTCGCCGCTCTCGAAAAAGCGGTGGATGCGGTCGACATGACTCTCGTGCAGGGAGACCTGCACATGCGGTGGATGGCGCTCGCCAAGGCCTTGAAACAGGCGATCTCTGCCGCCCTCTCGGCACCGAAGATCGAGGAGGTGCGAGCTGCCTTCGCGGACATCTCGAAGACCATCGTCGATATGGAGAGCGCCTTCAAGCATGCGGGCACGGAGAAACACTTCGAGGTCTTCTGCCCCATGGCTTTGGGGGGCGAAGGCGCTCCGTGGCTGCAGGCGACCGAGGAGGTGAAGAATCCCTACTTCGGCAGCGAGATGTTGCAGTGCGGCGACGTCATGAAGACGTACGAGGGAGTTCAGAAATGACCGAAATCTCCCAGCGTCCCTCGGCTCTGGACCGCCTCATGCGGTTCTGCCTGGAGAACAAGCTCATCGTCGGGCTGTTCGTCGTCTTTCTCATCGGTTGGGGCATGTTGGTGGCGCCCTTCGACTGGGAGTTGGGTGGCCTTCCGAGAGATCCCGTTCCCGTCGACGCGATCCCGGATATCGGTGAGAACCAGCAGATCGTCTTCACGAAATGGCCGGGTCGATCCCCTCAAGACGTCGAGGACCAGATCAGCTATCCGATGACCGTGGCGCTGCTGGGCATTCCCGGCGTCAAGACGATCCGTAGCTACTCCATGTTCGGGTTCTCGACGATCTACGTCGTGTTCAAGGAGGACGTGGAGTTCTACTGGTCCAGAAGCCGCATCCTCGAGAAGCTCAACAGCCTCCCCGCGGGAACCCTGCCGGATGAGGTCCAGCCGGCCCTCGGTCCCGATGCCACCGCTTTGGGGCAGGTCTTCTGGTACACGCTGGAGGGGCGCGACGAGAACGGTGAGCCCACGGGAGAATGGGATCTCCAGGAACTCCGCAGCATCCAGGACTGGTACGTGCGCTACGGGCTCCAGGCCGTCGACGGCGTCGCGGAAGTGGCCAGCATCGGCGGCTACGTGAAGGAGTACCAGATCGACGTGGATCCGGACGCCATGCGCGCTCACGGGGTCAGCCTGGCCGAGATCTACTCCGCGGTCCGGATGTCGAATATCGACGTCGGAGCCCGGACCATCGAGCTCAACAAGGTGGAGTACGTGGTCCGCGGGGTGGGGTTCATCCGTTCGCTCGAGGACATCGAGAAGGTCGTCGTCAAGGTCGTCGACAACGTGCCCATCACCGTGCGGAACGTGGCGACCGTGAGCCTGGGGCCGGCCCTTCGGCGAGGTGCCCTCGACAAGGAAGGTTCCGAAGCCGTGGGCGGCGTCGTCGTCGTGCGCTACGGCGAGAACCCCCTCGCCGTCTTGGAGCGGGTGAAGAAGAAGATCGAGGAGTTGGGGCCCGGGCTCCCCTCGAAGACGCTCAGCGATGGCCGCGTCTCTCAAGTTACGGTCGTCCCGTTCTATGACCGCACGGGGCTCATCCGCGAGACGTTGGGCACCCTGGACTCGGCGCTCTCGGAGGAAATCTTCGTCACCATCATCGTCGTACTCGTGATGGTGATGCACCTGCGCAGTTCGATCCTCATCTCGTCCGTCGTGCCGCTTGCCGTCCTCGTCTGCTTCATCCTCATGAAGCAGTTCGGCGTCGACGCCAACGTCGTGGCGCTCTCGGGCATCGCCATCGCCATCGGCACGATGGTCGACATGGGCATCGTCATCTGCGAGAACATTCTGAAACACCTGGACGAAGCCGGGCCGGATGAAAGCCGGCTCGAGGTGGTGTTCCGAGCCTCCTCGGAAGTGGGAAGCGCGGTTTTGACGAGCGTCCTGACCACGGTTGTGAGCTTTCTTCCGGTGTTCACCATGGAGGCCGCCGAAGGCAAACTCTTCAAGCCCCTTGCCTACACGAAGACGTTTGCGTTGCTCGGATCGATCGTCCTCGCGCTGACCCTCATCCCGCCGCTCGCTCACGTCCTCTTGGCTCGTAAGCCGTCCCGGGGAATGCTGCGCCACGTGGGGTCCGGCATCCTCCTGTTGGGGGGGATCGTGCTCAGCGCCATGACCTGGTGGTGGGCGGGGGCGATCCTGCTCGGGATCGGCATCTGGCGCATCACCGAGCCTTTCCTGCCGGCATGGATTCAGAAGACAATCTTGGGCTCGACGAGTCTCGTTGCGGCCGCCGTCGTGGGTGTCTTCCTCGCCGAGCACTGGGCCCCATTCGGTCCGGAGAAGCCCCTCGAAAACCTGATCTTCGTGGTCTCCTGCCTCGGCGGGTTGCTGCTCTTCTTCCGCTTTTTCCAGTGGATCTATGCCCCCATCCTGGGGTGGGCGCTCAGGCACAAACTGCTCTTCATGAGCATGCCCGTGGCGCTCGTCCTCTTCGGGCTCGTGATCTGGCGCGGCTGGGTGCCCACGTTCGGCTACATTCCCCGTCTCATGGACTCGGTAGGCCTCGAGGGCGATGACCTCCGCGAGTCGGAATTCTGGGTGACGGCGACCCACGAATTTCCAGGCCTCGGCAAGGAGTTCATGCCCAGGTTGGACGAGGGCGCCTACCTCTTCATGCCCATCGCCATGCCTCACGCTTCGATTGGCGAAGTGACGGACATCATCAGCCGGCAGGACGCCGCCATCACTGCGATCCCCGAGGTCGAGACCGCCGTGGGCAAGTTGGGACGGGTCGACAGCCCGCTTGATCCGGCGCCGATCGGCATGATCGAAACCATCATCAACTACAAGTCCGAGTACATCACGGACGAGAGCGGCGATCTGTTGCGCTTCGCCTACGACGAGGAGAAGGACGAGTTTCTCCGGGACGAGAAGGGCGAATTGATCCCCGACGACGATGGACGCCCGTATCGTCAGTGGCGAGACGAGATCCGTTCTCCGGATGACATCTGGAACGAGATCGTGAAGGCGGCTCAGATGCCGGGCGTGACGTCGGCCACGAAGCTTCAGCCCATCAAGGCGCGCATCGTGATGCTGCAGAGCGGCATGCGCGCCCCCATGGGCATCAAGGTGCGCGGTCCCGATCTGGAGACGATCGAAGCGGTCGGTCTGGAGTTGGAGCGTCTTTTGAAGGAGGTGCCCTCCGTCGAAGCCAGCGCCGTGATCGCGGACCGGATCGTGGGCAAGCCCTACCTGGAGATCGAGATCGACCGTGAGGCGATCGCGCGCTATGGGGTGAAGATCAGGCAGGTTCAGGACGTCATCGAAGTCGCCGTCGGCGGACGGAAGCTAACGACCACCGTCGAGGGGCGGGAGCGCTATCCGGTGCGTGTGCGGTACGCTCGGGAGCTTCGTGACACCGTGGAGAGCCTGAACACGATCCTCGTTCCCGGTGCGATGGGGGTGCAGATCCCCTTGGGACAGCTCGCGAAGATCCGGTACACGCCGGGCCCCCAGGTCATCAAGAGCGAAGACACCTTCCTCGTGGGGTATGTCCTTTTCGACATGAAGGATGGATATGCCGAAGTGAACGTGGTCGAGGACTGCCAGCGCTTCCTGAAAGAGAAGATCGCCTCGGGCGAGCTCGTCATTCCCGAGGGCGTGAGCTACGCCTTCGCGGGGTCCTACGAGAACCAGATCCGTTCCGAAAAGAAGATGAAAATCGTCCTGCCTCTGGCCCTCTTCGTCATCTTTCTGCTTTTGTATTTCCAGTTCAAGAAGGTGTCGTTCACGTTCCTGGTGTTCACCGGAGTCTTCGTGGCGTGGTCGGGCGGCTTCCTCATGCTCTGGCTCTACGGGCAGGACTGGTTCCTCGACTTCGACGTCTTCGGACAAAACATGAGAGACCTCTTCCAGGTTCACACCATCGATTTGAGCGTGGCCGTTTGGGTGGGGTTTCTGGCCTTGTTCGGCATCGCCACCGACGACGGGGTCGTCATGGGGACCTACCTCATGCAGAGATTCGACGAGGCGAAGCCCAAGACGAGGGACGAGGTCCGGGCGGCCGTCATGCATGCTGGCTGCCGCCGCGTCCGACCGTGCCTCATGACCACGGCCACGACGATTCTGGCCCTTCTTCCAGTCTTGACATCGTCTGGCCGGGGGGCGGATATCATGGTTCCGATGGCGATTCCGTCGTTCGGCGGCATGACCGTGGAACTGCTCACCATGTTCGTCGTCCCCGTGCTCTTCAGCCTCATTCAGGAAACTCGTGTTCTTTTCTCGGGACGGAGGCGAATCGGTGAATGAATTCACCCACGGCCTTCGTTCATTTGATGATCGCTCCCTTCATCGGAGCCCCTATTCAAGGAGTCCATTCCATGCTCAGAGTTCTCATGACGACCCTGGCCGCCGTGGCCCTTTTCGGAACCGTTCCCGCCCAGACCTCGAAGGTCACCGTGCCGTTCTTCGGCAACGAAGCCTGCCCCTACTCCGGCAAGCCGGTCAAGAAGAATCTCTTCGTCGAAGAGGACGGCCAGAGGGTCTACGTGTGTTGCAAGAAGTGCCTCAAGATGGCGAAGGCCGACCCGAAGGCCGCACTCGCGAAGGCCTATCCCGCCGACAGGGTGAAGGATGTGGGCAATGCCACCTGCCCGATCATGGGAGGGAAAGTGAAACCCGGAAAGAGCGTTGTCGTCCAAGGGCACCGCATCGGGCTTTGCTGTCCGGGATGCGCCAAGAAGGTCAAGAAGAACGCCCGACGGACGCTGGCGAGGTTGACCATGAAAGGCGTCACCGAGTTGGGCAACAAGAAATGCCTGGTCGAGAAGGACGACGACGTCGATCCTGCCATTTTCGTGGTCTACAAGAAGAAGATCGTCGGGCTTTGCTGCGAGGACTGCATCGAGGAGTTCTCGAAGAACCCCGAGAAGTACATGCCCAAGAAGATGCTCTCGAAGGGCAAGGGCTCGGGCAAGGGCAGCCGCGACTGAATCTCTCCACGTCGACGTTTCCCACGCGAGGCCGGAACGCGAGTTCCGGCCTCGCTTTTTCTTACCTGCCCGGTTCCCACGTTTCGAGAAGGAGACGCCATGAGCTGCCATGAACACGAGGAGGCGCACCCGTCCTCGCCATCGGTTTCGGATTCGACATCGAGCAGCGGGACCCACTACACCTGCCCCATGCATCCCGACGTCAGGGCCGATGCTCCGGGCCCGTGTCCGATCTGCGGCATGAGTCTTCAGCCCTTGGCTCCGGTGGCCTCGGCCGACGGGGAGGAAGATGCCGAACTGGCGGACATGCGTCGTCGCTTTCGCGTGGGGCTCGTGCTGACGATTCCCGTCTTCTACGCGGCCATGGCGGAGTTCCTTCCAGGAAAAGGGGGACTGGGAGACGTATCGCCCACGCTCATCCACTGGATTCAGCTTCTCCTCTCGGCGCCCGTCGTGTTCTGGTCCGGGTGGCCTTTCCTCGAGAGAGGGGCGCGTTCGCTGAAGACCATGAAGCTGAACATGTTCACGTTGATCGGTCTGGGTGTCCTGGTCGCGTATCTCTTCAGCGCCACAGCGGTTCTCTTTCCGCGAGTGTTTCCTGATTCGTTCCGCGATGCGTCGGGGCAGCTGCCCGTCTACTTCGAGTCCGCGGCGGTGATCGTCGTCCTCGTCCTTCTGGGGCAGGTCATGGAACTGAAGGCCCGGACGAGCGCGGGGGCTGCCATTCGCGAACTGCTCGATCTGGCGCCGAAGACGGCCCGTCTCGTCATGGATGACGGTCGGGAAGAAGAAGTGCTGGTCGAGACCGTCAAGCCCGGTCAGAAGCTGCGTGTGAGGCCGGGGGAGCGCATCCCCGTGGATGGGGTCGTCCTGGAAGGAGAGAGCTCGGTGGACGAGTCCACCGTGACGGGTGAACCGGTGCCCGTGCTGAAGCAAAAGGGCGACCGCCTCATCGCGTCCACCGTGAACGGGACGGGGTCGCTTCTCATGGAGGCCGAGAAGGTCGGTTCGGAGACGCTGTTTGCCCGCATCATCCAGATGGTGGCGGAGGCCCAGCGAAGCCGCGCTCCGATTCAAGGACTTGCGGATCGCGTGGCCGGGGTTTTCGTGCCCATCGTCGTCGGTATCGCACTCGTCACCTTCGTCATCTGGGCGTGGATCGGTCCGGACCCGCGGATGGCCCACGCACTCGTCAACGCGGTGGCGGTGCTCATCATCGCGTGCCCGTGCGCCCTGGGGTTGGCCACGCCCATGTCGATCATGGTGGCCACGGGACGGGGCGCGCGAATGGGCGTCCTTTTCCGGTCGGCTGAGGCCATCGAACACTTTCGCGAGGTCGACGTCCTCGTGGTCGACAAGACGGGAACGCTGACGGAGGGGCACCCGGATCTCGAGGACACCGTGACCACCGAGGGCTTCACGCCCGACGAATGCCTGCGATGGGCGGCGAGCCTCGAGCGCGCCAGCGAGCACCCCCTGGGTGAAGCGATCGTCCGCGCCGCGGAGGCTCGCGACCTCGCCCTCGAGCCTCCCGAGCAGGTCGAGAGCGTGACGGGCCGTGGGCTTCACGGAAGGGTGGGCTCGAAGACGGTCGCCGTGGGCACCGAGAAACTCATGAGGGACCTCGGCGTCTCCACCGACCCCCTCGACAACGAAGCCAAGAGACTGAGAGACAAGTCGTTGACCGTGGTCTACGTGGCGGTCGACGGCCGACCTGCGGGGCTTTTGGCCCTGGGGGACCCGATTCGGTCGACGACCCCCGAGGCGATTCGCGAACTCCACGCCGAAGGACTTCGCATCGTTCTTCTGACGGGGGACAACCCGACGACGGCCAAGGAGGTCGCCGGGAGACTTGGGATCGACGAAGTGATTGCCGAGGTTTTGCCGGATGAAAAAGCGCGGGTCGTGAAGCGGCTCCAGGGGGAGGGCCACATGGTGGCGATGGCCGGGGACGGCGTCAATGACGCTCCGGCTCTCGCGACCGCCGACGTGGGCATCGCCATGGGAACGGGAACGGACGTCGCCATGGAGTCGGCCGGAGTCACATTGGTGAAGGGCGATCTCCGAGGTATCTGCCGTGCCCGGCGGCTCAGTCGAGCCACCATGTCGAACATCCGGCAGAACCTCTTTTTCGCTTTCATCTACAACGCTTTGGGGGTGCCCATCGCAGCTGGTGTGCTCTATCCGGTGTTCGGCATCCTGCTCAGCCCAATGATCGCGGCCGCGGCCATGAGTTTCAGCTCGCTGTCCGTCGTCCTGAATGCTCTCCGTTTGAGAAGGGCCCTGTAAACCGCTCTGGGCGGAGGGGACGTTCCGCATCATCGTCCCCATCCGGTAAGATTCGGGAACTGAATCGATCCCCGGAGTCCCCTTCCATGACGTCAACGGGCGAAAGCTCGGCCTTCGATCGATACCTGGACGCCCTCCTGGCAGGAGATGTTCTTTCTCCCGAAGAGTTCCTCCGCAGAGAGGGCATCGACGCGGGACAGGTGAACGACGTGTTCGGCCATCTGTTCGAGATCGTTCGCGGGCGGTCACTGGAAGAGACTCTTTGTCTGGCTCCCGTCGAAGCTGATCTCGGGCGGGAGAGGTTGGGAGGATTCCGCCTCCTCCGCCGCCTGGGCAAAGGGGGCATGGGCGAGGTCTTCCTCGCGGAGCAGGAGAAACTCGGGCGACTGGTCGCCCTGAAGATTCTTCCTGCTGGCTCATCCCTCTCGCCCACGGCGATCGAGCGTTTTCGCCGCGAGGCACGCGCCGCCGCGCGGCTCCGCCACCCAAACATCGTGAGGTTGCTCGAGGTGGGAGAGGCGGACGGGATCCGTTTCATTGCGATGGATTTCGTCCCCGGCAAGAGCCTCGCTGCCAAGATCGCGTCGGCCCGGGCCCACGAACGCCAGCTCAATGCAGCGTCTATCCTCCAGTGGGGTGCGGATGTCTGCGACGCTCTCGAGGCGGCTCACGCGGAGGGGATCGCTCACCGTGACGTGAAGCCCGGGAACATCATGATCGATCGGGACGGCCGCGCGCTCCTGCTCGACTTCGGGCTGGCCAAGAGTCTCTCCGAGGACGAATTCAATCTGACGACTTCGTTTGCTGGATCACCGCGCTATGCCGCGCCTGAGCAGCTCGGCGCTCATGGGGGGAGGATCGACGCTCGAACGGACGTCTACGGTTTGGGCGTCACGCTCTTTGAGGCCTGTACGCTATCTCCTCCGTTTCGGGCGGATTCCGTGGAACGTCTCTACGACCGAATCCTGAACGAGGAGCCGCCTCCGCTTCACTCGGTCAATCCAGACGTCCCAAGGGACCTTGCCTGTGTCCTTGCCCGCGCCATGGAAAAAGACCCCTCGGATCGCTTCCCGAGTGCAGCAGCTTTTGGTGAAGACCTGCGAAGAATCCTCGCGTATCGTCCGATTCTTTCTCGCCCGCCGGGAGCCATCGGTCGCTTCATTCGATGGCGCCGAAGACATCGCGCCCTTTGCAATGCTCTTGCCGCATCCCTTGTCGTCCTGGCGTTCGCCGTGGGATGGGGAGTGGTGCAGGCACAAAAGCGCGAGCAGGCCCGGCGCGGGCAGGCACAGCGTTTGGTCGCGGACGCGCGAGCGCTCCTGAAGATCTATGAGAGGGATCGTGTTCCGGTCGAAAATCGACAGTGGAGGCTTCGAGCCCTGAACTCACTGGCCGAGAACCGGCGTTTGACCACGGAGGAAACCGCCGAACGTACTCGATTGACTCTCAGTGTGGAGCGTGAAGTGCAGGAGAGGGCGTTGGCCCTGACTCGTGTCCTCGAGGTCTTGAGTCGGGCCGAGGAGGTTGATCCCGGCATCGAGGGACTGGACGACACACGGGCTCGACTCTACCACCAGCGCTGGTTGGACAACCGCAGCCCGCGGGGTGGCCCCATCGGTCGCTACTATCGCAAGCTGGCACTTCAATACGGCAGAACATCTGAGTGGCGAGACAGGCTTGCCGATGCGACGCCCGTCACGATCACCAGCATGCCTCCCGGCGCGGAGGTACACCTGTTCCGAAGCATCCCCCAGAGTCGTCTCTCCGAGATCTGGCCGCACGCACGATGGATCGAGGAGGCGACGGAGATTCGCCGGGTTCCCGTCCCGCTCGGGAAGACCCCTCCCTCCATGATGCCCGGCCGCTTCGCATACCGTGTCCTGTCGGGGCGCGGTGGGCTAAGGAGAGGAGATCTCATTCCCGCATCGCGTGGCTCGGGGCCGCCACGGTCGGGTCAACCCGTTCGCCTATGGAGATGGGGAAGATGGGTCAGCGCTTCGTTGCCGGACGGCGTGCGCATGGTTCCCACGGCGGCGCCACTCCTCATGAGTGACGCCACGCGCCTTGGCACAACACCCCTCGAAGGCGTCATGATCGGTGCTGGCGAATACCTGGCCGTGTTGCGGCGAGAGGGATTCGACGACTGCCGAGTTTCGTTTCACGTCGACTACAGGGAGGACCCGTACCATCGACACGGGCATGCCGACACCTCCGTGCGACTTCTCGCGTCGGATGAGATTCCGAAGGGTTTCGTTCGCGTGACGACCGAGATCGACAGCCTCGAGCAGGCGACCGTCCTCGCAATGATGCGCCACGAGGTGACTGTGGACGAGTACCTCCAGTTCCTGAATTCCCGAGAGGTCCTCGATGAGATGGCGAAGGCGGGGCGTTCACTTCACGTTCCTCGGCAGACATCCGGAGCACCGCTCGTCCAGGGCGATCATGTGGTGGGGTTTCGGTCTTTGGATGCGGAGCAGGGCAAGCTTCCCGTGGTGGGGATCTCGCATGGGGATGCCCAATGCTATGTCGCTTGGCGAAACCGCACCGTTCCTTCGGGCTGGCGGTACGGGCTGCCGACTCGTGATGACTGGGAGCGAGGCCTCTACGGCGGCGAGACGCGGAGATTCGCGTTCGGCGATTTCTTCCATCCGGGGTGGACCAACAGCCGCTTCTCGAGAGACATCGTCGGCCGCGAAGCCGTCATGAGCTATTGGCGTGACGAATCGATCTTCGGCGCGTTCGACATGATGGGATCCGTCGCCGAATGGGGCGAGGGAAACGACGATGGGGATCGCGTTCCCGTTTTCGGTGGTTGCTTCAGCGACTCCAAGGCCGTTGACTTCACGAACTCCCGTGTGCGCCATGTGGAGCCCGGAAGGGTTGCCGATTGGATCGGTTTTCGGCTCGTGGTTCGCGAGACCCGTGGAGAGGATCGGTGAACGAAGAACACGACTCCATCGGCGCGCGACTGGAGGGGGAGACGGATCTGCTCATGGCCGTGGTGCGGGCGGAAGCGGCGGACCTTTTCCGGTTCGAGCAACCCGAGGACCTCGTGCAGCACATCAAGCTGCGCGTCATCGAAGGAGGGGCGACATTCGTCGACCGGGGCGACATGGCCTTTCGCGGTTGGTTGAGAACCATCGCCCGGCGAACCATCGCCGATCGAAGAGACCACTGGATGGCCTTGAAGCGGAATTCGGGCCCCATTCTCAGCCTTTCGTTCGGACAGAGCAGTTCCGGATCGGAACGCCCCATGCCCGATGACGAAACCGGGCCGGCGACGTGGGCAGCCCGCCGGGAGACGCTCGTTCTCGCGATGAAGGCGCTTTCCCTTCTTCCGGAGAAGGATCGAGCGTTGATTCTCGCCAAGGTGGCGGGGGAGGGACAGGCCGAGTGCCGGAGTCGCTTCGGCCTCTCGGAGGAGGCCATGAGAAAGGCCTGCATGCGCGCGGAAGAACGACTGCGCAAGACCTTCCGTATCCTCTTGAATTCCTGATCCTTACGGTGGGTCGGCTCTGTTGTCTTCTCCGTCACGTAGGAATTCGTGTCCGATCCCGAGACCGTTTCCGATTGAGACAGTTTGGGGGTGTTTCCCCTGTCGCCACCGTGTTGTCCCATGGAAACGGATTCCGCCATGCCTCACCGAATCAAATCCCTCTCCTTCCTCATCGCCCTGGTGCTCATGGCCTCCCCGGTCGTGGCCCAAAGTCGCCTGGCCAATCACCGCCAGGAAGTCGCCGCCGTCCCGGCTCTGTCGGGCACATTCGGCGAACATATCGTCAACGTCGGAGATTTCGATGCTGACGGATTCGAGGACTATGCCGTCTCGGCGAGAAACTTTGTGACACCGGCAGGAGCTGTCGGCCGCGTCTTTCTTTTCTCCGGCCGCAATGGCTCCCTGATCCAGTCGTTCGACGGTCTCCAGTCGGCTGCTCGTTTCGGGGAATCGATCCAGGATGTCGGCGACGTCGACGGTGACGGTGTGCGCGATCTTTGTGTCGGGGCGCCCGATTTCGACGATCCCGTGAGCGGCCCCAACGCCGGTCGTGTCGCCTGCTTCTCCGGCGCGACGGCTGCGGAAATCTGGGCCATCGTGGGCGAGATCGGAAGTGGCGGAAACCTGGGGGTCTCTCTGGGAGCCATCTCGGATGGCACGCTCGCGGGCACGTCCGCGGTTGTGGCCGGCGAACCGAATTACGCCAACACGTTTACCGAGACCGGCCGAGTCGTTTATTACGACGCCGCCACCGGCGTGATGCTCGATACGGAGGACGGCGTCATCGCCTTTGACGGATTGGGCAAGACCCTGGCGACACGCGCGGGCTCTCCCACCCTGTATGCCGGGTCTGTGGGAGGACGTGTTTGGCTCCTGAACGGGCCCAATTCGACGGCATCGCCCACATTGCTGAACGGGTCCTCGCCCGGGAGTACGGATGCACCGGCCATGGCCATCATCATGGGGCCGTCCGCCGCCACCTCGGGACTCGTCATCGGTCGAAAGTTCAACGACTCCAATGGGCTTCAGAACAACGGAGACGTCAGCTTCTTCCCGAACGGTAGCAACGTCGCCTCGTTGGTCCTCCAGGGAACGACGACGGGAGAATCCTACGGAGCGCGCGTCGTGGCGGTTCGTGATCAGGACGGCGACGGCATCGAGGAGATCGGCTTCGCCTCGATGCCGACGTCGGGCTTCAACAACTCCCGGTTCCAGGTTTACACCCTGTCCGGCGCACAGGTGGACGACATCGAGACGATCGGTGGCGCGGACGCGGACTACGCCTCACTTCACGATGTGACGGGGGACGGTCGGGGCGAGGTGTTGGAAGGGATCGCCGCCGGAAACACCGGCACGTTCGCCGCATTACTCATCGCCCAGGGACTTGACGTCATCGGTCCGACGGTCTTGGGCAACGGGACGATTCAGACTCAGTTCGACATCGATCTCGGCTCGCCCGTCGCGGGAGGGATCTATCTCCAACTCTATGGAGCGACTGGGCGCTACCCGGGGTTCACGTACAGCTCGGGAGACCCGGTCGTTCCGATCAATCCGGATCTCACCACTCAGTTCGCCCTGTCGCTCGCGGGAACGTTCTTCCTTCCCGACGCGGCGGGTGTTCTTGACGGCAACGGTGGTGCTCAGACCAACTTTCTCGTCGATGCAGCGAACGCTCCCTTCGTTTCGGGCGTCGTGCTGAGCACGGCCGTGATCGTGTTCGACTTCGCGACCCAGAGCATCGTCGCCACGACGAACCCGGTGGAGTTCACACTGCCTTGAATGGTCTCCGAGGCGGGATTCCCCAAAGAGCGGGGGCGCTGACGTCACTGTCAGCGCCCCCCTTGATTGCGGCGTTCCCCGCAGGGTGTGCCCGTCAGTTATCGACTACAGGTCGAGGAAGCGGAGGATCTCCAGGTTGGTGAACCGCAGGGGAGTGCCGCCGACGACGGCCTGCAGGTCGAAGGTCAGGGGAGGTCCTCCCGGATTGGCGGCGGCGTTGGTCGAGAGACTCGCCATGCCCTGGGCATCCAGGATGCCTTGAGCGACGAGGACGGTCGAGGCCAAGTCCAAATGGAAGACGCCGAGGGGGGGAACCATCTGGCTCCCGGTGCCCAGTGATGCCAACAGGGCCCAGCCGGTGTTGGGAGGGCCCCAAATGTCGAGAGTCAGCGGGCGGGAGTAGCGCGGCGTCTGGCGCCACGCCAACTGGCGTGCGAGCTGAATGTAGATGCGATCCTGGTCGCTCTTGCCGGCGAACACATCCACGTCTCCGTCGCCGTCCAGATCCGCGGCGGCCAGCGCCGTCGTCCCGCCGATCGCGGGAAGAGCATTTGGCACGGCCGTGAAGACTCCCGTTCCGTCGTTGATGTAGAGCTGATTTCCGGACAAGGAACTGGGTTTGACGTCATCGGTGACGAGATCCAGGTCGCCGTCGCCGTCCACGTCGAAGAGCCCGGCCGCGAAGAGTCCGGGATGAGCGCCTATGAAAGCGGATGCCGTGGGTTGGAGCGTGAAGACGCCCGCACCGTTATTCAGGAACAGGCGCGGAGTGGCCGTCACGATATCGATGTCGCCGTCGCCATCCACGTCACCCAGCGTGATGACCTCGGAGATTCCAGGGCCGTTCGGAGGGCTGGCCAGGGGCAAGGCGGTGAATGCGCCGGTGCCGTTGTTGATCCAGACCTCGTAGCCGATCGTTCCCTGCAGTCTGCGGACGATGGCGTCCAGGTCGCCGTCGGTGTCGACGTCGACGAGGTGGACGCCGGTGGTGTGAGCGATGAGGGCGGGCAGCATGCCGCTGGCGTCGGTGAAATTCCCCGAGCCGTCATTGAGGAACAGGCGGTTTGGGAAGGGGACCTCCGTGCCCACGAGAATGTCGACATCGCCGTCGGCATCGACGTCGCCGACGTCGAAACTCAACACCTCCGTGGACGGTCCGTTCACGATCTGTCCGGACGCATCGGTGAAGACGGCTGCCCCGTCATTGAGAAGCAGGGCAACGGGCGCACCCGGCGTCATCAGCAGGGCGTCGAGGTCGCCGTCTCCATCCACGTCACTCAGGCGGACGTCCTTGGCACCGAAGACGCCCGGCGAAGGGAACGCGGACGCGGGCCCCCCCGCGAACTGGAAGACTCCCGATCCGTCGTTGACCAAGAGGTGATCCAACCCGTCGTTCCCCACGATGGCATCCAGGTCCCCGTCGGAATCCAGGTCGCCGAGGGCGATGGAGTTCGTGATTCGACCGATGGCGGGCGTGCGGCCCGGGAGGATCTCGAAGTTCCCAAGGCCGTCGTTGAACCAGATGCCCGAGGCGTTCGCATTGCCGTTGTAAACGTCCGGGTCGCCATCTTGGTCCAGGTCCGCGACCGCGAAGGTCTGCGCCCCAGCGAGTTCGACATCCTGGGGGATCTGCCCCGCTGCGACGGTGAAGATGCCGGCACCAGAGTTGATGAGGAGTACGGCGCTGGCATTCGTCGCGAAAAGAGCGTCCAGATCCGCATCACCGTCCAGGTCGGCAAGGGTGATGGTCGTCGCGAATCCGTTCAGGACCGGAAATTGGACCGGTGCGACGGAGAACCCGGCGCTACCATCGTTGAGGTAGAGGGCTGCGCCGGAGAGCGCCACGACCACAATCGCATCGTCGTCGCCGTCTCCGTCGACATCGCCGAGGACGACCTGTTCGATGGGGGTCGGGAATGAAGCCGGCGCGCCGGGGCCCGCTGAAAACGTCCCCGATCCGCTATTCAGGAGCAAGGCGACAGCTCCGGTGGCGGAGCCGGCCAGGATGTCAATGTCCCCGTCTCCATCCAGATCCGATAGGGCCACGGATTTCGTGCCGACGACGGTGCCCGCCGGAACGGCGCCCGCCGAGAACGTGAAGGAGCCTCCTCCCGTATTCGTCACGACGAGGACCGAGCCCGTTGAGGCCGCCACGATGTCCAGGTCCCCGTCGCCGTCAATGTCGCCGAGTTCGAGACTCTGAGGCACGGACCCGGCCGGGAGCGCGATCGCGGGGGTACCGAGCGTGAAGACTCCGCCGTTGTTGATGAAGACGACGAGGCTTCCGCTGAAGACCGACGAGGTGAGGACGATGTCCAAGTCGCCGTCGCCATCCACGTCACCCATCTCGCAATCGGTCGTGGTGCCGCCGATCATGGGAATTTGGGCGGAAGCGTCCGTGAAGTGACCGCTGCCATCGTTGAGAAGCAGTTGGTCCGCGAAGAACGATCCGACGTAAAGATCCGTGTCGCCGTCACCGTCGACATCGCCGGCCACCGTGGAGAGAGCGAATGGAGTCCCCGTCGGGATGGGCGTTTCGTGAACGAGCCCGAACCGGGGTTGCTGGGCCGTCGCCGTCATGGAGAGGAGAACGAGGAGGAAGAATGCCCCCAAAGCCGGGAGCTGAGGTTTGGAGTGAGCGTTGGTGATCATCGGTTTCCCTTCTTCTGAGTGAGTTGCGTCCAGTGGAAAGCTGGTGCTCAGGGCGCTTCTCTTCGAAGGGAAGAGAACGAAAGGCATGTTACCGGATGGGGTCTCCACCTCAAAACTTTCTTCGTTTTCAGGGAATCGATCCCGCGGATCAGAAGATCGAAACGAGCATAAATCGAAGAAGGCTTCGACATGTAGAGATCCTTCCTGGATGCGTGCGAGAACGCGCGTGACGTGACCGCCCCTTCGGCGGGCGCCCAACCCGTTCACACGCCTCCTGGACGTTGTGGGGAGGGAATCGATGCCCGGAAGATGGCTTCTCCGGGCGTTCCGAGGGGTTGAAGGGCGTGTTCTTGACATGCTCCCGGCTCGGCCCGTAGAATCCCGACCCTCGAGCGCCGGCGGGCTCCGTCGGCTCGGAGAAGGAATGAATCCCCGCGTATCCCCGGCCGTGCCGGGGTTCCAGGCCTTTCGCCGGCCTGTGGTTAGGGGTATCGTGATGCGTCGCGCCGACGTGGGGGCGACGAAGGGAATCGGAATCTGCGCGAGCGGCCGACCAAGAGGTTCGCCCCGCGCCGCAAGGAGGTTTCTTGCCGATGATGAGCCATGCTCGTGAGCGGGGCGCCGTCAACCTGATGATGCTTTTCATCTTCACGCTCGTGATCGCCATCGGCGGTTGGGCGCTTTGGTTCGGCCAGTTCAAGGACAACGAAGCCCTCAAGAAGAAGGCCAAGTCCACCAGTGCCGAGAGGGACATCGCCTTCGACAAGGTGACGGCCCTCCGGGAGGCCATGAATTCGTTCGCCAAGGAAGTCGGTGAAGTGCCGGTTCCCGTGCCCGAGCCCGCCGATGGAGAGCCGCCCCAGGTCTACCTGGAGCGCTTCAACAACGACTACGTTCGACCCGTCCGCCAGAGGATCACGGAGAGCCGGAATTCGTTGGAAGCCGATGCGACGCTCAACACCCTGATGGGAATCCTGGGACCGGCCGAAGCGGCGATCAATAAGCGGGATGCGGAAATCGCGTCTCTCAAGAATGATTTGACCCAGGCCAAGGCCGACAAGGCTTCCGCCGAGCAGGCAAACGACCAGTTGCTCGAAGAACAGCGCACCGAGCTTGCCCGCCGCAGCCAGGAGCTCGAGGACGAGAAACAGCGCAACGCCACGAAGGAACAGCAGCTCGAGTCTCAGAAGGATGATCTCGCGACTCAGTTGTCGCGCATCACCGACACCTACGAAAAGGCAGTTTCGACTCACCGGGCCGAGCTCATTCGCGTCAGCGACACCATGTCGGAGTTGGATCGCGAGGTGCGCGACATCAAGCGCGGTTTGCGTATCAAGAAGGAAAAGGATCTGCCGGACGGCAAGATTCTGGACGTCGACTACCGCACGGGCCTCTGCTGGATCGACATCGGGACGAAGCAGGTCCTGCGTCGCGGGACCCGGTTCCGTACCTACGGCTTCCTGAAGGGGAAGGTGAAGGACTATCACGGGTACATCGTGGTGCGCGACGTGGAGAAGGATCGGGCGCTTTGCGCCCTCGAAGGGGATGCGCGTCCCGAGCGGGGCGACTTCGTCACCAATCCCTACTTCGACCGCAACGAGCAGAAGATCTTCTACTTCCTCGGGAACCTCCCGGGCCGTTTCAACAATCAACAGGCCAAGGCGATCCTCGAGGACAATCGGGCCAAGGTCGTGATGAAGTTCGATCCTCACGTGGACTTCCTCGTGATCGGCGACAATCCCGATCCCGAAGCCGTGGGCGAGGATGCGAATCCCAACTGGTTCAAGGAGACCAAGGAGTACACGGATGCCTTGCGCTGGAACATCGAGATGATCCGGTCCAAGGACCTGGAGATCTTCCTGGACTATTGACCCGGATATCGACGGAAGAAGAATCGACAGCGGCGGGAGTCCAAACGAGGGCTACCGCCGCTTCTCTTTTCCCCCCAAGGTCCCGCCCTTGAATGAGGGGATACGGCCGTGGAACACTGTCGCGGCTTCTCCGCGGCAAGGACCAATTCATTGACAGACGACACCTCAGCCTCGAGCGACCCTCTCCAGTCTTCCGAAATGAGTTTCGGCGACCATTTGGAGGAATTACGCTCCAGGATCATCCGAGCCGTACTCTCCTCCATCGTCGCCTTCTTGCTGGTCTTCCTGTGGCACACGGACGTGATGAAGCTCGTGGTCGCCCCGTATACGAAGGTGGCCATCGACCTGCGCATGGATGCATCCCTGAAGAGCATTGCTCCGGCCGGCGCATTCTTGGCCTACCTGAAGGTCTCGTTCATCGTCGCCCTGGTCGTCTCCGCGCCTTTTTGGATCTACCAATTCTGGGCCTTCATCGCGGCAGGGCTCTACAAGCACGAGCGCCGGGCCGTCTACAAGTTCGCTCCCCCCATGTTCCTGCTGTTCATGGGGGGCGTGGCCTTCGGCTATCTCGTGCTCATCCCCGTGGGGCTGCGTTACCTACTCAGTTTTTCCGACCCGTCGGTGATCCAAAACTGGATCGGTCTGAGCGAGTACCTCGCCCTCTTCACGACCTTGACATTGGTCCTCGGGCTCGTGTTCGAGTTGCCCATCGTCATGGCGCTCCTCGGAAAACTGGGGATGATCTCATCGCGGACCTTCCGGGAGAAGCGCCGATTTTTCGTCCTGGCCGCCTTCATCATCGGGGCGCTTCTGACGCCCCCTGACGCTGTCACCCAGATCCTCATGGCCACGCCGCTGATCGCGCTTTTCGAGATCGGGATCATGCTGGCCTGGTTCGCGGAGGGAAACCGTCTACGGGACGTGGACTGGAAGGCATGGCGCATGCGCGGCATTCTCCTCGTCGCTGCTTGCGTGCTGGTTTTCGTGTTTCAAGAGCGATTGGTGAGCGCTTATCACGCTCGGCTCGTCGGACAGAAGGTCGTCCGAGTGACCGATTCGGCGGGCGGGGACACATTCCCCTACATGGACGTCTTCGCGCGAACCCGATGGCTCGGATTCCAACCGACGGCGGCCTACCGCGTCCGCGACGAGGAGAGCGACGACGAGCGGATCATCTCGAACGAACTGTGGGTCGTCGGCAATGGAGAGCGCGCCGTGCTTGCGCGCGTCCTCTTCCGCGCCGATCGGATCTCGGATGTCTCCCAGGAGGATGACGCCGCCCGTTTCCTCGTCATGGGCGGGGCCCAGGTCACGACCGTGCAGTCCGTCGAGAAACTCGCCGGACCCCAATTCTTGGGGCCGCTCATCACGGCGTTCGAGCAAGCCGCCGAAGAAGATCAACCCCTTCTGGAGGGATTGATTGCCGGGTTGGTGGGGAAGAGGCCCGAAGGTGCCCGACCGCTGACGTCGTCGGCGGATGACGCGACGCGTCGGGCATCCCTCAGGGCATGGGCCGCCTGGTGGAAATCCCATGGCGCCGAGTTCGTCTGGACGAACGCCCGAGAAAAGTGACTGGTGACGTGGCGTCGTGACGCCTGATTTTTCGGCGCCGCCGCCTCGCAAGAAAGGTCGAGACTCATGAAGATCGGTTTGGTCGGATGGCCGGGCAGTGGAAAATCCACTCTTCTCGGCGCCATGACGGGCGAAGTCGCGGACTCCGGTGCCGAGTTCGGCAAGGTGGTCGAGCGGGTCGTCACCGTGCCTGACGAGCGTCTGGAAAAGCTCAGGGATATCTTCAATCCCAAGAAATTCACCCTCGCCACCATGGAGATGCACGACTTTCCGGGCATCGATCTCGGAGCGGTGAAGGGGCGCTCCCAACTGCTCGCCGGCATGCGGGAGATGGAGGCCTTGGCGGTCGTCCTCCGGGATTTCGAGGACCCCAATTTCCCGCATGATCCCCCCGAGCCCGATCCGCTGAGAGACTGGGAGAACCTGATGACCGAGTTCCAGGTGGCCGATCTCGAGATCATCGAGCGCCGGGTGGAGAAGCTCGAGAAGTCGGTCAAGAAGCCCACCCCCACGCAGGAGCAGGACAAAAAGGAGCTGGCCATGCTCCTGGATCTCCAAGCCGCGATCGACGAGGGGGAAAGGCTTGCGGACGTGGAGGTCTCCTCCGGCATGGAGGACGTTCTCGCCGGTTTCGGTTTCCTCACGCGCAAGCCGACCATGGCTATTGTCAACGTGGGGGATGACGACGACCCGGAGGCGTCCTCTGGACTGAAGGCTCTCGAGGGTAAGGCGGAGAAGGCCGTGGCTCTCCGGGGACGACTGGAGGCGGAGATCGCTCAGTTGGAGGGAGAGGAGGCCACGGCGTTCATGGAGGACTTCGGAATCACGGCGCCTCTTCGCGTTACGGTCATTCGGGAACTGTTCGACCTTTTGGGACTCCACTGCTTCTTCACGGTCGGGGAAGACGAGGTGCGCGCGTGGACGATCCGCAAGGGTGACACGGCCCACGCCGCGGCGGGCAAGATCCACAGCGACATCCAGCGTGGATTCATCCGCGCGGAGATCACTCCCTACGAGGCCTTCGTGGCCGCGGGTGGTCCCCGGGAAGCGAAGGCTCAGGGCATCATGCGCCTCGAAGGAAAGGAGTATGTCGTCCAAGACGGCGATATCATCAATTTCCGCTTCTCCGTGTGACCCTCCTGCGGGGGATGCATGAGGGCCACGAGGGCCGGAACGGAGGCTCGAGATGAACGTGACTTTGCTCCTCAGCGGCGACGAGTTGATCGATGGCCGCATCCGGGACGCCAACGGGGCGTTTTTGGCCCGACGACTCCACGAACGGGGCCACGACGTGGATCGGATCGAGATCGTGGGGGACGACCTGGATGATCTCGTGGAGTGTCTTCGGGAATCGAGAGAGCGGGCCGACGCGGTGGTCATGTCCGGAGGGCTGGGGAGTACGGGGGACGACCTCACGCGCCACGCCCTGGCGGAAGCGTTCAGTCGAGACCTTCGACTCGATGATCAGGCCGTAGCATGGATCGCCTCGTTTTGGGAACGGGTCGGGCGGGAGGCTCCGGTCCAGCCCTACCCCGAGGCCTTTCTTCCCGCGGGGACCCGAGCCCTGCCAAACCCGGTGGGCCTCGCGCCGGGAATCGCTCTCGAAGAGGGACCGTTTCGGGTCGTGGCGCTTCCCGGCGTCCCCTCCGAACTTCGCGGGATGGTGGAGGCAGGCGTCCTCGACGTCCTCGGTGAGGGCAAAGGAGCCCGCGTCGAGCGGACCGTTCACGCGATGGGGCTCGCTGAGTCCGAAGCGGCGGTGCGCCTGGGCGCGCTTCTCGAGCGGGGGCGCCAGCCCCTCATCGGCATCACATGTGGACAGGGGCGGCTCACGTTGCGGGTCCAGGCCGAGTCGGACGACCCGGATGTGGCGCGTCGTCTGGTCGAGGACGGCGTGCGGGCGATACGCGAGCGGTTGGGGGCCCACGTCTTTGGGGAGGGCGAGGTGTCCCTGGCCGAGGTCGTCTTGGAACAGCTCCGTCGCCGGGGGGCCACCCTCGCCGTGGCGGAGTCGCTCACCGGGGGAGAGATCGGTCATCTGATCACCGAGGTCCCGGGAGCCTCCGACGTCTTCTTGGCGGACTTCGTGTGCTATGCCAACGAGGCCAAGGAGGCGCTGCTGGGCGTCCCCGGTGCGACTCTTCGGGCCCACGGTGCCGTCAGCCTCGAGACCGCCGTCGCCATGGCGCGGGGGGCCAGGGAGCGGACCGGCGCCGATTTCGCCGTGTCCACGACCGGGATTGCGGGACCCACGGGAGGGTCGGCCGAGAAACCCGTGGGGCTTGTCTGGACGGCTGTGGCGTGGGCTGGCGGAGAGAGAACCCTTCGCCGTGTCCACGCCGGGTCCCGCCACGATGTGAAGCAGAAAGCGGCCCATCAGGGGTTGGATCTTCTGCGGCGAACATTGGCGGAATCCGCGGAGATGGACGGGGGCGCTTGAACGTCGGCGCCGCCAGGGTTATCAACCCTTCGACCTAACCCGGTGGTGTAATCGGTAACACAAGAGGTTTTGGTCCTCTCGTTCCAGGTTCAAGTCCTGGCCGGGTTACTTGAAAGAGCTCCGGAGCCCGGTCAAAGTGGCTCCGCTCACTGCCCGATGGTGTAATTGGCAACACTGGGGATTCTGGTTCCCTCATTCCAGGTTCAAATCCTGGTCGGGCAATCCGGGAAAGCCCCGGGCTCCAAGGGGCCCGGGGCTTTTCCATCCGTCCCGTCACCATGGGAATCACGCCGTGTCCACTGACCTCGATATCGTCATCCTCGCCGCCGGTCGCGGTACTCGGATGCAAAGCGACATCCCCAAGGTTCTGCACTCCCTCCACGGACGGCCTTTGATCCACCATGTTCTGGACGCGGCGGAGGCCATGCGTCCGCGGGAGATCGTCGTCATCGTCGGGCACGGACGGGATGCCGTCAAAGCGGCGTTGAAGGGCCGCCCGGTCCGCTTTGTGACCCAGACCCGGCAACTGGGAACGGGGCACGCCGTCGCGCGGACGCGGCGGCTTCTCGCCGGCCGCTCGGGCGCCGTGATGGTCCTCTCCGGCGATGTGCCGCTGATCCGGCCGGAAACCCTGAAGTCCCTTTTGGCTCAGCATCGCCGACGCCGTGCCGAAGCGAGTCTCCTCACGGCGGTCGTCGACGAGCCCGGGAGCCTTGGCCGGGTCTTGCGGGACGGGCGGGGCCGTTTCACCGGAATCGTGGAGGCTCGCGAGGCCGATTCCGCACAAAAGGCGATCTTGGAGATCAACGCCGGTCTCTACGTTTTCCGCAACGCGGCGCTCTTTGACGGATTGAAGCGCATCCGTCGGCACGCCGAATCCGGGGAGTCCTATCTTCCGGACGTGATCAAGAATCTGGCGGCGGAGGGCCGGAAGGTCCACACGCTCCTGCTGGACGATCCCGACGAGGCCATGGGCATCAATACGCCGGCGGAACTGTTGAACGCGCAGGCGATCCTCAAGCGCCGCATCGCCCAGGAATTGGCCGCGAAGGGCGTGGAGCTGGTGGATGCGGCGTCAACCTTTGTGGCACAAGGGGTTACGATCGGTCCCGGGACCGTGATCTGGCCCTTTTCCGTGATTTTGGGCGGTGTTAGCATCGGCGCCCGCTGCAGCATAGGCCCCTTCGCCCATCTGCGAGCGGGAACGGTCATCGAAGACGGCGCCAGAGTGGGTAACTTCGTGGAAGTGAAGAATTCCACCCTTGGTTCCGGCAGCTTGGCTTTGCATCTTGCCTACCTGGGCGACGTCACCGTCGGCCGGGGCGTCAATATCGGCGCCGGGGTGATCACCGCCAACTTCGATGGCCGGAAAAAACACCGGACCGATATCCGGGACGGCGCTTTCGTCGGAAGCGGCGCCATACTCGTGGCCCCTGTGACAGTGGGCGCGAAGGCCGTCGTGGGCGCAGGCGCCGTCGTCCCGTCGAAACACCACGTGTCCGATGGGGACGTGGTCGTGGGGGTTCCCGCTCGCTCGCTCTGCGAATCGGAGAGCGACGAGGACCCTCGAGGAAAGAAACGCGTGAAGACCCGCTCGTCGAAGACGAAGCGCGAAGCGGGCCAGTAGAGAAGTAGACGATGAAGAGTGTCGCTCTCAAGGTGGAAGAACGGACGCACACGGGGACGGCTGCGTGCCGCCGCATGCGCAAGCAGGGCGTGGTGCCCATGAACCTCTACGGCTTGGGTCGTCAGGTGCGTCTCCTTTGCGCGAATGCTCGCGAGATCCAGAAACTCTTGGATCAGGGGGTTCATATCGTCGACCTGACCTTGTCGGGGAAGACGCAGGCGGCCTTGGTGAAGGACATTCAATACGACGCCATCGGTTCGGAGATCCTCCATGCGGACCTGCAACGCGTCGACAGGGAAAAGCCCGTCCACGTCTACGTGCCCATCCGGTTCATCGGGACGGCCCCATCGATCTCGGGGAGCTTGGTCGAGAAGCTCATGGAAGACATTCAGCTGGAATGCCTCCCCCTCGAGATTCCCGATGCTTTCACGGTGAATCTGAGTAAGTTGGAGATCGGCCAATCGATCACCGTCGGCGATCTCGAGATGCCGGAGAATTGCAAGCCCTACGGCTGCCACGAAGACGACATCGTGGTGATCAATCACATGAAGGTCCATCGCGACATCGAGGACGAGACCGAGGAGGGGGCCGAGGAAGGCCCCTCGGAGCCGGAGCTCATCGGTCGTAAGACCCCCGAGGGTGAGGACTAAGACGAAGAGCGTGCGCTGGGTTGTCGGACTTGGGAATCCAGGCATGCAATACTCTGGAACGCGCCACAACGTGGGCTTTCGCGTTCTGGATGCCGCGGCTCGAAAAGTCGGGGTGGAGTTTCGAAAGGCGTCGCCTCTCATGATGGAGGCGGTTGTCCCGGGGGGAGGGAGGTTGATCAAGCCTCTCACCTTCATGAATCGTTCGGGAGAGGCTCTGAGAGTTCTCCTCGAGGAGCCTGACGTCGACGTCTGCCAGGTTTTGACCTGCGTCGACGACGTCAACTTGGAAGTGGGCCGACTCCGCATCCGAGAAAAAGGGTCCCATGGGGGTCACAACGGCCTCAGGGATCTGGAACGAGTCGTGGGTGGTGTCGCATATCCGCGACTGCGCCTCGGCGTGGGAGCGGTGAAGGAGTCCGAGGGAACGCTGGTGGACCATGTCCTCGGCAGGTTCTCGGACGACGAAGAGAAACGCTTGGCTCCGGCCGTGGAGGCCGCGGCCAGAGCCGTGTTGGAGTTTCTCGAGGGGACGGACCTCGGGATACTCAAGCAGCGGTACAACGGCACGCCCGCCCCTAGGGGGGATCGGGCGAGCGAAAGACGGGAGTGAAGGTTTTGAACAAGTATGAAGGCATGTTCCTCTTGGACCATGGTCGCCTGAAGAACGAACCCCAACGGGGGATCGACGAGATCACGGCGATTCTCGAGAAGCACGGCGCCAAGGTGGTCAAGATCGGTCGCTGGGACGAGCGCAAGCTGGCCTATGAGATCAACCGCCAAAAGCGCGGGACCTACATCATGGCCCATTTCGAGGCGCCCATTGAAGCCATCGATGAGATCCATGGCGACGTGAAGCTGAGCGAGAACATCTCTCGCGCCCTGATCATTCGTCTGGGCAAAGTCTTCCCGCCCTTCATGACGGCCACTGAGCTGGAGACGGAGTTCGGGACGAGGGATTTCCGGGACCGTCCGGGGCGCCGATCCGATTCCCGTGATCGCCGGCCGGCGCCGCGTCAGCAGCCCGTGGCGGCGGCCACCGCGGGGGAGACACCCTCGGCACCCGAGGGTGAGGGGGGAAGCGACGACAAGGGCAGCGAAGGTTGAACGCGGCTTTTGCCGTTTGAAGGAGATTCGATATGGCCAGTCGAGCCGCACAGATTCGGAAGAGAAAGAATAAGTTTCGCAAGTTCACCGAGAGGCGTGGCACCAATTGTTGCCGTAGCCAGGAGGATCTGGTGACCGGCGCCAACGAGAAGTGCCGACTCATCGATTACAAGTTCCTGGAACCCCTCCAGAAGTGCATGACCGTCCAGGGGAAAATGTTCTCCCGCAAGCGTTCGGGCTATTGCGCTCAGTGCCAAAGGCAGGTGAAGATCGCCATCAAGCGGGCGCGTTACATGGGCCTGTTGCCCTACGTGGGCTGAAGCCCCCAAGACAGTCGAGGAGCGACCTATGAAACTCGTGCTCAGCGAGAACATCCGAGGATTGGGACGGACGGGTGACGTCGTCGAAGTGAAAGACGGCTACGCTCGCAACTACCTGTTGCCCAAGAAACTCGCCATGAAGCCCACCGAGGGCAATGTACAGAGGCTTCGTAAGGAACGGGAGACCTACCTGTTGCGGGAGAAGTCCAACATCGAGTCCTCGCGTCTCATTGCCGAGAAACTGAATGGCGTGACTCTCCAGGTCCAAATGAAGGCCAACGAAGCCGGCATGCTCTTCGGCTCGGTGACGGAACAGATCGTGGCCGACAAACTGGCGGAACTCCTCGAGACCGAGATTCGCCCCCAACAGGTGATTCTGGGCAGTCACTTCAAGCGCATCGGCGAGTATCTCTGCGCCGTCCGCCTCCACTCGGAGGTGGAGGTCGAACTCCCTCTCGTGGTCTCCGCAGAGCCCACCGAGGAGGAACTGGAAGAGGCTCAGGCCGCTGCCGAAGCCGCTGCCGCGGCGGAAGCGGGGGAGGGCTCCGAGGAGGAGGAAGGCGCCGAGCCTGCGTCCGAGAACACCGAGGCCGAGCCGGCCAAACCCGCCGAAGCCTGATCCACGACCGGGGGGGACGTATTCGTCCCCCCGAGCTTCCAATCATCCCCGACCAATCTCTTCCCTCCAAGGATGCGCCTCGGAGGGGGGGGCGTCTCTGCAACGCTGCTCCCCTCCCTGAAGCCGTGGTAGCGGGAGGTGACCCAGCGAGGGAGAAGACAGCTTGTCACCCCCATGAGCGCTCCCGGATTCGGCCCGAGAGGTTCGGCGGGGCATCGGTCCTGCGGGAGCCGATGACCGCTCCGGGCGCGTCCCCCCCGATCCCTACGCTCCCTGGTTACCGAGAACGCAATCCCTGTCGGTTTGTGGAAAACCCGAGGCCTCGAAGGCGCAAGCCCGTGAACCGGCTCCACTTCGCGACGCGGCTTGGCCGCGGATCATCCACAAAGCGCCCACAGGGGCTTACCGTCGCCGCCACCGGTGATAGGGTGCCGGCCGATTGAAGAGGGTTTGACTGATGACCATGACCACCGACGTTTTGGAAAAGAAACCGCCGCAGAATCTGGAGGCGGAGACGTGCGTCTTGGGCTCCATCCTCATCGACAATGATGCGGTGGGATTGGTGAGCGAGCTGTTGCAGCCGGGGGATTTCTACGATTCCGCCCATCGCGCCATCTATGAGGCCATCGTGGCCCTCTATGACGACAATCGGGCGGTGGATGTCGTTACGGTCAAGGACCGTCTGCGTTCCCAGGGGCAGTTGGACGAGATGGGGGGTGTCGAGACCCTGATGCGGGTCGTGGATTCCGTGCCCAATTCGGCGCACGCTCTGGACTACGCGACCATCGTCAAGGATCGGTCGAATCGACGGCGTCTGATTTCGATCTCGACGGATGTCCTTCGGCGCGCGTACGGCCACGAGGCCACATCCGACGAGCTGCTGGAATTCGTCGAGAGAGAGATTTTCCATCTCGCGGAGAACAGCAGCAGCCACGAACCCCAGGTCATCGGTCGCGTTCTTCATGGCACCGTCAAGATGGTGGAGGAGAATGCAAAGACGCGCGGGCGGATCACGGGCTGCGGCACCGACTTCTACGACCTCGACGACAAGACGGGAGGGTTCCAGGGAGGCGATCTCGTGATCCTGGCGGCTCGTCCTTCCGTGGGAAAGACCACCTTTGCCATCAATTGCGCCCTGAACATGGCCCTGCGGCACGGGAAATCCGTGGCGTTCTTCAGCTTGGAGATGTCCAAGGAGCAGATCGCTGCGAACATGTTGTGCGCTTTGGCCGAGGTGAAGTCCAATCACTTGAGGAGGGGGAACCTCAGCGAGTCCGAGTGGAACAAGATCCTGGATGCGGCGGGCAGGTTGCACGAACTGTCCATCTTCATCGACGACACGCCGGGCCTCTCGCCGACGGTCCTTCGTGGCAAGGCGAGGCGGTTGAAGCGCAAGAATCAGATCGACTGCATCATCATCGACTACCTTCAGCTCATGGAGGCCCCTTCGGCGGAGAACCGACAGCAGCAGATTTCCACGATCTCCCGGGGTTTGAAGGCTCTCGCTCGCGATCTCTCGGTGCCGATCATCTCCCTGTCCCAGATCAATCGCGCCGCGGAGAAAGAGGATCGTCGTCCTCGCATGTCCGACCTTCGCGAGTCGGGCGCCATCGAGCAGGATGCGGATCTCATCATGTTCCTTCACGATCCCGCCTATCAGAAGGGGGACGAAGGGTCGGAGGCTCCCAACGGAGCGAGAGAGGTGGAGTTGATTCTCGCCAAGCAGCGCAACGGTCCCACGGGAAAGATCAGTCTTCAGTTCGCGCGCGACATCATGAAGTTCCGTTCTCTCGCGAGAGACTACTGAGGCCTGGCCCTATTCCGGCGCGATCGGACGTCACGCGGGGATTTCCCGAGGTTGGACGAGGAACCTCCAGATGCTTCAAATCCCATATTCGCCAATGGGTTAGATCGGATCGACTTCTTTCGGGGGGCTTTCCACCTTCCCCCGCCCGTGTTAGATCTCGGGCGCTTCACGACCTTCAGGGAATAGATACGTGCTGGTCAACGACAACTTCCCGGCGCCGCGCCGAGACAAGACGAGGCGGATACGGGGACGGGGCGCCATCGGCCTCGCCCTGCTGGCGTTCATGGTCCTGAGCGGACCCCTCCTGGCGCAGGACGAGCTCGACGGTAAGAAGGTCGTCGCGATCGAGTTCATCGGGGCCGTCTCCGCCAATCCCGAATCCGTGCGCGCGAAGATCAAGACGAAAATCGGGGCTCCCCTCGACCTCGAGATCCTCAATCAGGACATCAAGTCGATGGTTGAAGATCTGAAACTCTTCAGCACCGTGGAGCAGCGCATCATCCCCCAGGGGGACGGCGTCAAGGTGCAGTTCTTCGTCACCGAGAATCCCCTGATCGACACGATCATCTTCCTTGGGAATCTGGAATACGACCGTAAGGAGTTGGAGGACGTCATCGAATCCCGGGAGGGCGGACTCGCCAGCGACATCACCCTGGCCCTCGACGTGCAGCGGATTCGCGAGAAATACCTCGACGACGGTTTCCACTTCGTGCAAGTGGACTACACGAAGGAGGTGGGGGAGAGGACCACGGTCATCTTCAAGATCACCGAGGGGCCGCAAGTGGGGATCGAACAGGTGCGGTTCGAAGGCAACAAGTCCTTCGATCACGACACCTTGTTGGAGGCCATGCCCGCAACGGACGAGAACGGGTTTCTCTCCGACCACAACTACGTGGAAGGAGATGTCGAGAAGGATCTCGTCAACCTGCAGCAGTTCTACAAGGGCAACGGGTTCTTGGATGCCTCGGTGGCCCTCGTGGATCGCCGGTTCAGCCGCGACAAGGAGGACGTCTACCTCACCATCCGTATCGACGAAGGCGAGCCCTACACGATTCGCAGCATTGAATTTGAAGGCATGGAGCGATTCGACCCGGATGCGATTCGGGCCGAGATGAAGACCAAGATCGGCGATCGCTACGAGCCGGCCTTCACTCTCGCGGAGGATCTGAGAAACCTCCGTCGCCGGTATTACGACGAGGCCTACATCGAAGTCGGTGTCTACGACGTGTCCACCAGCGACCCGGCGACCCACTCCGTCGACCTCAAGATCAAGATCGTCGAGGGCGAGAGGGTTCAGATCGGCAACGTCACCATCAAGGGCAACATCGAAACCCGGGACAAGGTCATTCGACGCCTGCTGGAGGATCTCGTCCCAGGCCGTCCCCTGAATCTGAACACGCTCAATCGCGCCGAATCGCGCATCATCAATCTTCGGTACTTCGAACCGAACGGTGTCACGGCGATCAAGCCCGACATCACCCTCGAGGACTTCGACACCTACAAGAATGTCTTTGTCAACGTCACGGACAATGACCGTGACTACGTGAAGGACATCGAGATCACCGTTCAGGAGAAGGACACCGGCCAGATCCGCTTCGCCGTCGGCATCAACTCGAACGCGGGTCTCATCGGTGCCATCGTCTACCGCAAGGAGAATTTCGACCCCCTGGATTTTCCCGAGGACTTGGGCGACTTCTTCGATGCGTTCACCGGTGGCGGTCAGACCCTTGAGTTGGCGTTCTACCCGGGCATTCTGCTCACCCAATTCCAGGCGAGTTATTCCCACCCTTTCATCTTCGACACCGAAAACGAGTTCTCCCTCAGCGCCTTCAAGCGCTTCCGCATCCGCGAGAATTGGGACGAGGAGCGTACGGGATTCAACGTCGGGCTCGGCCGCCGTTTCGGGTTCAACATCGCCGGCTCGATTCGCTACCGATTCGAATACGTCGACGTGAACAGCATCGACAACGACGCGGGACAGATCGTGTTCGACTTCCAGGGAGAGAGGTTGATCTCGTCGGCCATCCTCGGCATCCGCATCGCGGATCTCGACAACTTCGTTCGCCCGGGCGAGGGATATCGTCTCAACACGACCTACGAGTTCGCGGGGCTGGGCGGTGATCTCGAGTTCCACAAGATCTCGACCCAGGGGGAGTATTACATCACGCTTCACGAGGACTCGGAGGAGCGCAAGCACCTTTTGTTCTTCAAGGGGAACTTCGGGTACGTCTCCGAATACGGAGACTCTCGCGACGTCCCTGTCTACGAGCGTTTCTTCGCCGGAGGCCAGAACTCCCTGAGAGGATTTGAGTTCCGAGGCGTGGGCCCCCACACGGACAGCTCCCCCGACGGAGGCAAGGTGCTTCTGTTGGGCTCTTTGAACTATACCTTCCCCCTCTATGACAAGATTCTTCGGGGCGCGGTTTTCGTGGACGCTGGGACCTTGGCTCCGGACTTCCAGTCGGATGAATTGCGTGATATTCGGGTCTCGGTAGGATTCGGCATCCGAATGCAGATCGATTTTCTGGGGCCGGTGCCCTTTGCCATCGACTTCGGATTCCCCCTGGTCAAGTTCCAGGACGATCAGACACAGATCATTAGTTTCAGTTTGGACCGCAGTTTCTGAGCGCGGGCAGCCATCAAGGGAGCACCCCATGCGAATCACCAGGAAAAAGATGATCGTTTCTCTTCTGTTGCCGTGCGTCGTTGCGCTCGGGCTCTGGCATGGCGCCCAGCTTTCTGGCGCGGAAGGCGACGGGACCGTGATCCGCCGGGCGCCCGCCGTGGGCGTCGTCGACGTGGAGCGCGTCATCAACGAGTATCTCAAGGTCACCGGAGACATGGACAAGGTCTTGGCGAAGTTCGCTTCCGAGCGACGTTCGCTCGATGCCATCCGCGAGACCATCGACTCCATGCGCCAGGAGGCGGACATCTACCCCAAGGACACGCCCCAGTACCTTGACATCCGCACCCGGATCGCCGTGAAGACGGCGGAACTCAAGGTTCGTCTCGAAGCCAACGATGCCAGCAAGAATCGGGAGCAGGGCAAGTTGATGCTCGAGGCATTTCGGAAGGCTCAGGACGTCATCGACCAGCTCGCAAAGGAAAAGGGACTGGATCTCGTCATGCAGATGCAGACGAGTGACATCAAGGGAATCGCCTACGAGGCCGTGAGTTCCCAGTTGATCGTCCGAAGCGTCCTTTATGCCCGCGATCAGTTGGACATCACCGACGACGTCATCGCCAGGATGAAGTGAGGCGGGCCGGGCCCACCGTCCAGTGCGGAATCAACGGACCATCCAGGACACGGTCACCCTCGAAGGGACCGGTCTCCACAGTGGCAAGCCGGTTACACTGACCGTCGAGCCGGCTCCGCCGGACTTTGGCATCGTGTTCCAGCGGATGGATCTCGTGGGCCACCCCCGCATCCCCGCGGACGATCGCCACGCCGTCGAGACGCCCCGGCAAACGGTTCTTAGGGACCAGGCGGCGGAGGTCCAGACGGTCGAGCACTTTCTCGCGGCGGCCCACGGGCTTCAGGTCGACAACCTCCTGGTGCACATCGACGGGCCCGAGCTGCCGGCGGCGGGAGGGTGTGCCCTGGAATATGTCGAATTGATCCGCGGCGCCGGCCCCATCGAGCAGAAGTCGCCCCGCAAGTGCTTCCATCTGGACAAGACGGTCGTGGTGGAGCGAGATGACGGATACATCGTCGCGTTCCCCAACGACGATCACCTGAAGATCTCCTACACCCTGGATTACCCCCAATCGGATTGTCTGCCTTCCCAGCATGTGAGCTTCCGGTTGGATTCCGAGACGTTTGTCCGGGAACTCGCACCGGCCCGGACGTTCTGCTTGGAGGCGGAAGCCGAGCAACTGCGGGCCGCCGGGTTTGGTCAAGGCGCCGATACCGACAACACCCTCGTGATCGGTCCCGAAGGCATCATCGGCAACGAACTTCGATTCTCTGACGAATTCGCCCGTCATAAGGTGCTGGACGTGGTCGGGGATCTGAGTTTGCTCGGCGCCGACGTGCATGCTCACGTCGTGGCGACGAAAACCGGTCACGCCACCAACCTCGCGCTGGTGAAGGAACTGAGGCGGAGACTGGAGGCCTTGGAGAACCAGGGCCTCGTCCAACGGGAAACCGGACTCGATATCAAGCGGATCCTGGAGATCATCCCGCACCGCTACCCCTTCTTGTTTCTCGATCGCGTGATCTCCGTCGAGGGGTTCCAGCGCGCCGTGGCGATCAAGAACGTGACCTTCAACGAGCCCCACTTCCAAGGTCATTGGCCGGGGCAGCCGATTTTTCCGGGCGTGCTCCAAGTGGAGGCCCTGGCCCAGCTTGCGGGGGTTCTCCTGCTCCGGCGCATGGACAATACGGGGAAGGTTGCCGTCCTCCTTTCCATCGATCGGATCAAGTTTCGCCGTCCGGTGGTGCCGGGGGACCAGTTGCGTCTTGAATGCGAAACCTTGAACGCTCGGCGGAGTTCGGCGAAGGTCAGGGGTCGGGCGACGGTCAACGGAGAATTGACCGTGGAAGCGGTCCTCAAGTTCATCATGATGGCTGAATGAGTTACCGAGGCATTGCGCTACAATGCTCGGGCCCAGTGCCCAGGGGAGGTGAGGCGAGAGGATGACTCCGGAACCACAGGCCACGACGATCGATCCGAGCGCCAGCATTCACCCGACGGTGCGCATCGGCCGCAACGTCAAGATCGGACCAGGTTGCGTCATCGGCTCCGATGTCGTCATCGGCGACGGAACGGTTCTCAAGTCCCATTGCGTCATCGGCTCCTTCACGAAGATCGGCCGCAACAACACCATCTACCCGTTCTCGACGGTCGGGGGCGATCCCCAGGACTTGCAGTGGCACGGCGAGGAAACCTACCTCGTCATGGGGGACCGCAACGTCGTCCGTGAGGGGGTCACCATCAACCGGGGCACCCACAAGGGCGACGGAACCACGCGCATCGGCTCCGCGAATCTCTTCATGGCCAACGCCCACGTCGCTCACGACTGTGTGATCGGGGATCACGTCGTCATGGCCAACAACACTCTGCTTGCGGGGCACGTCGTGGTGGAGGACCGAGCGATCCTCAATGGCGCGGCCGCCGTTCACCAATTCACGACCATCGGCCAGCTGGCCTACGTCGGTGGACTGACCCGCATCGTCCAGGACGTCCCGCCCTTCATGATCGTCGAGGGAAATCCGTCGAAGGTGCGGAAGGTGAATGTGGTGGGATTGCAGCGACTCGGATACTCCGAAGAGGTGATCTTCGCGCTGAAGGAAACGTTCCGCCTCCTGTTCCGTTCGCGGCGACCCCGGAGCGAAATCATGGGCGAGATGGAGGATCGCGGCGTGGAGTACGCCGAGGTGCGGGAACTGCTCGAGTTCCTGAAGCGCATGGAACGAGGGCGCTATGGTCGCAGCCGGAACGTCTGAGCCGGTTCCTGTCGTCGTCGTAGGGTGCGGGCATCTGGGCTCCATCCACGCGCGGGTCCTCTCCGAGCTTTCTCGGGCACGCCTGGTCGGCGTCATCGATACGGACCCAAAGAAGGCGTCGGCGGTCGCCGCGAGGCATGGCGTGGAGACCTTCGCTTCTGTCGACGACTTGCCCGAGTGCGTTCGGGCTGCGGTCGTGGCGGTCCCCACGGACCGGCACCACGCGGTGGGAAGAGAGCTGCTTTCCAGAGGCGTTCACTGCCTGATCGAAAAACCCATCGCGACGACGCTGGACGAAGCGGATGCCCTCATCGCTCTCGCCTTGGAGGTAGGCGTGACGCTCATGGTGGGCCACAGTGAGCGCTTCAATCCAGTCATTCGGGCCCTAGATGCGTTCGGCGTCCAGCCCAGGTTCATCGACTGTCAACGCGTGAGCCCATTCAGTTTTCGCAGCACGGATATCGGTGTCGTTTTGGACATGATGATCCACGACATCGATCTCATCCTGCATCTCGTGGGGAGTCCGTTGCAGGCTGTGCACGCCGTGGGGGTGCCCGTTATCGATGGCGAGCACGAGGATCTCGCCAATGCGCGTCTCGTCTTCGAGAACGGGGCGGTCGCCAATGCCACGGCGAGTCGCATGGCGCTCAAGGTGGAGCGAAAGATTCGGCTGTTCGCTCCCGAGCTCTACGCGAGTCTGGACCTGCAGAACAAGACCGGTCGTATCATTCGCCCGGGCCCCGCCCTCTCGGGTGGGATGGACGACCTGAAGGAGACTCTCGCGCAGGGCGTGGCGAATCCCCTCGAACTCATGATGAAAGGGATCGTGACGATGACCGAACTCGAGGGTGACGATCGCCAACCGTTGGAGGTGGAGGACGACGCTTTCCTCAACGCCGTCGCCGCCGGTTCTCCGCCTCCCGTCACCGGCGCCCAGGGCCGCGACGCCCTCGAGGCCGCCCAGCGCATCGTCCACGCCCTCAGCTAACGACACCTCAGAATCGGGGCGCCCTCGTCCTCCCGGTTGCGTTCCCAAGCTTGTCGCGCGGAGCGACATCTTGGTCTCGCGAGGCGCCGCCTTCCCGCGACCTTCCGCCTCCTCAAGGGAGAACGAGGAGAGCTCGGGGAGGGCTCGCGAAGTCTGTGGGACCAAGTGTGACGTAGGCGTAATGAACCGTCTGCCCCACCAACACCCCGAGCAGACCGGGAGGGAAGGTCGCCGTCACTTGGGCCGCGCCCGTGCCGTCAAAGCTGGAGAGGGAATCGGCCAACCAGGGGGAGTTGGCATACTGGAGGCTGAACTGGGTCACCAGGTCCGGCTGGAGATCCAGGTGGACGGTGCCGCCCGCAAGATCGACGCCTGGAAAGGTTCCGGAAATCGTGGCCAACAGGACGTAGGTGCGGCCGGCGAAGTTCGGCCCGGGGGTCAATGAGAGCGAGAGAACCCCGCCGCCCGCTGCACTTGCCGTCTCCGAGTCCAAGGAAAGCGTCTCTCGGGTGAGGCGGTGGATGCCCGGTCCCGCAGCGCCCGCTAGGAGCATCTCTGGGTCCGCAGGGCTTGTCGCCAGGGTGAGGACCAGTGGCCAGGCGAGTCCGCGATGCAGAGTGGTCCATGTGAGGCCCCCGTCCAAGGACTCGACCACCCCTTGGGAAGCGGGATCATAGCCGCCTGCGTCAAAAGCAGAGGAAGAGGCAGCGTACAGATGCATCGGATCTCCGGGGCGGATTGCGACGTCTCGGAGAACGTCGTTCGCGTAGATCGGGGTGGCGCCCCAAGTCGCGCCGTGATCCTGGCTCACATAGAGACCTCGATTCGCGCCATGGACGACGGCATAAACGCGACCGGCCGTTCCAGGGTCGGGGAGAATCGATTCGACGCCCACCCAACCCCAGGTGGGCGGACCGGCGACGTTTCCATGAAAAGCGGTCGGGCTGGTGTCCAGCCAGGTTCCGACCAGACCGGAAGACGTGGATCTCCAGAGTCCATCCTCGCCTCCCGCATAGACCGTAGCTCCACCCAGGGGATCGACGGCAGTGAAGTGGAGGCCACCGTTCGCCAGTCGGAGAGTGAACGTCACACCGCCGTCGTCACTTCCGAAGACGTCACCGTTGACCGTCGCGAAGATTCGGCGCGCGCCCACAGGGCTTGTCGGGTCGAGGGAGAGACCGAGAATGGGGCCAGGGGGCAGGCCGGCTCCGACGGTGATCCATGTCGTTCCATGGTCCGTGCTCTTGAGAAGCGTTGCGTCACCCAGGGCCTCTCCGCTCTGGGGGGCCCACACGGTGCCGGAAAGGACCGGGTCGACCAGCACAGACCAAGTATTTCCACCGTGACCGTTCCAGCCGCCGGTGTGAGAAGGGGCGTTGAGGGGTGTCCATTGCCGGCCTCCGTCAAGGCTGCGCCAAATCCCCAGATCGAGGAAACCGGCGTATACCACGTTGGCATCGGAAGCTGCGACGGCCAGATCCACCACCACCACATTGTCCAAGCCAGTGGAGGACCAACCCGCGGCGGCTGCTCGGCTGAACACTGGGGAAACATGACGCCCTCGGTCTCGCGTGACGTAGCCGAACTGACTGTTGACCCAATAGAGAGTCGAAGCGTCTGACTGGTCCTCTCCAAATGCGCCGACTTGCTGGGTCGCTTCGAATGCCCAGGGCGCTCCGGACCAAGCCGAATCCCATGCAGTGACGCTACCCACCCGAGTCCATGAGCCTCCGACGCCACCTTGAGTCGACTCCCAGATGCCCTCGCGTGGATCCCACGGAAAAAAAGTTCGGGCGTCCAGCATGCGAATGACGCCGGCGACTTCGCGGTCCGGCCAGATATGTCCACCCCGGTTTCCGAGGAGATTCCAGGTCGATCCCAGATTAGGGCTGCGGTAGAGGTGCCCAAAGGATGAGGGGTTTGGGTCGTCCACCGAGGCATACAGAGCATCCGAGTCAAACGGGTCGAGGGCGATGTCGACGACGAGCTGGTTGAACCCCCCACCGACCTCCGTCCAGTGGACGCCGCCGTCGGTGCTCCGATAGATCGACTTCGGACCGGAGGCAAAACGACCCTCGCCGGTGAGAATGATGACGGTGTCGGCGTCGTCTTCCTTCACGAGCACTTCGATGATGCGAAGGCCCGACGGGAGGTTCAGATCGACGAGTTGCCAGGTGGAGCCTCCGTCGGCGGAGCGAAGCATGCGCCCCGCTGCTTGGTCGTAGGCGGGATGCCAAGCGGCGTAGATGCGTTGGGGATTGGAGCGTGCCACGGCGAGGGTCTCTACGTAACCCGTGGCGTGGACCTGCTGGAAAGAGTGCCCGTAGTCGACACTCCGGAACACACCTTGGTCCGTGCCGAGAAAAATGCGTTTCCCGTCGTTTGCGTCGAAGGCGACACCGGCCACGTGGGTTGCGACGAGTCCGCGGGCCGGGCCGACGCTCGTGAAGGTCATGCCCCTGTCGCGGCTGATGTATGCGCCACTGAGGTCGCTGCACGCGACGACGAGACCGGTCGGTCCCGCGGCGATCCGCTCGAACCATCCTCCTCCCCCAGGATTGGCCGGCGTGAAACGGCGGAGCGAAGGCGATTGGGCGCGAATGGCGATCACGAAGACGAGGAGAAGCGAACCGCGAATGAGGAAACGATACATCAATCCAACTCCAGCTGGCAGGCGCGCCTTGATTGTATCCCAAAAGTGTCGCGTTGACGGTTTCGCTCGACCTGCGGATTCCCGTTCTTCCCGAGCAGAATCTGTTCATGCAGGTCTTCGGAACGGATGCATCGGACCCATCCTTGGCCACGACGTCGAACGGGCTGGATCTGCTCTTCACTCGCTGAGAGGGGGGGCGCGTCGCCCCAGTTCCTCGAGGATGCGGGCGGCCGTGCGACGGTAGCTGCCCGGCTCGGACAGGCTCATTCGCACCCGCCGCAGACCCTCGACGCACGCGGCGCGCGCGGAGGCATCTGTCCAGAAGCGCTCGAGGTCGTCGGCCAGGGCCCGAGGAGCAAGCCGCGAGCCCACATGCTCGGGAACGACCTCTTCACCCGCCACCAGGTTGGCGAGTCCGATGTGGGGGACCTTGACGACCATGCGGCCGATGGCGTGGAGAATGGGGGAGACCCGATAGGCGATCACCATTGGGGTCTCGTGGAAGGCGACTTCAAGGGTTGTCGTGCCGCTCGTCGTGAGGATCATGTCGGCGGCCCGCATGACCTCGTAGGGATGGCGCGTGACGACCTGATGCGGGAGGTCGCGAATGCCCGGGTACGCCTGGATCATGAGGGCCAACTCCTCGTCGGCCGCGGCGAAGACGAAGCGTGTCTCCCCCATGCCGGGACGTTTCATCAACTGGGCCGCCGTGCGAACGAATACAGGCATGAGTGCGTCCACGACATGCATGCGGCTGCCCGGGAAGATACCGACGAGGGGAGCTCCGCCCATGTGCCGAAGCCCCGCCAACACGCGGGGATTGGGTGGGGTCGCCTCCAGATGGTCCACCAGGGGATGGCCGCCATAGAACGTGGGCACGCCCGAACCTGCGTAGAAGGTTTCCTCGAAGGGAAGGATGACGCACATCAAGTCCACGACCTGGGCGATGCGCCGGACACGACGGCGATTCCACGCCCAGACCTGGGGACTGATGTAGTAGATGACGGGAATTCCCCGTTTCTTGGCGGCGGCGGCCAATCGGAGATTGAAGCCGGGGTAGTCGACCAGAATCACCGCGTCAGGGGGGGTGTGATCCAAGGATTCCAAAGCCCGGGCGAACCAGTCTCGGATGCGGGGCAAGGACTTGATCACAGGAAAAAGCCCCATCACCGCCTGGGAGGGAAGATCCTCCAAGACCTCGAGGCCGGCCCCGGCCAGGAAGCGACCTCCGAAGCCCCGAGCGGTGAGCTCAGGGGCGGCCTCGCGCAGCGCCTCCAATAGATGGGCGCCGTGGGTGTCCCCGGAAGGCTCGCCCGCGGAGATGAAGAGGGTCGAAGGCTTGCTCATTCCACGTCTTAGCGCGGTGCAGGGCCCCTCGAAAGGCGCGCGCGGTGGGGCTTGGGATCGCTCCTTCGCCTTGTCACAATGGCATCCGCCTCTGAGGACGTCTCAGGGGAGTGACCATAAACCACTTTTGCAGAAAGACTAAGGACGATTGCCCTTCCTCGGGACGAGGAGAGGGAAAGCGATCCTGCCTGAGGAGCCTTCCGTGAATCCATCCTACATCGTTCCCATCAAGACCCTTCTCGAACGCGGCGTACACTTCGGACACCGGGCCAGCCGTTGGAATCCGAAGATGGCGCCGTACATCCACGGCAAGCGCAACCAGATCCACATCATCGATCTGAAGGAGACGCTCCGCGGCCTGTTGAGGGCTGCCGGGTTTCTCGAGCGCTTGAGTGCGGACGGGAAGCAGGTTCTCATGGTGGGGACGAAGCGCCAAGCTCAGACGCTCATCCGCGAGACCGCGGAGAAGTTGGGCATGCCCTATGTCACCGAGAGGTGGCTGGGCGGCACCCTCACCAACTTCCAGACCATTCGCTCGCGATTGCGTCGTCTCGAGGAATTGGAGGCCATGGAAGCGGGGGGCGGATTCCAGAACCTCAGCAAGCGGGAAATCGCCCGGCTGCTCCGCGAGAAGCGAAAGATCGCTCGCAACTTGGAGGGCATCCGCAACATGCAGACGTTGCCCGGAGCTCTCCTCATCATCGATCCGAAGAAGGAGAAAACCGCCGTCAAGGAAGCCCGTCGCATGGGCATCCCTTCCCTGGCGATTCTGGACACGGACTGTGACCCCGAGACCGTCGACATTCCCATCCCGGGGAACGACGACGCCCTTCGCAGCCTGCAGGTCCTGACGGAGAAGCTCGCCTTGGCGATCTCCAACGGCCGTCAAGCTCACGCCCAGTTCCTGGCCGAGGAGGAGCGCCGACGCAGCGAGGAAGAGGCCAAGAAACTCGAGGCCAAGAAGGCGAAGATCGAGCAGCAAAAGCGGAAGGCCGCCGAGCAGCTGGAGCTGGATAAGGTTCTCAAGAAAGCTCGCGAAGAGCGTGCCAAGCGGCAGGCCGAAGAGGCGGCCCGGGAGGCGCGAGGTGGCGAGGATTCCAAGCCCGCGGCCGGAGATGCGGCCCCGGAGGCCGTCAAGACCGAGGCCCCGGTCGGCGAGAAAGCTCCGAAAGGAGAAACCAAGCCTGGCCCCATGGGGCCGGAACCCGTCGAGGGCTGAAGTCCTCGTTCGATACAAGTCAAATCAGCGAATCAGATAAGGATCTACGATGGCGATCACGGCACAGCAGGTTCGGGAGCTGCGACAGCTCACCGATGCCCCGATGATGGATTGCAAGAAGGCCCTCACCGAGTGTGACGGCAACATGGAAGAGTCGGTCAAGTGGCTGCGCGAGCGCGGCATGTCCAAGGCCGCGAAGAAGTCGGGCCGAGAGATGGCCGAGGGGCGCGTCGAGTCCTACATCCACACGAACCGGCAAGTTGGCGTGTTGCTGGAGATGCAGTGCGAGACCGACTTCTGCGCCAAGAGCGATGCTTTCGGCGAATTGGCCCGCGATATCTGCATGCACATCGCGGCCGCGGATCCCGCTCCCCTCGCATTGGCTGCCGAGGACGTCGCGCCTGAGCTGATCGAGAAGGAGAAGGAAATCTACATGGAGCAGGCCAAGCAGTCGGGCAAGCCCGAACAGTTCTGGCCGAAGATCGTCGAGGGGCGATTGAAGAAGTTCATGCAATCGGTTGCTCTTCTCGAGCAGTCCTTCGTGAAGAACCCAGAACTCACCGTCGGCCAGTTGCTCCACGAGGCCGTGGGGCGGCTCGGCGAGAACATCCACATCCGCCGATTCATCAAGTATCGCGTGGGCGAGGAATGACCGAAGACGGCTTGTCAGGAGACTCCTCGAAGACCCGGAGTGGGAATGGTGTCTACCGGCGCATCCTTCTGAAGGTCAGTGGCGAGTCTCTTTGCAAACCGGGCGGATTCGGTTTCGACAAGGCCTCGATTCAAGCCGCGAGTCGACAAATCGCCCTCGTCCACGAAGAGGGCATCGAAGTCGCCGTCGTCACGGGAGGCGGCAACATCATTCGAGGTGCTCAGCTTTCCCATCTCGACATCGACCGCGGCACCGCGGACTACATGGGGATGCTCGGGACGGCGATCAATGCGTTGGCGCTTCAAGGATGTCTCGAGTCGATGGGGTATGAAACCCGCGTTCTGTCGGCCATTCGGATCGACCAGGTCGTGGAACCCTATATCCGCCGGCGTGCGATGCGTCACCTGGAGAAGGGGCGCATCATCATCCTCGCCGCCGGCACGGGCAATCCCTTCGTGAGTACGGACACGGCTGCCGCTTTGCGCGCTCGCGAACTCGGTTGCGACGTGATCCTCAAGGGGACGAAGGTGGGCGGGATTTACGACAAGGATCCCATGAAACATCACGATGCCGAGCGCATCGATGCCATCGACCATTTGGACGCCATCAATCGCCAGATCGCTGTGATGGACCACACCGCCCTCACCATGTGTCGTGAGGCGGACTTGGACATCATCGTCTTCAACATCTTGGAGGAAGGGAACATCCTCAAGGTGATTCGAGGCGAGGGGAACATCGGGACGCGTGTCTCGCGACACAAGCGAGATCACTGAGAGGAGTTCACGGCCATGGATTTCGATACCATCCTCGAGGACTGCAAGGCCAAGATGGCCAAGTGCGCGGAGTTTCTGGAACAGGAGCTCAAGGGGTTGCGTACTGGACGAGCCTCGGCGGGGCTCGTCGAGACCGTGCGGGTCGATTACTACGGCACGATGACGCCTTTGTCTCAGATGGCCCAGATTTCCACCCCCGACGCCAAGACCATCGCGATCAAGCCCTACGATGCGTCCGCGATCAAGGACATCGAGAAGGCCATTCAAGCCTCGAACATCGGCATCACGCCAAGCAACGACGGCAAGGTCATTCGGTTGTCGGTCCCGGCGCTCACCGAGGAGAGCCGCAAGCAGCTCGTCTCGAAGGTGAAGGAACTGGCCGAAGCGCAGCGCGTCGCCATCCGCAACGTGCGGCGCGACGCCAACAAGGCGGCGGACGCCGCCAAGAAAGAAGGCGTCCTCTCCGAGGACGATCACCGTCGGCTCACGACAGCCATCCAGGACGCCACGAAGGCCGCCGAGGGCGAAGTGGACCGGATCTTCGCCGCTAAGTCCAAGGAGATCATGGAGGTCTGAGTTTCGCTTGGGCTCTGTATCCTGCGATCGGCGTCACCTCTTCGCCATGATGGGGCTTCGCGGGCGCAACGCGCACTCTCGTGTCCCCGACAAGGTTTCCCATGGCGCCCATTTTCTTCTCGGCTGATTGCCGCCCGTCGTCCGCCCAGGCGCGCCCTGCTGATTCTCGCCAGTTTCGGCGAACCGTTGAAGGGGGCCCGATCACGATGTACCATCCTCGCGGTGGTGCGGACCGACGCGTCGCGCCCATCGCCGGGGGCATAGCTCAGTCGGTAGAGCAGCGCCCTTTTAAGGCGCGGGTCGAAGGTTCGAGTCCTTCTGCCCTCACACTCGGCCCCGTCGTCTAGCCAGGTCCAGGACACCAGGTTTTCATCCTGGCAACGCGGGTTCAAATCCCGCCGGGGTCACTCGAAGCCGGAGCGCGCGCGCGCTCCGGCTTTTCTTCTTGGCCCCAACGCCTGCGCGCCTCTCAGTTCAGGATCTTGGGCAGAGGAGCTCCCTCGTCTTCCTCGTCGGAACCCAGCAATTCTTCTTCTTCCTCGGCGGCGCGCTGGGCGGCCAGCCAATGGGGGTCGGGGAACTCGGGGTCGATGTCTACCCGCACCTTCTGGGTGAGAGTCTCTCCGTCCACGGTCAGGCGCACGAGATACTCGCCGGGCTCGACGAGGCGCCCCCTTCGACGGAATCCTCTTCGTCCGCCGCGGCGGCGGCCGCCGGTCGCGCCGCGGCGGCGGGGAATCGGACGGGGGTCGGCGCGGAGATCCCACGCCACACCGTGCAGGCCCTTGTCCGCCTTGGCCTCGAGGGCGCGAATGTGCTTCCCGTCGAGGGAGGCGACTTCGAGCTGGAGATCGGACGCGTCATTCTTCAATGAGTAGTAGATGCGCGTCCCGGTGTCTGGATTCTTGCCCACGAACCGGCGGAGCGTCGTGCCTTGCCTGGGCTCGCTGCGCCAGAGGACCGCCTTGGCGGGCCGATAGAGGTGCACGGGCTCCGCGAGAGCCTCCGCGGTCATCTGCCTGAGCGGCGTCACGTTGAGCACCCAAAGGCTTCGACCGTGGGTGGCGGCGACGACGTCCCCCACTGTCGGGTGCTGCGCGAAATCGTGGATGGCCACGGTGGGAAGGGTGTCGCCATTCATGCGCGTCCAGGTCTCGCCACGGTCCAGGGAAATCCACGCGGAGAATTCGCAGCCCAGATAGAGCAGGTTCTCGTTCTCGATGTCCTCGCGGATCACCCGGGTGACGCCGGCCGTGATGGGGAGGTTGCCGCGAATCGAACGCCAACTTTGACCATAGTCCTCCGTGCAGAAGACGTAGGGCTCGTCGTCGTCGGAACGGTGGGCGTCAAAGGTGATGTAGGCCCGTCCCGCCGCATAGCGTGAGGCTTCGATTGAACTCACCCAGCGGCGGCCTGGCATGAGAGAGGCCAAGGCGACGCCGGGCTTCTCGGTTTGGCGGGTCGGGTGCACGCGTTTGGCCGTGGCGTCCATCGTGAACCGACCGCCGCCTCCCGAGAAGAGGCCGGTGATCACATCCTTCTTGACCGTGCCCTCGAAGTTCATGGCTCCGAAGTCGGTCGTGAGGGTGAAGGTCAGGGCTCCCGAGGACTCTTCGAACTTTCCATCCTCCACGTCGCCGCCAAATCGTGCGTCGAGTGTTCCCGTGACCACTCCCTTCGGGCCGAGGGTCAGAACGAGGAAACTCTCGTCGTCACCGGGGCTGCCACCCATGGGGCTCGAGATTTCGATCTTCCAACGCCCCGAGATCGTGTCGCCGTTCGGGGCCCGGGAACCCTTGGCCTTGGTGGTCGCGTCAGGTGCGGCCCGGCTGGGATCCGAGTGCTCACCCCGTCTTCGGCGGGCGCCGAAAGAGGCTAACTCGTCGGGAGTGAGAACGCCGTCATCGTTGCGGTCAAGCCGAGCAAAGAACCGCTGGGCGCGTTCCGGCGCCTCGGAGGCTTCGATCTTGCCGTCGCCGTTGGTGTCCCATGAGCGAATGCGTTCCGCCATGCGGCCACGCCCCCGGCGTTCTCGGGGCGCAGCGGAGGGGTGGGGCCGTGCGGTATCGCCATCATCGGGGTCGACGTTCCGGGTGGGCGCCGCTGGTTCCGGCTCGCCTTTCGCCGTCGCTGCGGATTCCGTGGCGGGCTTTGATGGCTCCGCGGCGACGGTGGCCTTCTCTTCGAAAAGGTTGTTCCACGTCACGCCCCCGTCTCGGGTCATCCAAACGCCGCCGTCGTCGGTGCCCACGTAAAGGACATCCTCATTCTTGGGTGACTCGGCGAACGCTGTTGCACTGCCCCTCTTCGTGGCCGAGATCTCGGGTGAGATGCGCTTCAGTCCCTTGCCACGATCCAAAGAGCGGAAGACATAGTTGCCGGCGACGTAATAGATCTTCGAGTTGAACGCCGACAGAACGAAGGGAGTCTTCCAGTTGAAACGGTAGCGGGTGTTCTTTTGGCGCTTCGGAGAGATGCGCCCGCGATCGCCGGTGCGCAAGTGGGTCCGTCCCATGCCTCCGTTTTGGCTCTCGTAGTAGATCTGGTCCGGGTCGTTCGGGTCGACGCGGCAGACGAAGCCGTCGCCGCCGCCCACACGAAACCAATCTTCGTTTCCGGGGCCGGTGTCGTTGCGCACCCGATTCGGGCCACCCCAACTTCCGTTGTCCTGCAGGCCGCCATAGACCCGGTAGTTGGGCCGAGAATCCACCTCGACGTGATAGAACTGGCCGATGGCGACGTGATTGAGATGGTCCCAGGATTCTGTCCTTTCCCAGGTGACATAGAGACCGCCGTCGCAGCCGAGAATCATGTGGCGTCCGTCGTTCGGATCGATCCAAAGAGCATGACCGTCGGCGTGAACGCCTCGTCCGGCGTCGGGCTTGAAAGTTCGCCCGCCGTCTTTGGAAAGGTACTGGCTGACTCCCAGGACGTAGAGGTAGGTGTCGTCGCTGGGATCGACGCGCAAATGACTGAAGTACATGGGGCGCGGGTCGAGGGAGTTGATGCGTGTCCATGAGACGCCGGCGTCATCGGAACGGAAGATGCCTCCGTATTCGTGACCGTTCGGCCCCTGCTGGTCCTGGACGTTTTCACGTTGGCCCCCCAGGCGCCCCGAGAAAGGACGATCGGGGCCTTGTTGGCGCCCTCCGCGTCGCCTCCCGCGCCTGGCTTTTTTCTTGGGTCGCTTGCCGAAGGTGAGATCCAGGAATTGAGTCTTCTTGTCTCGAACGTATTCGACCTTGACCGAGTCGCCGGCCAAATGGGCTCGAAACGTCGCGGTGAGGTCTGCGTACCCGTAGACGCGCTTGCCATCGACGGAGAGGACGACATCTCCAGCCTTGAGACCTGCCTTGGCGGCCGGCCCGTCCTTCACGACTTCCGTGAGCTTGGCTCCGACGTCGGCGTCCGTTCCCGTGAAACCCGCGTAGGCCGCATTCTCGGGCACCATCCCCATCTTCTCGGACTCCACGATGGCGAAGACCACGTTGGGGTCCTTGCGATACCAGTCGATGCCGATGCGCCCGAGCTTGCAGGTCGGGAGACCCTCGGAAAGCTTCGTAAACGACTTGCCTCCGTCGGTGCTCCGGTAAAGCCCACTGCCCTCGGCGATTTTTCGGGCGGGCGGATTCCCATCGAAGCCATCGCGCTCACGGTCGTACGTGGCGACGAGAAGGGTTTCCGGATTGCCGGGTTGCAGCTTGACGTCGATCACGCCGGTCTTGTCGTCGACAAAGAGAATCCTCTCCCACGTCTTCCCGCCATCCACGGTCTTGTAGAGCCCACGTTCCTCGTTGGGCCCGTAGAGCCGGCCGAGCGCTCCCACGTAGACGATGTCAGGATTCGTGGGGTGGATGGCGATGCGGCCGATCTGGAAGGACTTCTCGAGGCCCATTCTCTCCCACGTCTTGCCTCCATCGGTGGACTTGTAGACGCCGTCGCCGTAGGAAACGGAGTTGCGCGGGTTCGCTTCACCCGTGCCGACCCAGACGATGTCGGGATTTGAAGGCGAGACCTGGACGTCTCCGATCGACACCGTGCTCTCGTGGTCGAATTGATGCTCGAAGGTATTGCCGTTGTTCGTGGTCTTGAGCAACCCTCCCGAGGCCGTGGCCGCCCACCACATGCAAGGGTCCTTCGGGTTGACGGCGATGGCCGTGATGCGCCCGCCCATGTTGGCGGGACCGATACAGCGCCAGTCCAGCTCATTCATCCAGGATTCGGGAATCCCGGTGGCCGAGGGCTTCGACTCCTGGGCGGGGAGAATCGCTGGGAGGACGGCGAGAACGATGGCAAGACGAACGGTTGAGAATCGCATCATGGGGACCCCTTGGAAGCATGGGATGGCGCCGACCGACGCGTCGGCAGGGGAGGGGACTCCCTCTCCATGCAAGGGTTACGTTCGACATGGCCCCGGCTTTCGCCCGACTCGACGAAGGGGGACTGCGTCTCTCAGGGTGTCACTGAACCGTGATCGGCAGTGATGCGGAGTGAATCCCCGATATGTCGAAGACCGTGAAATGGAACCTGCAAGCACCTGCCGGCGGAAGAATAGGCACGTTCCGGTGGGGAGCCAGGGCGGATTCCCGGTGAGGGATGAAGCTCCGAGGGGGTCAGGGCTTTTCCGGCGGACATCGCAACCACCGCGCGTAGAGGTCGGGGCGTCGGTGACGAAGAAAGAGTCGGCGCGCGGAACTGTCATCGAGCTCGTGGAGATCCAGGTCGGCATGGAGGATTTCCTCGGTCCCGCGGCCGGCCCGAGCGATCACCCGCCCATCTGGGGCGCAGACGAAGGACTCGCCCGCGAAGACGAGTTTCCCCTCCCTGCCCACACGGTTGCATAGCGCCGTGAAGTAGCCGTTTTGGAAGGCGGCCACCTGCAATTCGGCCTCGTAGAGGCCGGCCGGCCACTCCCCCTCCGTGCCCGCCTGGGGAATGACGACGAGATCGGCACCGCCGAGCGCCAAGGCCCGCATGGCTTCGGGGAAGTGCCGGTCGTAGCAGATGGCAACACCCACCTTGCCGACGGCGGTGTGGTAGACCGGGAGATCCCGATCCCCCGGAGCGTAGTAGCCCTGCTCATGAAAACCCGGGTAGTCGGTGATGTGAATCATGCGGGTCGTGCCGAGGAGTCGGCCGTCGGCGTCGATCACCGGAGATGCATCGAAGCACTGGTCCCCGGCCCGTTCGAAGAGGTTGAGGACGACGACGACCCCCCGCGCGCGGGCCCGCTCGGAGAAGGCTTCCGTGATCATCCCAGGGATACTCTGGGCACGAAGAGAGGCCTCCGGTCCGGCGACTTCTCGTGGGTAGAAGGGCTCGAAGGCCAGCTCGGCGAAGCAGACCAGCTGGGCACCCTCGTCGGCGGCCCGTTCGAACGCGGCGAGGCCCCGTGCGAGATTCTCCGCGAGATCGTCTCCCGCTCTCTGCTGAATGAGTGCGATGTGCATGGTGTTGTCGACCGCGAGGCTTGTCCTTGTCCCGTCAGTGGAGGGCGTTGAAAAGGAACTTGAACGAGGCGTGGGGCTGCGCACGGTAAGTGATGTCGGGGCCGAAGAGGAAAAGGTGCCCCTTGCCCACCGGTGCGTCCACGATGCCGATCGTGTTCTCGAGCCGCTCCTGACCCCAGGCCCACCCGCTGCGGAGTGGCTTCACCGTGTCGAACCAGGCCACGGGGCGGATGCCTTGGCCGGCCGCGGCGGGCCCCAGACGAAAGACGGGACTCCTTCGGAACATGACGTCCAAGTTGTGCGTGAGTCCCCGCGCCAGGGGCTGCGATGTGTCCACGTGCATGCGCAGGATCGATCCGGGGATGAAGAATTCATCCCTCTTCAGGGGCCGCACCTTCCCGTCCTGTTCGCGGAGCGTCAGGGCATCCTCGATGGGTAAGTCGAGATGGCGGGCGAGTGACGTCGACCCGCCGAGACAGACGATTCGTCCGCCCTGCTCCAGGAACTCCTTCAGCCGGGGGACCGTTTTCTGGACGGAAACGTGGCCCCAGCGACCACGGTATTCCTCGGGAAGGTCGTCCGGTTCCCTGAGGTTGTCTCGTCCGCCGCGGCGTCGGCGCCGCGCATCCGAATCGGGAACGGCGCCACTCGGAAAGATGAGGACGTCGAACCTCTCCGCGAGACCGCCTGCGTCCAACTCGGGTGCGAACACGAGCTGGAACTCGAACCCGAATTGCTCGAGCAGCCAACGGATCCACCCGGACGCCATGGAGCCTCCGTAGCGATCCCAAAGTCCCACGCGGATTCGCTTCAGCGGACGCATGCCGATGGTTGGCTTCTGGTGGACACCGAGGACGTCGATTCCCAACGTCTTGGCGAGATCCTGGAGAATCGGTGTCCCCACGTCGCCGGCTTCGACGTAGAACGTGCCCGGAGGAAAAGACATTTCTCCGAAGCTGAGCGGCGCTGTCAATCGGAAGACACGGGCACGGTCCGCGAGGAGTTGATTGGCCGCCGCGTGGCTGTCGTTGGTTGCGTCGGAGAACAGGTAACCTGCCGCTCGAAACCCGTTCTTGAACTCGCCGGCGGGCGGCTTGGCGAGACCTTCGATGGTTTGGAACGGGCCGTCGAACGGCTCGAGGACGCGGTCGAAGGTGACGCCCATCTGGTAGGCCAGCGTCCAACCCGCGGCATCGTAGGGGGGCGTGGGTGGTCCGCCGGGGTAGGGGATGTCGTCGGGATGCACCTGCGGTTCGAACATGTCGAGGATGTGGGGGCGAAATGCTTGGGCCGTGTACACGACGTAGGAGTCTTCGGGATATTCCTTCCCTCGGATGGCAAATGCTTTGGTGGCCCGGTGCACGCGAATGCCGTTGCGGATGAGGGCGTTCACGAACTTGGTGGCCGTGGGGAAGTCACGCTGGTTCGAGGGGATGACGTACCCGCGCGGATCTCTCATCGCCGGGTCGCGAAACACCCCCTGCCATGTGAGTTCTTCCGGAGCCGGTGCGTTTGTCCCTTTCGCGGAGTTCTTTCCCATCGATCGCGCGGCGTTCCTTCGATCGGCCAAGTCCTTGCGCGCTCTTCTGATCATGTTGGGCTGGGTGGTCCAGTGGTCCCGGCTACCTCGCTGGATGGAGTTCATGCCCATGCGCCAGGCGTTGAAGAGAAAGGTCTCGCGATACCGGGAAGCGACGTCGAAAACAGCCCAGTTGGCCGTCAAGGCGTAATCGAGGGATTGGCGGAAGTGCCACTGCTGAGGTGGAATGGGCATGGGGAGGTTGCTGCTGGGGAGCTGCCTGTCCAGGCGTAGGGGGATCTTCATCGGATTCGGGCTGCCGATCGTCTCCGTGAGCAGGCCGATCATGTTGTGAAAGTAGACATTGGTCCGTAGCCCGCCGTTCCACCATGTGGAATAGCTCGCGCCCTTGCGCATCGTTGAGCCGCCCTTCCCTTCCTGGACGAATCGACTGTGCATGGCCGTGCCTACGAGTTCGATCCCCAAGGGGACCAACGGGTCGAAGTTGTAGTTGAAGGGATCCCTGAATGGCGGGGCGAAGAGCACTGTCCCGGACGGTCCCGTCTGGTGGTGGTTGTAGACGATCTGGGGAAACCATCGCTTGTAGAAGACGCCGCAGATGGCCTGCGTCTCCTTCTGCGAGACCATGTAGAAGTCCCGATTGTTGTCGTGGCCGATGTACTTCTGGTAGAGACGAGGGAGTCCCCTCAGCGAGCGCTTCTCGGGTTCCTTCCTTCGCATGTACCAATCCGCGACCAGATCGAGGCCGTCGGGATTGGGACAGCAGAGGAGGATGACGAGATCATCCAGCATCCGCAGAGTCTCCGGATCATTCCGACTGACCAATTGGTAACTGGTTTCGATGAGCTGTTGGGCCACCAAGACCTCCGTGGCATGAAGGCCGCCATCGATCCAGACGACGCACTTCCCCTCCGCGGCGAGCCGTCGCGCGAGGGCCTCGTCGACGCCTTCGGCAAGAGCAAGACGGCGCGAAATCTCGCGGAAGTGGTCCACGCGCTTCATATTCTCCGGCGACGTGACGACCGCCATGAGCATGTCGCGACCTTCCTCGGTCTTACCGATCGACTCCAAGCTGAAGCGGGAGGACTCCTTCTCGAGGGTGTGCCAGTAGTCCGTCATTTGCTGGTAGTTCACCAGGAAATAATCGCTGCAGAGGGGCTGCCCGAAGGCCTGCTCTGGTGTCGTGACCCCAAGCGGTGCTTGGGCGAGCGTGCGGCCTGCGATCACGAGAAAGCAGATGAGAAGGAATCTGGTGGGCACGGGAATCTCCTCCAAGCGATGAACCACGGTGTGGCGAGGCCACAGGGTCAAGTTACGTCCGTCTATGGGGGTCTATTTCACTCGTTCGGAGGGACCGACGAGGAAGTCATGCGTCCGAGGGTGTCAATCCCATCATTTTCGCCACCATCTTGAGGCGGTGCCCCAGAGTCAGGGGCGGTGGCTCGGAAGCGTTGTGCCGGAGAATCATCAGAGTTCGGTCGTCGTGAGGCGGGCGTGATCCGGCGAAGCGATCGATGGAGGCTCTGATCTCGGCGGCGATCCCCTGAGGGCTTGGATCGGTTGTGGACCGAAGGCATTCCAGCAGCCGTTGCTCGCCGAAGAACTCACCTGCTGCGTTTCGCGTCTCGGCGACGCCGTCCGAGGTGATCACGACGATGTCCTCGGGCTCGAGTTCCACCTGAAACTGCTGGTACTCCGTCTGCTGGATGACACCGAATGGGATATTGCCGAGTGAATGCTCGGGATTGGAACCCTCGGCTGCCAGCGCTTGCCAGCGCGCCGTCCGACTTCGATACAGGTAGGGCCTCGGGTGTCCGATGTTGCAGACGGCGAACGAATGCAGGGGTGCGAAATATGTCGCCAGAAGGGCCGTGGCGAAACGCCCCCGGTCGGCCTTCTTGAGAAAACTCCGATTCAGCGTGCGCGCAAATTGCGTCTGGTCAACCTTGTTGACGTGACGGCGCATGAGCCGCCGAAGGTGTCGAGCGAGGTCCGCGACGTCCTCGCCGTGGCCCGAGACATCGGCCACGCAGAATCGGGAGATGCGTCCCCCCCCGCACATCGAAACGAAGTGGACGTCTCCACCGCGAGGGGCGCCGTGATAAGGCAACGAGTGGATCCAGCCTTCGATCCCCGTCACCTCGAATCCCACATCCACGGACTGGTTGCCGCCCCAGACTTCCATGCACCGGAGCTGGTGGGAGGAGGGGGTGTTTGCTTCTTCTTGCCGTCGGTCCATCGAAAGTGAAACGCGGGGGAGGGGCGGAAGATTCCAGGAATGCCGTCGTTGCGTGGAAAATCTCTCGAGTTCGGGCTAGAGCAAGCGAACTTTGATGTTTCTGAATTCGCAGGGGTGGCTTTCCGACTGCAAGGAGATGGAGCCTGCACTCAGCATGCGATGATTGCGCCGATGCTCGAGGAGGGGGCGGGCGTTTGCATCTTTCGCGTCGAGTTGCGGCCGCGAGTACTCAAGAACCAGCGAATCGTTGATGAAGTGCCGGATGTGTCGCCCACCGTGGACCTCGACGCGGACGCGGACCCACTGCTCGCCCGCATAGGTCTTGGACTTGGAGTCGATGCAGTGGCGGCGGATCACCTTGCCGTTCCTTTCGATGTGAGTCCCCGGTGTGCAGACGTTACCGGTGGGGCGAGGGTGGCGGCCGTCCCCGCCGAGGAGTTGCACCTCGATCGAGACGGGGAAATCCTGGTCCAAGGACATCGAGTCGGGACTCTGGCCGTGGATCATGATTCCGCTGTTGCGCAAGGCCCAGCCAGGCCCGCCGGGCGCCTGATCTCCCGTGAATCGATATTCCAGTTCGAGGATGTAGCTGGACAACGGGAGATCCAAGAAGAGGTGCCCGAATCTGCCGTCGAACCGCTCGTAGTCCTCGTATCCCACTTGAATCACGCCGTCGCGGACGCGGAACGTGTTCCACGGGTCCTCGCCCAGGCGCAGTCCGCGGATTTTCGGCGTCCATCCCGTGAGATCCTTTCCGTTGAACAGGGACGTCCAGCCGTGCCTGTCCCGCACCATGCCGTAGCGGAAGGCTTGAGGGATTCTTACGACGGGAAAATCGCGTCCGGGTGTGAGGGCGTCGTCGAAAAAGCCCCAGGTGACGAGTCCGTCTTCCGAGCGGGGTTCGAGAAGGTAGACGATCAGGTTCCCCAGTGGTTGTGCCGTGCGCACGACCATCGTGTCTCGTCCAAACGCCTGCACCTCGCGGCGTTGTTGCGTTTCAACGCTCACCAACTTGTGACCTTGGAAGGCGCGGCGCTTGCGATTCACGCTGAGGATGCGCTGGACCTGAACGGGGACCTCGAAGCGCGCCTCAGCGCATTCCACGGCAATGCCGTGCTGTCTGAGTTTCTCCGTGATCGTTGTCCATGAGGCGGGATAGGCGTAGGCGAAGGGGCGCGGTGTCGACAGGGTCGGCCGATAGGCTCCCCAGTGCTCCATCTCGTAGGTCTTCTTCTCCTTCGTCGGTCGGGGGCGAGCACGGGAGCCCTTCGGCCGCTTCTCCACCCATCCCTCGATCCGAATCGGGGTTGGAAGGGGCGAGATCTCCGTCCTCAAGGCGACTTGATCCCAGGCCTGTGGGCATCGTCCCCGGGATACGGCGTCTCGTCTTACGCCCTCGACGAGGGAGCGAATCCGATCCCGATGTTCATCTGCATACCGGAGGATCTCCTCGACGAAGGCTTTCGTGCACAGGATGCGGTCCTTGTAGGGCGCGTATTTGTAGGCCTCCGTGAGCACCGTGACGATGCCCCTGATGCCGCGCTCGCGGGTGCCGAATCGAGGCAGCCCGTCGTAGGTGTACCAGCGGGTCTTCTTGGGATTCGGGTTGCCATAGAACGTGGTCTTGTAGCCCGTTGCCTCGAGGACTCTTGCGGAAATGAGAGGGAGGAACTCGTCCCTCGTGAACTCGATGATCCTCTCGTCTCCTGCCGGGTTGACGGCGCCGTCAAAGGTGAGCGTGTTGCGGTGATAGGAACCATTGGTCGTGTGGGTGTCGATGGCGATGTAGGGGTCCCAGGTATTCAGCACGCGAGCGAGGGCGCGGGCCTCCGGGGATTCCAGTTTGATGTTGTCGCGGTTGAGGTCGAGACCCGCGCCGTTTTCCCGAATGCCCATGCCTTTGGCCGGTCCGTTCTGGCCGGGCCGGTTGCCCTTGGCCATCTGCTCATTGCCGTCGGGGTTGTAGATGGGAGCGATGAGGAGGATCAGGTGGTCAAGGATCTTGACCCGTGGTCCAGCGAGGAGATCCCGGGCGAGCATCTGCAAAGCTTCCTTCCCGCAGCATTCCCCGGAGTGGATCCCGCCTTGGGCGTATACGACGAGTTTTCCCGAGGCTCGCGCCTCCTCGGGTGTCTTGACCGGCGGATTCGAGAGAACGAGGAGGGGGATGTCGCGGCCTTCTCCGCTTCGGCCCATCGACGTCAAGGTGGCCAAGGGCGAGGACGCGGCCAAACGCTTGACGAAGCTCATGACGTCCGCGTGGCGGCCGGTCGCTTTCCAGTCGCTCGATTCCGCCACGGTCTGAAGTTCGGGGTCCGTCGTCGCGACCTTCTGCGCCGCCGCGGGAATCAGCAGCGTGAGCACTACCGAGACGATGAGGGGCGCTTGGTGCACATCGTGCAAAAGGGAACTCGTTCGGCGTGAAGAGTACATGTCCAGGATCCTCCGACGAGAGGATACGCCCAGTTCCCATTCTGGAAACCCTGGGGCCCCGAATGGCGCGATCACGGCGTTGGCGCTCTATGTTGTTGACCGAACGGTTCCTAATGTGTAGACTGGACCCGGTCAGCCAAGCGAAAGGGCCATACGCACCATGGGGCGCCCGAGAGAATTCGACATTGACGAGGCTCTGGATGCCGCGATCGAAGTGTTCTGGGAACACGGCTACGACGCTACGTGCAATGATCTTTTGGGCGCCATGGGCATCCAGAAGGGGAGTCTCTACAAGGCTTTCGGGAGTAAGCACAACCTCTTCATGGCTGCCCTGGATCGCTACCTTTCGGCTTCGCTTGACCGTATCGAAGGCATCTTCAAGGAAGCGCCGTCTCCGAAGGCGGGGCTCGAGAATTGGCTCCAGCATGGCGTGCTCGATCTTTGCTCCCGGGGTGTGCGCCGGGGATGTTTCGGAATCAATAGCGCCGTGGAGCTGGGGGTCCATGATGAAGAGGTCGCTCAGCGATTTCGCCGACATATTCGTGATCTGAAGGCCCTGCTCGGACGCGTGATCGCGGAGGGGCAGGAACGAGGAGAGTTCCGGTTGGACATCGATCCCAGGGCCGCGGCGGAGTTTGTCTTCGTTGTCCTGGCGGGTCTTCTCACGGCTTCGAAGGGGGGGATGTCTCGCGCGGAAGGTCAACGCGTGATCGCCCTGGCTTCGAGCGCCCTCGAAGGAAACTGACCGTCGTTTTTTTTGTCAGGTTGTTGACCAGTTGGTCAACAACAACCACCAAGGAGAAAGAACCATGGATCGTCTGAAGGACAAGATTGCAGTGATCACGGGGGGCACGTCGGGAATCGGGCTCGCCACCGCACGGCTCTTCCAGGCCGAGGGAGCGCACGTTGTCGTGGCCGGAAGGAACCGCGACGCTCTCGACAGGGCGGCGTCGGAGCTGGGGGGAGAGGCCACCGCCATTCAGGCCGACGTCTCTCGCATCGAGGATGTCGATCGTCTCATGCATGCCGCGGGCACGACCCATGGCGGGATCGACGTGCTCTTCGTCAACGCGGGGATCGCCCCTTTCGTCGCCGTCGAAGATGTCACCGAGGAGCATTTCGACGAGGTCATCGGCGTCAACCTCAAGGGAGCGTTCTTCAGCGTCCAAAGAGCGCTCCCGTACTTGAATGAGGGAGCCTCGGTGATCCTGACCTCGTCCGTTGTGAACACGATGGGGCTCCCCATGGCTTCGGTCTACTCCGCGAGCAAGGCGGCCGTGCGGTCTCTGGCCAGATCCCTGTCGGCGGCTCTCGCTGACCGGCGCATTCGCGTCAACGTTCTGAGCCCAGGACTCATCGAGACCCCCTTGCTCGGAAAGACAGGACTGCCCAAGGAGATGCTCGAGGGCTTTACGGAGCAGATCGTCGAGCGAGCGCCGGTCGGCCGTGTCGGCCGGCCGGAAGAGATGGCGTCGGTAGCCCTGTTTCTCGCATCCGACGCGTCGTCCTACGTCGTCGGAAGCGAGTTCACGGCCGACGGCGGTCTCACCCAGGTTTGAATCCAATCCATACGGAAGCAAAAGGAGAGAAACATGAATGGATTCCGAGTCCACACCCCTGAGAGCGCGCCGAAGGGCGGAGACAAAGTTCTGGAGACGGCGCGGAAGAAATACGGGATGATCCCGAACCTCCTCGGCGTCATGGTCGAAGCGCCCGTGGCTGCGGAAGCCTACCTCGTGTTGGGGGACCTCTTTGGCAGGTCGAGTCTCACACCGGCCGAGCGGGCGGTTGTCTGGCTCGCCGTCAGTCATCGACACGAATGCGACTACTGCATGGCTGCCCACACGGGCGTGGCGACCGCGGAGAAGGTTTCAGAGACCACGATCCAGGAACTCCGCCGTGGGGAGAGGCTGAGCGATTCCCGGCTGGAGGCGCTGAGACAGTTCACGCTCCAGCTCGTCGAGGAGCGCGGCAACGCCTCGGAGCGTGACATTCAAGACTTCCTCGATGCCGGCTACACGCGTCAGAATGTCTTCGAAGTCGTCATCGGCATCGCCCACAAGACCATATCGAATTACTCGAATCACATGGTGCACACGCCTCTCGATGCTGCTTTTGAGTCGTTTCGCTGGGAACGAGCTTGAGCGATGAGATTCGGGCCCGCGGGGAAATCCCCCCGCGGGCCGGGGTCGAGGGGAGGGGCGACAGCTGTGGCGGGAGGCGGATGTTGAGTTTTTCTCTCGTGGCGATCTCGCCGTATGGGTCTGTCGATGCGCGGCTTAGGCGAGCTGCGTTGAGCCACGTCTTCGTTCTTCGCGGGATGGAGATTCGACTCTCTTGACAAGCGATCCGCGTTGCTCTAGTCTCCCCAACTCGACTCGTGCCGATGGTCGATGAGGTTCTTGTTTTTTGTTGCACTGCTCTATCGGAGCACACGTCCGAGGGACGGATCGTCGGGGGGATTTGCCCACCTTGAGAAGCATCCGCTTCTCCGCCACCGTCATCGCTTGAACGCGCCATCAACCTTTGCGCCTTTCATAAACCGCGCCGCGGAACCGGGGGGAAACTGCATGCGGAAATCATGGCTTACGGGCTCTTGCATCATCGTCTTATTGACGAGCATCCAGGCCAGCGCCCAGTCAGCACCGACGGCGGTCGACGTGGCGAACTGGTTCAGTGTGGCGGTCGACCTGTTCGGCCCCACCTCGACCGGTGGGGATTGGAATATTCGAAAAGCAGTCTTCGACGCCATCGACGACGCCGTGGACGTTCCGGCGGACCCGACGCTGCATCCTTTCGCCAATCCCATCACGGCGGAGTTCATCGCTTCTCTCCATGAGATCCGACTCAACGTCGTGATTCAGAAGCTTCAGACCGATCCTCCTCCTCCCGTGGGGTCGATTCGTCTCTACAAGACTTATTCGTCCGGTTGGATCATCGTGACCCACACGACGAAGTTGGCCATCGACTTTTCCGTCGGGTTCTTCTTCGTCACGGGGAACAACGGCTTCACGAACGCCCAGATGACGGCGCTCGCCAATCTGATCGATGGCTACATCATCACGCACAAGCACCTGGACCACTACGCCGGAGACCTGGCCGACGCCATGCTGATGATGGGCAAACCCGTGTTTGTGACCCATGAGATGCAAACGTCCGCCCTGCTCGCTGGAACGCCGAACGCCGCGTCCCTAATCGCTCCCGCCGAGGGAATGACGTACTCCGTGGGCGACATCTCTTTCACGCCTCACGAAGGCCACCAGTTCTCGGGGCTCATGGGCAGTGGACCCACGGCAACCGTCGATTGGACGGCTCCTTGGGTGCAGAACAACGGTTTCCTCATCGACGCCGGAGGCGTCGGGATTCTTCATCTGGGAGACGACAACGATCCGACTGTGTTTTCCTGGCTCTCGCAGATGGTCTCACAGGGATGGAATCCCGAGATCTTCCTGAACCTCGGCGTGTCGGGAACCGCAGCCAATGTCCTTCAAACGTTCTCTCCGAACCTGCGATTCCACACCCACGACTTGGAATTCGCACACCCCTATGGGGTCTTCCTGCCCCTCGATCAGACTCCGTGGGCCATCGACCCGGCTCGCGTTGTTCTGTTCTGGGGTGAGAGCTTCGATTACACGCCCTGAGGGGCACGGTATCGATGGGGTGATGCACGGGCGTCGCTGGTCGGTTATTCTGGCTCCCATCCGGAACGAAGGAGCCCGTAGATGAAATCCAGTACGCCTCGTCGCATCACCCTCGTCCTTTTCGTCCTGGCCGCGGCAATCGGCGCCCAGGTGCCGAAGACTCTCCCGGACACGAAGGATCACCGGTTCAATACGAAGATCCCCACGAAGTTTTCGGGCAAGATGCTCGAGGCGAAGACGGTGGCGGGTCAGACCTTCAAGGTCTATGCCTCCGGCGATCCCGCTTCCAAAAAGCAGATCCTCCTCGTTCACGAATGGTGGGGGCTCAACCCTCACATCAAGGGGCTCGCCGACCAGTTTGCGCGTTTGGGTTATCGGTCCTTCGCGGTGGACCTCTACGGCGGGAAGTACGCCGAAAAACCCGAGGAAGCTCGGAAGCTCATGGGCGCCGCGATGGAACACCAAGACATCATTCTCGAGAAGCTCGCGGCCACGGTGAATTTGGCACGCCACGAAAACCCGAAATCGAAGCTGGGAACGATTGGTTGGTGTTTCGGCGGAGGCTGGTCGCTTCAGACGGCCATTCGACATGGCAAGGACGTCGCGGCATGCGTCGTCTACTACGGGCAACTGGTCACCGATCCCAAGGATCTCTCCACTCTCCGCGCCCCCGTCTTGGGAGTCTTCGCGAAGCGTGACGGGTGGATCAACCCCGAGATGGTGGGGAAGTTCGAGAAAGCGATGAAAACAGCGGGCAAGAAACTCGTGGTCGCTTCCTACGAGGCGGACCACGCCTTTGCCAATCCCTCTCAGGTGCGGTTTCGTGAGAAGCCCGCCCGCGACGCCTGGAGGAAGACCCTGGCTTTCCTCGAAGCCCACTTGACGACCAAGAATCCATGAATCGAGGGGATGGTCCGCTTTCCGTCGAGGAGCACAATCGAAGGGCCTGGACACAGCGTGTCCGGGAGAAAGACGTGTGGACGCTTCCCGTGTCGGCTGAAGAGGTCGCCGCGGCCCGGCGAGGGCAGTGGTCCGTCCTCTTGACTCCGCTTCGTCCCGTTCCCAGGGAGTGGTTCGGCGAACTCGAGGGCAAGCGGGTGCTCGCTTTGGCAAGCGGTGGCGGTCAGCAGGGACCGATTCTTGCTGCGGCGGGTGCGCAGGTCACGGTCGTTGACGTGACCCCCGCTCAGCTCGCCCAAGATGCGTTCGTAGCCGCGCGTGACGGGTTGGACATCGAACTCATTGCGTGTCCGATGGATGACCTCTCCGATATCGCCGACGAGAGTTTCGACCTCGTGTTCCACCCCGTCGCGAATCTCTTCGTCGAGGATTGTCGGCTTGTGTGGGCGGAGTGTCATCGGGTCCTGCGGAGAGGCGGAACTCTTCTTGCGGGGTTCGCCAACCCGCTCTTGTTCCTCATCGACGAGGACATCGCTCCCGGTCAGAACCTGGTGATTCGACATCCGTTGCCCTACTCCGATCTGCTCGCTCGGACCGATGAGGAACGAGCGGAGCGACTCGAGCGAGGAGAGCCTTTGGAATTTGGACACACCCTCGAGGATCAGATCGCGGGGCAGCTGGAGGTCGGGTTCCAGATCACGGGCTTCTTCGAGGATCGGGGTGCGAAGCACCCCATAGACGACTTTGCCGCGACTTTCCTGGCGACCCGGGCCGTCAAGACGTGAGAGCGCGGCTTCTTGCGATCTTCGCTCTCGTGTTCCTCTGCGTTTTGGTCTGGTCGGGGAGTGCTCCCCGAGATCGTTTCACGTGGTGGTTGGAAGTGGCGCCGGCCCTGCTTGCCGCCCCCATCCTCGCCCTGACCTATCGACGCTTTCCCCTCACCACTTTGGCTTACACGCTGGTCCTATTGCACGCGATCATTCTCATGGTGGGCGGACATTACACCTACGCTGAGGTGCCGCTTTTCGATCGCCTCTCGGCATGGATGGGGTGGAGTCGCAACAACTTCGACAAGCTGGGCCACTTCGCTCAGGGTTTCGTGCCCGCGCTCATCGCTCGGGAAGTCTTTATTCGTTTCGATGTGGTTCCAGTGCGGGCATGGCGCAATGTGCTCATCGTCGCTCTCTGCTTGGCGATCAGCGCTCTCTACGAACTTGTCGAGTGGTTGGTGGCCGTCCTCAGCGGAACCGACGCCGAGGCGTTCCTGGGAACCCAGGGCTATGTCTGGGACACCCAGTCCGACATGGCGCTGGCCCTCGTGGGCGCCATCTCGTCCCTTCTCCTCCTTGCGCGGTTCCACGACCGTCAACTCCGGGAGCTTTCCGCCCCCAGGTCATGACGGAGACTCCCCCTCACCTGGACAGGCGACACGAGGGATGGGGGCGTGGACGTTTGGCGTCGCGGGACATCTCGTGGCCCTTGATTCTTCGTGTCGCGGTGTCTCCGCGAGAGTTCCCTTATCCTGGTGACGTGACGAATCGTCCCAACGAGGAATACGCTTGACTTTACGGGCGTGAGTGTGGAATTCTGAGGGGCATGGCATCGTCCGATCCATTCCCGAACGACGCAATGTCCGAAATCGAACACGAACTTCGCCGCTTGGCGGAAGGATACCTGAGGCGGGAGAGACCGGGTCATACGCTCCAGACGACGGCCCTCATCGACGACACCTGGTTCCGGTTGCAACGGATCGGTGGCATTCGCGATCGGGAGCATTTTCTCGCTCTCGCAGCGCAGGCGATGCGACGCATTCTCGTGGACCATGAACGGGCCGCGCGCCGCTTGAAGCGCGGGGGCGGGCGGGCGAAGCGGCAGGGCTTGACCCTGATCGTGGCCGAGGTCTCCGGCGAGACGCCCACCGACCCGATCGATCTGCTCGCCCTGGAGGAAGCGCTGCGCGATCTCGAGGAGCTGGCTCCCAGGCAGGGACGCATCGTGGAGCTGCGATTCTTCGCCGGTCTCTCGTGCGCGGAGACCGCGGATGTCCTGGAGATCGGCGAGCGCACCGTTCACCGGGAGTGGGCGCTTGCGAAGGCATTCCTGCGACGCGCGATGGGGCAACCATGAATCGGGACCCGGCGCGATATCGTCGGCTGTGTCACCTCTTCGAGCGTGCTCTCGAATTGGAGGGCGCCGATCGCGAGCAGTTCGTCATGGAGTCGTGCGGTGACGATTCGGAACTCCGAGGCCACCTCTTGGCCGCTCTGCTGGAGGCCGAGGCCGGTTCGTCCTTTCTCGAGCGCCCTTGGCCCGCGGCGCGGATTCTTCAGCCTGCGCTCAGACCGCCCGAGATCGTCGCGGGCTACCGTATCCTCGATCTGTTGGGTGAGGGCGGCATGGGAACCGTCTATTCGGCCCAACAGTTGGAGCCGCTCCGGGAAGTGGCCCTCAAGACGATTCCCATCACCGGTGCACCGCCGCTCCGCCAGAGGCGATTTCGACGTGAGGCGAGATGCTTGGCGAAGTTGCGTCACCCCAACATCGCGGCGATCTATGAAGCCGGTGAATTCGAGGTCCGCGGGGGGCGCTACGCGTTCATAGCCATGGAGATGGTTGACGGTTGGCCTCTCGACCAAGTGTTTCGGAGTCGACGCGACACCAAGTTGTCCGACGACGACGGACTGCACGCGTTGGCCTGTCGTCTGGATGAACTCCCCGAGTGGCTCAAGTTCTTCCGCGCGTTGGCCGGGGCGCTGGACGCTGCTCACGCCGCGGGGATTGTCCATCGCGACGTGAAGCCCCAGAACGTGATTGTTCGGAGAAGTGGGGAGCCTGTACTCGTCGACTTCGGCATCGCCCGCGATCTGGAGGGAACCGGGGAGGCTCTCACGCGGACGTCGGCGCCCGTGGGGACTCCGGCGTACATGGCCCCGGAGCAGGTCGAGGGTGGGAGTGCCGTCGACGGTCGTTCCGACGTCTGGGGGGTCGGGGTGATGCTCTACGAGGCTTTGTCCGGTCGAAGGCCGTTCGAGGAGGCCACCCAACTTGCGCTGATGGAGTCGATCCGGCTGCACGATCCCCCGCCACTTGCCAAGGAGAGCCGTCGATATCCGAGAGATGTCGAAGCCGTCGTGGAGAGAGCTCTCACCAAGGAGGTCTCGAGGCGTTATGCCTCGGCCGCACTGTTGGCGGACGATCTCGATGCCCTCCTCGAGGGACGGCCCGTTCGCGCTCGCCGGGCGGGGCCGTTGTCGCGACTTTTTCGGGCCGGTCGCCGCCGCCCCGGAGTTGCGGCCCTCGTTGCGGTCGCCGTCGTTTCAGTCCTTGCCCTTGCCGCCTTAGGCGGATTCCTCTGGGCGAGCTGGGACGATTTGCAGGCGGGACGCCGAGAGGTGCGGAGGACTGAGGTGCGGCGTGCGCTTGATCGGGCGTGGATGGCCGTTCTGCGAGATGAGTCCTCAGATGCCCGCCGCCTGTTCCAGAAGCTACTCGGCGACGGCGATGCGGCCGATGAAGCACGGGCCGGTCTCAGGATGATCTCGTGGATCGGACCGGGGGCCCACCCGGCCAAGGATGAGTCGATGGACCCGGCGTTTCGAGCGTTTCTCGAGGGGCAAAAGGCCCTGGAATCGGCCCGTCACGGGGACCCCGCGGCCTGGAAGCTGGCCGAGGAGCGGTTTGCCGATGCCATCATTCGCTCGGTCGTGCCCCGTCCCCTCTTCCACTTCGCTCTTGCAAGCGCAGTCGGCGCGCGAGGGAGCGCAGAGAGAGCGCTCGCCGCGGCGCGGGGGCTCACTCAGAGGTTTCCCGAAGAACCTCAAGCCTGGAAGGCCGCAGGTTTCACTGTTCTCCGCAAGGTGCCCGAGGAAGCCCTTCGCATGTTCGAGAGAGCTCGAGAATTGGGAGCCGACGATCTCGAGACGGATCACGGAATCGCAATGGCCCACTTCTACGCCGGACGGCCGGACGAAGCCGTGCGGCGGCTGCGAGAGATCGTCTCCGGCTCGCCGGATGCCGCGGCGCCGTGGATGAGCCTGACGAACGTCCTCACCGTCTTGGGTCACCGAGACGAGGCGCGACGGGCCGAGAAGGAGGCGGAGGCCCGCGGCGCTGGAGGGTTGGAGTGGCTGCGGATTCGGGGCGAGCGACTCAGGGCCGAAGGCCGATGGAAGGAAGCCCTCGACATCTATGAGAAGGCGGCAAAGATAGCGCCTCGGCATCCGAGGATTCTCGAGCGCCTTGGGGGACTCCAAAGGAAGGTCGGAAAACTCGCTCCCGCGGCGTCCACATTCAAGCGTTGGACGGACGTCCAACCCGGGAACTATCGTTCCTGGTTGGAATTCTCCACGGTCGTCGTCGCATTGGGCAGATTGCGCGAGGCGATCGCTGCGGCGGATCGGGCTCTCGAGTTGAAGCCGGGCAACACGGCTGCTCTCGTGAATCGCTCCGGTGCTCTTCGAATGTGGGGAGCCCTTACGAGTGCCGAGCGTGATGCGCGAGCGGTGATCGCCCGGGACCCGCGCTCTGCCGAGTCCTATCTGAACTTGGGTTTGATTCACCACGAACAGTTCCGGCTCCAAGAAGCCCTCGAGGACTTCGAGGTCGCCCATCGGCTGGGGGCGCTGAGATCTTCATGGCCCCATCCCACGGCGGACTTCATCGCGAAGACGAAGCTCGCCCTGAGAATGAAGGTTCAGGCTCCCTCCTGGGTCTTGGCGATGAGATCCGCCTCGAAGAGCATCCAGTCCCGTGATTGGGCTCAGGCGCTCACGGACCTCGAGTCCTGTCTCCGCCTGGCGGAACAGACGCTCGATGGCGCTGGGTTGATGCGTCTGTCCAGAAGGGTTCTCGATGACGAGCTGCTGGGCGGGATCTGCGAGCCGGAATCCGAAACCAACTTGCCTTTGGAGTTGGATGTTCGCCGGACCCGTCTCGCCGTGAGATTCCGACGCCTCGCGGCAGGAAAAAACCTGGCAGCCCCCGCGCAACGATGACGCGGTCTACCCGGATGGGGGAGACGCGTTCGTCAATCTGCGGGAGTCCAAGCCATGAAGTCTTTCGTCAAATCGTTGATGCTCCTCGTTCTCCTGGAGAGTGCAGCCCTGGGCCAGTTCACGTGTTACGGCGACGATGGGTTCTTCGATCCGGCGGTTTGCTGCGCCCCGGTCACCAACACGAATCTGCCACCGTTTCCCGCCTTCACGGTCCCTTCGGACGGCGCATGTTTCCTGGATTGCTCCATCGATGCCCTCTATCCGGTGACGGTGAATCTCGGCGCACCCATTCAGATCTTCGATGACGTCTATGCGATTCCGACCACGCTCGGGGGATCCGTGACGACGGCGTTCACCTACCTGATTGGGAAGTATGCGCGGACGTGGGTCGAACCCGATCCCACCGGTGTGAGCAGCAACCAGATCTGGCGCTTTCTCGTCAACACGGATCTCATCTACCTGAGTACGGGGCCGAGTCCGTGTCCCGTTCCCCCTTGCGGAGCGGCCGGTTTCCCGGTGCACATGGTCGGTAGTGTCGACTACGCGAGAGACTGTACGGTCCCCACGGACTGGAACGTGGCCATCAACCTGACCCACTTCTGCGGGGATCTCGCACACGGACCCTTCAGCGCCTATCCGACCACGACGTTCAACCATCCAGACCGCGTGTACAGCATCGTTGGGCCGGCCCCCTTCGACTTCGCGGCGACCCAGCCGACTCCCACCGGAAACGTCGCCGGTGAGGACACTCGGTCGGTCTTTGCGAATCTGAATCTGCTTATCTGGGACGTGTTCAACGAGGTCTCTATCCTCGGTGGTCAATTGGCATTCCGACAACCGGATTGCCCCTGTGCCTCCTTTGCGTCCGCAAATCCTCGATGGGAGCAGCTGGATCTGAGTTTCTTCTATGGATGTGCCACGGGTCTTGGAGGAAACTTCGTGAACTTGGCTTGGCCGGGCACGATTCCCTCCGGCCTCTACGCATTCCCTCTGGGGACCTACCAAGCACAGCCCGGCACCTTCCCCGACAATCGCGCGGTCGCCGTCTACGTCGGCGTTGCCGCGGCGACCGATACCTGCGCCAACAACATTCCGATTCACCTCGTCCACGGCGTGTCGACCTATGGCAACGTTCCCGGATTCAGTTTCCACATGGCTACGCCGGGCATCGTCTATCAGAACTTCATCGATTTCGAGAACATGCTCCGACCCGTCGCGAACCAGCTCATCATCGGGTATGGGGGGTTCTTCCTCTCGACGATGAATTGGAGTCTCAACGTTTTTTGAACTCGCGCCATTGGCGTCCCGGGGAGAGAGATCGCCTCGGGGCGCCGTTTTCTCATTGCTGGTTTTGGAGAAAGGCGATCAGATCGAGGATCTCGTCGTGAGAGAGGGTGACGAGGAGTCCCGTTGGCATGGGGGAGAGAACGAGCCGCTTGCGCGAAGCGATCGATGCCTTTGCCAGCGTTCTGAGTTTCTCTGACTCCTGCAGGTTGGGGTTGACCACGATCTTCTCGTCGTCCTCGTAGACGATGCGCCCCATGACGCTCTCGCCGTCTTTCGTCGTGAAGAAGTGATTCTCGAAGCCCTCCAGAAGGTGGGCCGAGGGCTCGATGACCTGCCGAAGCAGCTCGATCCCCTGGTACTTCGTGGCGACGCGCGAGATGTCCACCGGGTTGCCCGGGCCCAAGTCGCCAAACTTGTGGCAGCGAACGCAACCCGCTTCGGTGAACATGCGCCGCCCGCGCTTCGCATCTCGTCCCTCAAGCCATCCTTTTCTGAACGCCGTCCCGAAATCGGAAAGCTTCCACATCTTCACGAAGGCGCGTTGCGGTGAGTCGGCCTCGGCGCCGTTGGATCTGGCGGCATTCGCCCCCACGGGAAGCGTGTCGACCACGTGCATCACGCCGTTCATGACGCGCCAATGTCCGGGAAAGGTGCAGAGATAGGGGTGATCGGCTTTTCTCTTCGGAGCGATGAAATCGAGGCGGGTGGATTTCCCTGGCAAGAGGAGATCCGTGTGCCACAGGACCTCGTCCATTCGGGGTACGTAGTTCTGAAGGCCGTTGCCGGTGTCCTTCAGGTCCTCTCCCGCACGCCCGATCTTCTCCCAACTCCCCGGAACACCGATCACGAGGTTGTGAGGCATGACGTCGTTGTTTCGGAACATGATCGACACGGGTTCTCCTGACCGAACCCAGATCTCGCTGCGGTCATAGCGCATCTCGTGGGGAAGCGTGGCCATCAGAATGACCGTTCCGCCCAGGTCCTTCAGACGCCGCAGTGCGCCCGAGGATTCGGCCGCGGGGAGGGATCGCGCGAGTCGGCGACCGGTTGCGAGGGCCGCCAGGGCACGGGGCTGGGTGCGGAGCGCCTTGGGAAGTTGTGCCAAGTACGCCGTGAGGGCCGCCACCATCCGCCGAAGGGAGTCCTCATTCACCGTGCTGGCGGAGCCTTCGGGCGCGAGAGCGATGGCCTCGTCGACGAGTCGGCCCTGTCTCAGTAAGTCTTCCATCAACGCCGCTTTGACGTCGAAGTGGCCGGGCACCCGTCCCAACGCGCGGAGGGCCGCGGCGCGGAGGGCGTCGCGAGGCGATGTGCTGAAGCGGTCGGCCGGAATAGGAGCCTTGGGCAGCCCCGGTCCTTTCCATGAGACGACGAGGCCATCGTCCCCGCCGGCGTCGAAGTAGGTCAACGCGAAATCGTGGCGCCCTTTCTCGAGCCTCACGGCGCCGCTCTGCTCGCGCATCCCATGGTCCCCATCATTGTCCACGACCTCGACGCCATCGATGTACAAGCGGGAGCCGTCATCCGAGTCCGTGAAGAAGACATAGTCCCCGGTGGTGGGGATCGAGATCTCCCCCTTGAAGAGCAGTCCGAACCGGTCGCGAAAGGGAAGCGCAACGGAGTCCAGGTCGGGCTGGTCCGCATGAGTGCGCTGCAGCGGTTCGAGAGCCCGGAACGTCTCGATGCGGGCGTTTTTCGGTCTGCCTCGATAGAACGCGCAGGAGAGCCCAGGTCGCGGGGCCGCCGATTCGTCTCTCCTCTCGCGCGCCAAGTCGGCGATCCAGTGAAAAAGGGGCTCGGGCACGGCCTCGCCCCGAAGAGTGGCGAGTGCATCCAGGGCCGCTCGACGACATCCTTCCGATCGCGCGGCGAAGGCTTTCAGGCGGGACGGGTCGGGCTCCGCGGCGAACGCGGTCCGAATGGCGACCCGTTCAAGGGCGGGCGTCTCTGCGGTCTCAGCGAGACTCCAGAGCGTCTTGCTCGCGGCGGCCTTGTCGACGACCTCGCCGATGAGGTGGGCGAGGGCGGAGAGAACATGCTCGCGATGGGGGTCTTCGCGCGATTCCAACGTGAGCATCGTCCTTGCCACATAGGAGGCGACATCCATCCTCTCATCGCGGGCCAGCGCCCTGGCGGCGGCAAGCCTATCCTCTCCATCCGCATCATGGCGGACGAGGAGAGCTCTCCAGACGGCGGGACCCCGGGGGAGATCTCTGAGCTCCCGTGTCGCCAGCCGCTCGATGAGGAACGCCTTATCCTCAGGCGTCAACGATCGTGCTCCCTCGGAGTCGCTCTGGAGGGCTTTTTTCCAGACACCCTCCAGCGTGCGGAGACTCTCCGCGATCGCGTAGTCGAGGAAGCGGTCCGTAGGCCTGCGGCGAATCCCGAGCAACGTCTTCACTGCGGAGAAGTCGTCGAAGTAGCTGCAGGCCACGGCGGCGGCCAACCTCACTCGAGGATGGCTGTCCTCCGCTGCACGGGCGAGAAGAGGAAGAGGGTTCGCTGTCCAACGGTGCCGCATCTCCGCCAGGACGCGAAGGGCCGCGGCGCGCACACGGGGCTCATCCGAACCCAGGGCGGCTTCGAGAACGCTCATGTCCGCGACAGCGTGTTGCTGGTGGAGCCAAAGGAGTTCGAGGAGAGCGTGAGGTCGCGCGGGGGAATCCGGCGCGATCCCCTCGTACCACTGGACGGCCTCCCGGAGAACCTCGTCGGTCGGCCGCTCGCTGAGGGCGATCCGCGTGCGGTACCGGACCCGGTCGTCGGGATCGCCCAGATAGGTCACGAGCACGGGCGTCGTCAGGGAGGCCAAGTCCGCCTTGCCTTCGATCCGCGCATCCGCGTGACTCACCCGATAGACCCGGCCGTGGGTGTGGTCGCGACTCGGATCCCGCAGGTGGTGCTGCATGTGGCCGATGAGCGGGTTCTGCCAGTCCAAGAAGTAGATGGCCCCGTCCGGCCCCATCTCGATATCCACGGGGCGAAAGTTCGGGTCCGTGCTGCTCACGATGGGCTCTACCTCCTCGGCGGAAAAGCCCGAGCCGTCATCGTGAACACGGTACTGGAAGATTCCCTGGAAACCGATCACGTTGGCGATGAGGTAGTTCCCCTGGTTCTCCTCGGGAAAGGCTTCGCTCGAGAGGATCTCCGTTGCAGCGGCCGGACGGCTTCGCTGCCGGAAGAACGGAAAATATCCTCGATGCTTGTCCGGGAAGATCGTGCGTCCGGAAAACGGCCAGGCGAAGTAGTTGACGTTGCCCGTTCCGTCCGTGACGAATTCGGAGCCCCAGCGGTCGAAGACGTGTCCGTGAGGATTGGCGAAGCCATACGGGATATGACGCTCAACGCGCCAGGTGCGAGGATCGAAACGCCACACACAGGCGTCATGGTTGCGCACCGGCCCATAGATGGTTTCGATCTGCGTTTGATGAAAGACCCCTTCTTGAAAGTACAAGGACCCGCCCGGGCCGAGCACGAAGCTGTTCGCCGAGTGATGGGTGTCCGCGGAACTCAGGCCATGTAGGATGCGCTCTCGCCGGTCGGCCCTGCCGTCCCCGTCCTCGTCCCTGAGAAACAGGATGTCCGGAGCATTGGCGACGAAGACTCCGCCATTCCAAAACTCGAAGCCCGTGGGGTTGTGGAGACCGCCCGCGAAAACGTCGCACCGGTCCGCCTTCCCATCCTGGTCGTCGTCGGTGAGGACGAGGAGTTTGTCGTCCATGGCGTCCCCCGGTTTCCAGTGGGGGTAACTGGGCCATACCGCCACCCACAGCCGACCCTTCGTGTCGAAGGACATCTGAACGGGATTGACGAGCTCGGGAAACATGGCCTCGTCCGCGAATAATGTCACTTGCATCCCGGGCGCAGCCCTCATCTTCGTGAGGGCTTCTTCGCCTGAGAGGAACGGGTAGGCTCCGCCGTCCAAGGGGCCTGGCCGGTTCGTCTTCACCACGATGGGCTCCGGCACGCCGTCGAGGTCGAGAGGAGGGTTCTCTTCGCCGCCCGCGAGGGCGTGAATGCGCCGCGTGTGACATTCGACGAGGGCGTCGAGGATCTCCATCTCCCGCTGAAGAACCTCGAAATTGCTGATGCCGTCCGTGTACCTCAGTTTGGACCTGCCGCCGTAGACGTTGTACCCGTCCGTCGCCCGATATCGGTTGAACCACAGGAGGTTCTTCTCGAGCACGGCCTTGCGGACGCGGGCGACGAGATTCTCGTGATCGTGGAAGACGCCTTGGACGCCGAGAAGTTCCTTCAGGATGACACGCGCAAGGTTGATCTGACCGGATGCGTTCAGATGAATGCCGTTGATCGTCAACCGACCCGAGGCCAACCGGTAGATGGCCTGCATGGGGTGGAAAATGTCCACGAATGGCGTTCCGGATTCCCGCGCTACATCTGAAATGATGCGGGTGTAGCGCTCCAGCCGCGCGTTCATCTCGGTCCCCGCGGGAAGCTTGTCGTTGAGGGGGCCCTGATATGGGATGGGGGAGAAGAGAACGAGTCTCATGGGTCCCCCGTCGCCACCCTCCATCGCAGCGATGTGTCCCACGAAGTTTCTGAGGTTCGTTCGGAAGTCGTCCTCTCCGTCCACGTCACGGAAGGACTCGTTGAAGCCGTAGAAGGCGAAGACGACCGTTGCACCCGTCCGACGGAGATAGTCGTCCTGGCTGCCGAAACCCGCCGTGCGCTGATGGATCGTCAGCTCGTCGGCGCTGAATCCCAGGTTGTAGAAGGACAGTCGCTCGTTCGGCGCGACGACTTGGAGGCCGGACTCCAGCCAGCCAGCGTGCTGCATGCGTTCGGCGAGGGCTCCTCCAACGAGGGCTATGCGGTCGCCCGTTCGAAAGGAAAACCTCGCCGGGTCCGTTGTGACCGGTTCCGTTCTTGGGGAAGCGGTTGCGGGGCTCGCCGGCTCTGGGGTGGGCGGATTCTTCGGGCCGCAGCCGAGAAGGATCATCGTGGCCAAGACGGGGAGATACAAGCGATGTGTACGGGCTGAGACGTCTCGAAGCATCGGGCATGAACCTCGTTGGAACTTCGACGATGGAGGGTCGGGTCGGGCCGTGACTGTATCAGAATCGCCGCCCTTCGTTGACCGTCTGACGGGCACGCTGTAGGTTCGATCGGAACCCCGGAGAGATTGCTCATGTGCCGTCATCAGGTCCTCTTTTGCATTCTTCTTGTTGTCGCATCTCGTGGCTTCGCACTCGGGCAGGAATCCAAAGCTCCGGCCAAGATCGTCTTCGTCACAGGAGACGAGGAGTATCGGTCTGAAGAATCGATGCCGATGTTGGCCGCCATTCTGGAGCGAGACTTCGGTTTTCGGTGTCCTGTCGCCTATGCCCTCACGGACGCAGGCGAGATCGACCCCAATCGTCTGGACCACATTGACGGTTTGGATGAGCTGAAGGATGCGGATCTCATGGTGCTGTTCACCCGATTTCGCCGTCTGCCCGACGACGAATTGAAAAAGATCCTCGATTACGCGGAGTCGGGCCGTCCCCTGGTGGGTTTTCGTACGGCGACCCACGCCTTTCGCTACCCCAAGGGCGATCCTCGGGCGGCCCGGATGAATGAACGATGGCCGACGAAGGTCTTCGGCCAGCACTGGATCACCCACCACGGCCACTTCAAGGACGGACATGGGCGGCTTACGGCCGTGACGCCCCTGGAGAAGGAGCGAGGGCACCCCGTGCTGCGTGGCGTTGACGCGTTTCTGGCCTACTCGTGGTTGTATCACGTGCAAGGGGGAGGCGATCGGCTATCGGGAGACAGCCGGCCGCTCGTATTGGGTTGGTCGCTTCGATCCAACCACGCGGGGAGGCTCGACCGCTTTCCGAGGGAAACACCGGTGGCTTGGGTGAAGAGTTACACGGGGGGCGCGGGAAAGAAGGCGCGCGTTTTCTTCACGACGCTGGGCCATCCTTACGATTTCAAGATTCCTTCGATGCGACGCCTCGCTTTGAACGGCATCCTTTGGGCCTTGGGGCGCGAGGATCTCATCCCCGAGGGCGGGTGCCGCACGGACACGGTGAAGCCCTATGACCCACCCAATTCCGGCTTCGGCAAGGTCTATCGAGCCGGTGTCTTTCCCCGCAGGCCCGCCAGAGGAGGTCAACGATGATCGTGCCCCGAACCACTCGCAAGGAGATCATGGAAAAGCTCGGCCGCAAACGCCGCGAAGGCAAGCCCGTCTTCATCGCTTCGGCGGGCTCGGGGCTCGTAGCGCAGCTTTTGGAGGAGGCCGGCGCGGATTGCATCAACACCTTTTCCGGAGCTCGCCTCAGAGGCAACGGCATGGGAACGATGGCGATGCTTTGGCCCATCTTGGATTCGAATGCACAGACCTTGCGCTATACCGAAGAGGACATCCTTCCGGCGATGCGCGGCAAGGCATTCGTCTGCGCGTGTCTGAACGCGAACGACCCTTTGAAGGACATGCGCGCGGTTCTTAGGCGGTGTCTGGACATGGGGGTGCCCTCCGTCTCCAACATCGGTCCGTCCATCAGCTACGTCGACAAGGACAGTCAGGTCTATCGCGTCCTCACCCAAAGCGGCATCACCTTCGACGAGGAGATCGCTCTCATGAAGCTGGGGCGGGAAATGGACATGGTCACGATTGCTTTGGCCTTCGACGAGGAGGACAGCCTTCGCATGGTCGAGGAGGCGCAGCCCGACATCTTCTGCTTTCACGCGGGGACGACCAAGGGGGGGAGGCGCGGGTTCGACTCCGGCGAGACGATCGAGGAGACGGCACAGCGGACGGAGGAGGTGATTCGCAAGCTCCGCGCGCTGAAAGAAGACATCTTTCTCGTGGCACACGGCGCGGCGATGGAGACACCCGAGGATGCTCAGTTCATCCTCGACCACACGAGTTGCGACGGCTTCTGGACGGGCTCGTCGACCGAGCGCATCCCCATCGAGCGCGCCGTTTCCGAAACGGCGCGTCGGTTCGCGGCCCTCGGGTTTCGCAATCCACGGCGAGGTGAAGGGGCATGAAGCCGCGCGTCGTCATTCTCGCCACTTTGGACACCAAGGCCTGCGAGGCCTCGTTTCTGACCAGTCGTATCCGGGAGGGCGGAGGCCGGCCCCTCCTCGTGGACGTGGGAGTTCTGGGAACTCCCGGGTGCGAGGCCGACATCTCCCGTGGCGAAGTGGCCGCGGCGGGCGGAGTTTCTCTCGGCGAGTTGGTGGCAACGGCGGACCGGGGATTGGCGGCGCCCGTGATGGCGAGGGGAGCGCAGGCTCTGGTCTCGACCCTCGTAGGGGAAGGGGAAGTGCAGGCGGTCATCGGTCTCGGTGGAACCCAAGGGACGACGCTCTGCACGAGCGTGATGCAGGCTCTGCCTTATGGGCTACCGAAGATCATGGTCTCCACGGTGGCTTCTGGCGACACCTCTCCCTTCGTGGGGATCAAGGACATCACCATGATGTTCAGCGTGGGTGATTTGCTGGGATTGAATCCCTTCACGCGGCAAGTCCTGGCTCACGCGGCCGGGGCGGCCCTGGGGATGGCCGGGGCGCGACTGAGTGAAGGAACGTCCTGGTCGGGGCGTCCGGTCGTGGGCATGACGAATCTGGGGGTCTTGACCCAAGGCGCTCTGGAGGCCGTGCGATTGCTGGAGGCGGCGGGCCGGGAAGTGATCGTCTTCCACGCTGTCGGGTCTGGCGGTCGGGCCATGGAGCAGATGCTGAAGGAGGGTCTCATCCACGAGGTTTTCGACTATGCCTTGGGGGAAATCTCCGACGAGCTTTGGGGCGGGCTTCGGAGTGCCGGTCCTGAACGACTCACCGTGGCTGCGGGAATGGGACTTCCGCAGGTTGTCGTTCCGGGTGGGGCGGAGCATTTGGGGCTCCTCGTCGATCCGCCCAACACGGTGCCCGAGGACTGGAAGGATCACGTCCACGTGTTCCACAGTCCCGTCGTGTTCGTGCCCAGGCTCAGGGGTGACGAGCTCGTGCGCGTGGCGGATACCATCGCCGAGAGGCTCGGCGATGCGGGTGCCGGAACGGCCCTTTATTTGCCGGAGGGCGGCACGAGTCGCTACTCGGTCGAAGGGGGGCCACTGCACGATCCCCGGGCGGATCGCATGTTCTTCGAGGCCCTCGAAGCGCGCCTTGCTTCCCGGATCGAAGTGAGACGGCTGCCTCATGGGGTCGAGGAGCCGGAGTTCATCGCTGAAGCCGTCGCGGCGTTGCTCGCCTTCTCCAGCTGAACGCTCAGGCTGTCCCCTCAGCGAGCCTTCAGTGCAGATCGTGGATGCTCGCGGTCAAGAGGGATTCCCTTGGACCCCCGCGGAAGAGCCCGCAGAGCGCCGCATTCCTCGAGCTTCTCGCGCCGCTGTCCGGCGAAGTCGAGGGCGTAGAGTGGGTCTGATCGGAGGAGCTTCATTCCCGCCGGGGGTGGCGTGAGATAGAGGGGGCGGCGGGGGTGGACGTCTTTCTTGCCCCAGGGGGCGTAAGGCGCCGCCAAGATACTTCGAACGGTGGTCTTGTTCTTCCAGACGTTGAGGCGGATGTTCTGGTCGCCCGCGGGGCGTGAGTCTCCGATGTTTCCGAAGAAGAGGCGTTCCGCCTTCGCGGCCAGCCCCACCACGGCCCAGGGCGCCTTCACGTCGACGAACGTGTTGTGGAAGATCGCCACCGCGAGCGGGCGTTTCTCGTGGTGAGGTCGGATGCGGATCGCTAGGTCCGCGCAGTCCACGAAGACGTTGTCGTGAATGCGCAGGCGCCCTGCTCCCTGCAGGAGCACTTCCCGCGGATTGTGAGCGAAGAGGTTGCCATAGATCTCGTAGCGGTCCTCGGAGCCCGGCCCATCATCGGGGGGGCCGCTGACGAGCAGATTGGGGCGGTCTCCCTTGTCGCCTTGGACGTCGTTCTTGAGGAAGACATTGTAGCGGATCGTGGTCACGCGACGGTCCTTCGGCATGCCCGGCACTCGATCGCGGCGGATCTGGTGTTTGATCTGCATGTCGTAGCCGAGGCAGTTCTTCACCACGTTGCCTTCGATGAGTCCTCCCACGAAGGCCTGGGTGCCGTCGGAGTTGCCGAGGTAGAGCCCGGTGCCAGCGGCGTCGATGATGTTCCGACGAATGATCCAGTCCCACGCCGGGACCTTCGTGGAAATCCCGACATTGAACTGCCAGCTGCCATAGCCCCGGATGACGCAGTCTTCGATCGTGATGTGGTGCACGCCTTTTTTTGTATTGCCCCCCGCCTTGATGCCGTCGACGTCGAGCCCCCGTCCGTCTAGGGTGAGGCTGCTGATCTCGATATAGCTCGCATCGGTCAGTTGGATCGTGTTGCGGCCCTTCCGGGCCAAGAAGAGGACCCCTTTTTCTCCCTCGATGCGCAGAGGGAGGGCGGGGTTGCCGTGGAGGCCCACGAGCCTCATCCCGTTCTCGTAGGTTCCGGGCTGCAGGTGAAGAGTCATCCCCGGCTTCAGCCGGCGGATCTTCCGCTCGTAGTCCTTCGGCGTGGCGGTCATCGTCTGGGCCGTGACGGCGGTCGCCAGAAACAGAATCGAAAGGAACGTCAGCTTCATACTTCGTCTCCCTGGGGCAGTCGGGCGGAGCGAGTGGAGTGTAAGAGGTTCATGCCGACCTGACGACGCCCCCTCCTTCATCCCACTTGGCAGGCGCTGGCCGATGAGACAGAATCGCGGGTCAATTCATTTGTCGCGCCCCCCTCGTTTCCACCCACGGAGAATATCCATGAGCGATTTTCTGTCTCTCGTCACCGAAAAACTTGGTGTCGATGCCGGGACGGCCCAAGCGGCCACCGGAGGACTCATGAGCGCCTTGAAGGATAAGTTGCCATCCGGCGATTTCAGCGAACTGACCAGCAAAATCCCGGACCTCGCGGGCCTCGCCGAAGCCGGCGCCGAGAGCTCTTCGGGAGGCGGACTCCTCGGAGGCTTGACCGGAGCGGCGTCTTCACTCATGGGGGGCGGCTCGGGAGCCGGTGGCCTTTTGGGGACGTTGGTCGGTTCGGGCCTCGACGCCGGCAAAGTCGGCCCCTTCATTCAGACCTTTATCGGATTCGTCAAGGACAAGGCCGGTGACGGCCTCGTGGACAAGCTGAAAAGCAGCCTCCCGGACCTTGGCAAACTTCTCGACTGACCCCCTCGACCCAAGAAAGGAGAAATGACTATGGCTTACAAGATCGACGAGATCGAAGGCATCGGTCCGGCGTATCGGGAAAAGCTCACCGCCGCCGGCATCATGACGACGGACGACCTTTTGAAATACTGCTGCGAACCGAAGGGACGTGAAGAGATTGCGGAGAAGACGGGAGTTTCGAAGAAGCTCATCCTGACCTGGGCGAACCACGCCGACCTCATGCGGATCTCAGGCATCGGTCCTCAGTATGCGGAACTCCTCGAAGCCGCGGGCGTGGATACCGTCAAGGAATTGCGCCATCGCAACGCCGCCAACCTGGCCGCGAAGGCCCTTGAGATCAATCAGGAGAAGAAGCTCGCCAAGACGACTCCCGCGGAGTCCGTCGTGGCCGGCTGGATCGAGGCTGCGAAGACCATGGAACCCACCATCAAGCACTGATCGACGAGTCTGATTCATGCAGGATTTCGAGAAGCTGGCCTCCTTCTATCTGGGACGTTCGATCGACGCCGTGGGCGGACGCCCTGGCCCCGATCCCTATCTCTACGACGCCAAGGACCTGACAACTCACGCGGTGTGCGTGGGCATGACGGGCAGCGGAAAGACGGGCCTGTGCGTGTCACTCCTGGAGGAGGCGGCGCTGGACGGCATTCCCGTCCTCGCCATCGATCCGAAAGGCGATCTCGGCAACCTGCTGTTGACTTTCCCGGATCTTAGGCCCGAGGACTTTCGTCCTTGGGTCGATCCGGGAGAGGCCTTGCGGAAAGGGCTCACCGAGGATCAGTTCGCCGCACAGATCGCCAAGACCTGGCAGAAGGGCTTGGGCGAGTGGGGCCAGGACGGCGACCGCATTCGGAGGCTTCGCGCCGCGGCGGACTTCGCCATCTACACGCCGGGAAGCGACGCCGGTCTTCCCATCAGCATCCTGGGTTCGTTCCAGGCACCTTCGGCGGAGCTCGCCGGTAACGAAGAGGCCTTCAGAGACCGCATCCTGACGGCCACTTCGGGACTGCTCGCCCTCGTCGGCATCGCCGCGGACCCCCTGCAAAGTCGCGAACACATCCTCGTGTCGAAGTTGCTCGAGGACTCCTGGCGCGCTGGCAAAGATCTCGACATCGCCAGTTTGATTCAGGGGGTGGCATCTCCGCCGTTCCAGCAGGTGGGGGTCTTCCCCCTCGACGCCTTCTTTCCTTCAGGCGATCGCATGGCGCTCGCCATGAGGTTGAACAACCTGCTTGCCTCCCCGGGCTTCGGTGCGTGGCTCAAGGGGCCGTCCCTGGACGTCCAACGCTTGCTCTGGACAGAGACCGGGAAACCTCGCGTCAGCATCCTTTCCATCGCGCACCTTTCCGACGAAGAGCGCATGTTCTTCGTGACCTATCTCTTGAATGAGGTCGTGGCGTGGATGCGCGGGCAGTCGGGCACGACGTCACTCCGCGCCATCCTCTACATGGACGAAGTGTTCGGTTACCTGCCGCCGACCGCCAATCCACCGTCGAAGAGGCCTCTTCTGACCCTGCTCAAGCAGGCGCGCGCTTTCGGTTTGGGCTGCGTGCTCGCCACGCAGAACCCGGTTGATCTCGACTACAAGGCCATCTCCAACGCAGGCACGTGGTTTCTCGGACGCCTTCAGACCGAGAGGGATAAGAACAGGATTCTCGACGGTCTGGAGGGAGCCTCCGCCTCCACGGGAGCCGCCTTCGATCGCGGGGAGACGGAGCGAATCCTCTCCGGTTTGCAATCCCGTCAGTTCCTCGTGAACAACGTTCACGACGATGGACCGGTGCTCCTGCACACTCGTTGGGCCATGTCCTATCTGAGGGGCCCTCTCACTCGCGAGCAGATTCGTCGCCTCATGGACGGCGCGGCGAAGGCGACACCGCCGGCGGCTCGTCGGAAGGCTCCCGTGGGCGTTGCCGCGGCTTCGACAGCGGACGCCCCCGAATCGCAGGGTCCGCCACCCGTGGCCGCCGACACGAAGGTGAGGTTCATTCCCCTTTCCCGTCCGGTAGAGAAGGAGGGCGAACTCGTGTATCGCCCCTCCCTGCTCGGACTGGCGCAGGAACATTTCATCTCCTCCCGCGACGGCGTGGATGAATGGCGACAGGAGCGGATCTTCTGCCCTCTGGATGACGAGGACGAGCTGGATCCTTGGGCGGACGAGGAAGAGACACCGAGCGCCATCGAGGACTTGGAGGACACTCCCGAAGAGGGAGCGGCCTTCGCCCCCCTGCCCGCGGACGCGCAGAAAGCTTCCGGCGTGAAACGGTGGCGTCGCCTCCTCAAGGACCACGTCTACAAGACACGGGACATCAAGATCTTCAAGTGCAAGAAGCTGAAGCAGGTGTCGCAACCCGGCGAGTCCGAAGGCGACTTCCGTGTTCGGCTCGCCCAGGCCGCCCGGGAGAAGCGCGACCTCGAGATCGAGAAGCTACGCAAGCGCTATGGGCCGAAGTTGGCGCGTCTCCAGGATCGCATTCGTCGCGCCGAGCAGAAGGTCGAACGGGAACGCTCCCAGCTGAAGCAGCAGAAAGTCCAAACCGCCATCTCCTTCGGAACGACTCTCTTGGGGGCCCTTTTCGGCCGGAAGATTGCCAGTCGCGGAAACATCGGCCGTGCCGCGACTGCGGCGAGAGGTTTGGGGCGCGCCGCCCGCGAGTCCGGCGACGTCTCTCGGGCGCTTGAGACCTTGGAGTCTCTCAGGCCTCGGGTGGAGGAGTTGGAGGCTCAATTCGAGGAGGACGCGGCTGCCGTACGCGCTGCCTACGACGTGGATTTGCTCGACTTGGACTCCAAGGTGATCCGGCCGAGGAAATCCGACATTCGCGTCGACGACATGGTCGTCGTTTGGACTCCGTGGCGCGTCGACGGCGTGCGTGACGCGGAACCGCTGTTTGACTGAGACGAAAGCAGAGCCCATGAGCCCACACGGACGAGGCACTTCGAAGATCAAACGCTACGGGATCACCCTCGTGGCGATCTTGCTTCTGTTCGCCTACAAGAAGTACATCCGTCCCAGGATCACGGGCACCGCCGGCGACTCCCAGACCCAGACCGAAGTCCTCGCGGAGATGCGCTCCGACCTCGCGCCGGGGGCGGCCGCCTTGGAGGCGGCGGCCGAGGCCGGGAAATCCGGCGTCGCCGTGTCGGGTGAGGGCACGGTGACCAAGATCTTGCCCGACGACAGGGAAGGCGCGCGCCACCAGAGGTTCATTCTCCTCCTCCAGTCGGGGCGTACGGTCCTCGTCGCGCACAACATCGATCTGGCGCCCCGTGTCCCGATCCACCCCGGTGACCGGGTGGCGTTCCAGGGCCAGTACGAATGGAACGATCGGGGCGGCGTCGTCCACTGGACTCACCACGACCCCCGTGGTCGCCACCGCGCCGGCTGGCTCCGCCACGCCGGCCGCACCTACAAGTAGCCTCCTGGACCGGCGGCTTCAGCCGCCACCCGAGCCCCCCGGCGAGGATTCCGTTTTTTCTCTCACGGAGTCACGGAGGCACAAAGAATGGCCGGAGGAACGGGCGTCGTTCGCCGACGTGTCGTGCCCTCCGCGCCTCTGCATCTCCGTGAGAGCCCTCTTGGAGCCGGGACGCCCTCGCCCCGGAGAACGTCGGCTCCAGTCGTCCCCCGTGCGCCCGGTCATTTTTTTCTCGCGGAGTCACGAAGACATGATGAAGAGGGCGAGGATGGCACATCGCTGGGCACGGCTCTCTCAGAGCCCTCCGCGAACGCGAATGACAGTCGGCGGCCCGTCGGCGATCAAGGTGGTGTCGCTCAGGAATTCCAGATTGCTCGACATCCCTGCCTGTAGGGCGCTCGGACGGGAGGTGTTGCCGCTTACGACCCGATACCGTCCGGGGAAGGGAACCAGAAGCTGGGCGCCTCCTCCGGCATCCGTCAACGTCCCCATGGCATAGCCTCCTTGGATGACGGCGCCGACAGGGAACTTGCCCGGCACGACGTTTCCTTGGTCGTCCAGTCGAACGATCGTGAGCGTGAAGTGCGCTGCCGGTCTCCCCGACTCGTCGACCACTGTGCAACGTAAGAGGTGGCCTCGCGTGAAGCGAAGCGACACTTCGGTCTTGGGCGCTCTTACGTCGAAGCCGCGAAGAGTCGAGGGGGCGGGAATGAGGCGGTCCTCCCGCACGGGAAAGGACCACTGAACAGAGGCAGGTCCATGCGGCAGCAGAACTTGTGCCCGCCCGCTCTCATCGGTTGTGGCAAACCGGTAGTCGGCGCGTTCGGTGAATTGAAGCTGAGAGCCTGGGCGGACCTGCAAGTGGACTCCGGGAATACCTGTGCCGTCTTCTCGCGCGACCGCAATCTCGACCGGGACCAGTTCCGACAGCACGATGTCGCCGAGGTCGTGGGGTTCTGCCGGGGCCCCTTGTAGCTCGATCCTCTTGGTCGCGTACCCTGGATGACGAACCACTATGCTGCCTCTCGCTCCCGATGTGGCGATTCGAAAGCGGCCGTCCGGGCCCGATCGCACTTTCCAATGCGACTTCAGCCTCAGATGGTCGACGACCGTCAGCTCTCGAAAGTGATTTCTCCAGTTCGGTGTGACAGAAGCTCCCTCTATCGGGATTCCGTCGGGGCCGAGAACCCGTCCACGGTACTCAGCCTCTCGGCGGACGAAGATGGTCAAGGGGACAGTGACATCGTCAGGTGGGGGTTCGGCTTCGAGCATCAAAGGCGAAAGCATACGGAGGAACAGCGGTCTTGCGTCCCCAGAGTTCGTCCCATGAGTGCCGGCCCGAGTGATCTCAGCTCCGAGCGCGTCGGCGGTGGCAAGCGATCCATGCAGATCCGCGCCCGCCACAAGACGCCACTGGGGAGTGAGGATCATGAGCTGGGTGGGAAGCGAGCCGATACCGTGGAGCTCGAAGTCTCCCAGGTCGTCGGTGACGCACTGGCCGGCGATTCCAGCCATGACGTCCCACTCCAAGCCTCGACCCCAGACAAGACCCACGTTCTTCACACCCTCCCCCGAATCGATATCCACCAGACGTCCTCGAATCCGCTTGGTCGGAACGACATCAACGACGAGTTTGACGTCTCCCTCCTCTGGAATGGCGAAGGCAAAGCCGATGGTCGAGTCCCATCTGGTCGTTGGGCCCTCGGGAGCCGCAACGCACCAGTCATCGTCGAGCAGACGAATGCGCAGCTCCTTTCCCGACGGAAGCCCATCGAGCCCTGCGAGTCCTTTCTCGTCCGATCGACCTCCGGCATGAAAGGAAGAACCCGCGCCGGTCATGGCCAGGGTGAATGTGAGAGGTCCTTTCAGAGTGCCCGAGCGCGGGACGAAACGAACATCGAAATGCCGCCCTTTGAGCAGGACGAAATGGAATCGGCCGTCGCGATCCATCGCCGGGACGTCCACCACGAGCGTGTGGATTCTCGCAACGTATCCTGGCTTCGAAAGGCGAATATAGGCTCCTTCCGGTGGTTCCCGGCTGCCGTAAGCGCGAAGCCGAAAACGCCCCTCCTCATCACTGGTTGTCGAGATCAGGCTTGGATGACCTCCTCCGGGCCCAGCGAAGGGGGTCGGTGGAACCACGTAGTCGATACGCACTCCGCTGAGCGGGCGCTGAGAAAGGTCCTCCACGATGCAATCGCGATCAGTACTTTCACTGAGGCGGATCTCGACGAGTTCTCTGCGGTGATGGTTTGAAACCCGAAGCGTTGCTGATTCGTACGGCCGATAACCTGGAAGGTCCACATGCAAACGGAAAAGGACGGGTGTTTCCAATCGATGGAGGAAGCGACCTCGCGAGTCGGATTCGATACTGGCGATGTCGCGTTCGTGCTGTCGAATGGCGGAGATGAGGGCGGGCATGGTGCGCAGGGCGACTGCCGGATCGCGACGTCCCGCTTCCACAAGGCGAATTGGCGCCCCGGCCAGAGCGCGGCCGGAGTCGTCGACGACACGACCCTCGACGATGAAGGAGCCAGGGGATGGGGTCGACCGAGCCATGCCCTCGTCGGCCTGTCGATCTGACTCCTGTTTCGCATGCCTGGCTGGGTTCGGGTTCGACGTCGTCGACTGAGCGTCGGCATGTCGGATTTCGTCGTTTACGGGCTCGTCGCGGAGGAAGAGAAAGAGAATGCCCAGCATTCCAAAGACCATCACGAGGATCAGCGAAGTGCGCCATGAATTCATAACTTTTCCCGTGAAACGGGACATGCCCCTTCCCTCCTACGCTCTCACTTCCCGACAGACGGGGCCGCGTCAGTATCTCACCACGACGCCGTTGACCACCACTGCGAGCTGATTGGGTGGGGGGCAATCCAGCGGTATGGAGAGCTCCAAGAGCGGCGAAAGCCCTCAGGATGGATTGAGTCTATCCAGATCAAGAAAGAAGGAACGAGTGGGGTGTCAAGAACAGACACCGGAGCCCACGAGGGCAGCACTCAAGAAGAACCGTTCCCGGAAACCCCGGAGCGTTTCTGGGGACCACAACCCGTCGGCAAATCAGGCGTCCGGCGTGTCCTGACGGTGGATGGGGAGGACGATGATGACGGTGGTGCCCTCACCGGGGGCGGACTGGATGCGGATCTCGCCCCCGTAGCCCTCGACGATCCTCTTCGCGATGGCGAGCCCCAACCCCGTTCCACCGGAGCGGGTGGTGAAGTACGGCTCGAAAAGGCGGTCGGCGATCTCCTGCGAGATGCCGCGGCCCGTATCCTTCACGCGGATTTCCACCACCGGTCCGTCTCCGCGTTCCAAGACGTAGGAACTGACCGAAAGCGTGCCGCCCTCGGGCATGGCCTCGAAGGCGTTGTTGAAGAGATTCAAGAAGACCCGCGCCAGTTCGTCCTTGTCGACGACGATGGAGACATCCTCGTCAAGAGAGGTCTCCATGCGGACCTCGACGTCATCGCCCTCCCGGTTCTCGTAGAGAGCGAGAGTGTCTTCGAGAATGCGCTTCAGCGAGTGGGGTTTCAGGTCTCGTTTCGGGAACGACGCGAAGGCCGAGAAGTCGGAGGCGATGCGGCGCAGCGACTCGATCTGCTCCGTCACGTTCCTGACGCTCCTCGCGAGGATCTTGTCGAAGTCGGGGTGTTGGTCTCGATAGGCCCGTTCGACCAGTTGCACCGAGAGCTTGATCGGGGTGAGCGGGTTTTTGATCTCGTGGGCGACCTGTCGCGCCATCTCTCGCCAGGCCGCCGTCTTCTCCGCCTGGATGAGCTTCTTGTTCGAGGCCTTCAAGTCTTCGGCCATCGTGTTGAACGCATCGCCCAGAAGCCCGATTTCGTCCCGTGACTGGATCTCCACCTTGGTGTCGAGGTTGCCGCGGGCGATCTCTCCGGTCTGCCGAATGAGAACACGCAGAGGTTCGGTGATGCGCCGTGAGAACCAGGCGATGAGGACCACGATCACTCCCGCGGAGATCAACCCGCAGATCGCGAGCAGATTCCGCAGACGGTAGACCTCGGCGTAGAAGTCCTCCTCGTCGATGCCGAACCCCAATTCCCAACCCGTGCTCTTCACGGGAGCGAATCCGGCGACCTTGGCGTGGTCGCGAAACTGGTAGTAATGCAGCCCCGCTCGGCCGGGGGCACGCACCATCGCGTCATGGAGCCCTTTCAGGTGATGGTCGCCGACGAGTGTCGTTCCGTAGAGTTTGCGGTCCTTGTGGGCGATCACCGTGTCCAGATCGTCGGCGAAGAGGAACGGATAACCCGACGAGTACTGGCGGTATCTCTGCTGAAACTCGCTCGTCAGCCGGTCGAGGATGTCCTGCACCACACTCCAATTGAAGTAGGCGATCAGGACGGCCTGCTCGGAAGCGTCGCCTTCGGGACCTTCGCCTTTCGGATAGGGAACACCGCGTGTGAAACCGAAGCTGTAGGCCTCCGGGTTCTTGAGACGGTCGCGATCCGGAAGATCGATGCGATCGTCGAGAAAGAAGGGATAGTGCTTGTAGTAGCTGAGCTGAACGATGGAGTCACTGCCCCAGGGGATGAGGGTGAGATCGCCGTTGGCCGCGCGGGACCACCAGGGGCGATCCGCGACGGACTTGTCCTCCATTGGGTTCGATTCCGCATCCGACCACAGGTAGGGCGAGGGAGGATGCGCAGGGTCCTTGCGGGCCAGTCTCTCGAGGACCGCGGGCCGCATGGTGTTGCTCGTGATGATGACGCGCCCGTTCGGGTCGGCGACCGCCAGTAGATCGACATCGCCCAAGATCTCGACCCAGGCGTTCAAGTCGTCGCGGATGGATGCGAGGGCGTCGCGATACTCCGCCTCATCGGGACGGTAGACCTGCAGAGCGTAGACGTTTTGCCGAAGACTCGTGGAGACGGCGAGCACCTGGACGCCGTTGGCCATGGCCTCCACGGATCGGTCGAGGGTGAAGGCCGTGTCCTTGGCGACACGCTCCACGAAGGACTCGATGAAGGTCTCCGTCATGGAGTTCTTGGCGAGCACGTAAGCGATCGTGCCGACCGTGGCCATCGGAACGATGCCCAGGGTCAAGAAGACGACGGCAAGCTTGAAGGCTATGCCGCGGGGAAGCTTCATGAGGCGTCGGCTTCGTCGAGTGCGAGTTTCGTGAACAGCGGGGACGGCTTGGTGAGTTTGCGGCCCTCGGGAAGGCCGCCCCAGCTCGCGTCGTCGATCTTCGGCGCGGCTTCGGCGTCTTCACCCAGGCGCTCTCGCAACTCCGCCATCTTGGCGGGCATGAAGGGGGTGAGGAGCACGCCGGCCACACGGCAGCTTTCCATGAGTTCGTAGAGCACGCCTGCCAAAGCGTCTTTTTGGGCGGGATCCTTCGCCATCGCCCAAGGCGCCTTCTCGTCCACGTAGACGTTGGCCCGATGCACGATGCTCATGGCCGCGTCGGCGGCGCCCTTGAGGTCGAGGTCGTCGAGGGCTTCCCGATAGACGGGGACCGCTTCCTCGACTTTGCTCCGCATGGGAGGGGCGGCGGGTGGTGCGGGGACGACGCCGCCGAGGTAGCGCACCAGCATGGAGACAGATCGAGAGAGCAGGTTGCCCAGACCGTTGGCGAGATCCGTGTTGGCGCGTTCCACCAGCCGGTCCTCCCCGTATTCCAAGTCCTTTCCGAAACCGGCCTCCGAGGTCAGGTACCATCGAAGCGCATCGGCGCCGAAGCGATCGGCGAGGCTCTGGGGATCCACCGCCGTGCCCAGGCTCTTCGACATGCGATCCTTGCCCATGTTGACGAAACCGTGGCCGAAGACTTGGGCCGGGAGAGGAAGGCCCGCGCTCTTCAGCATGGCGGGCCAGATGATGCAGTGAAACCGCGTGATGTCCTTCCCGATGAGGTGGAGGTCGGCGGGCCAGTATCGCTCGAATCTCTCCGAGTCGTCGGGCCAGCCCAATCCCGCGATGTAGTTGATGAGTGCGTCGAACCAAACGTACACCACGGCGGTTTCGTCGAAGGGAACGGGGACGCCCCACGTGGCCCCTTCGCGGGAGATCGAGATGTCCTTCAAGCCGCTGTCGAGCAGACTCGTGAGCTCGTTGCGGCGGATGGCCGGGCGGACGAAGTCCGGGTGCTCGGCGTAGTAGTCCTTGAGGAAGGACTCGTACTTCGAGAGCCGAAAAAACCAGTTTTTCTCCTCGAGAAACGTGGGCGCCGTGGAGAGGTGATCCGGGCACTTGCCGTCGACGAGGTCGCCCTCGTTCTTGAAGGCCTCGCAGCCCGTGCAGTACCAGCCCTCGTAGACGTCTTGGTAGACGTCCCCAGCGGCATGGATGCGTGTCAGCATTTCTTTGACGGCCGCGACGTGCCGGGGCTCGGTCGTGCGGATGAAGTCGTCGAAGGAGATGTCGAGGGCTTTCCAAGCGTCTCGGAACTCCTTTTCCATGAGATCGCACCATGCGAGAGGGGAGAGACCCTGGGCGCGCGCCGCGGCTTCGACCTTCTGGCTGTGCTCGTCGTTCCCCATGAGGAAGAGAACGTCGTCGCCGATCAGCCGGTGGTACCGGGCGATGATGTCCGCGGCGACCTTTTCGTAGGCCGTCCCCAGGTGGGGTTTGCTGTTCACGTAATCGATGGCCGTTGTGATGTAGAAGGTCTTGCCGCTCATGCCGGAATCCTACGTGGAGGCGGCCCCGATTGAAAACCGCCCCCCCGGGGAGATGCTTCTCCCCCCTCTGTTAGGATGGACGAATCGTCAGTGGAGGTGCGGATGACGCGGAAGATTTTCTATGCTGGCAGCTTCGACCCGGTGACCATGGGACACGTGGATCTCATCGAAAGGGCCAGCCGCCTTTTCGACGGGGTCGTTGTGGGAGTGGGCTCGAACGTTACGAAGGCGCCCCTTTTCACCTCGGAGGAACGAGTCGAAATGGTCCGCGATCAGACCGTGGCGGTCGACGGCGTGGAGGTGATCGCTTTCGATGGGCTCGCGGTCGAGGCGGCCCGTCATCACGGCTGCGGCCTTCTCCTGCGAGGCCTGAGAACGTCGACCGACTTCGAAAACGAACTCGTCATGGCCCTCACGAATCGTCGTCTGGCACCGGACATCGACACCGTCTTCATGGCGCCCAGCGAGCGTTACGGGTATCTTTCCAGTCGACTCATCAAGGAAGTCGTCCTGAACGGCGGGCGCATTGACGAATTCATCGCTCCGGGCATCGCGCGCGCGCTCATCGAGCGCACTAAGAAGAGGAAGAACTGACATGTCGGTCCAACGCGTCATCAAGACGGACAACGCACCCAAGGCCATCGGCCCGTACAGCCAGGCGATTCTTCAAGACGGCTGGCTCTATGCTTCCGGCCAAATCGGCATGGATCCCGCGTCGGGCGAGCTGAGAAACGGCGACCTTTCGGAGGAAGTGGAGCAGATCTTCTCCAACCTCAGGGCGGTCGTTCGGGCCGCGGGAGGTGAGTTGCACGATGTGGTTCGCTGCACCGTCTACATGACCGATCTCGGAGAGTTTCAGACCATGAATGCGGTCTACGCCCGGCACTTCGAACAGCACAAACCCGCCCGGGCCACCGTCGGTGTGGCGTCCCTGCCCAAGGGCGCGCGGGTCGAGATCGATTGCGTGGCCTTTCTCGGGCGGGACTGATCCCGTTAGAGCGCCTCCAAGGCCGCTTCGACGTCCCGGGCCGTCTCGTCGCTCAGGGCGATGCGTTTACGTTCGAGCAGCCGTTGAACGGAGAGAGGGTCGGCGAAGCCGGTGCGGACCAGCTCCACGAGACGGCTGAGCGCCCGGTCGGCGGATGGCGCATCGGCCGGTCCGTGGCAACTCCGAAGAATTTCGCGGAGCAAGACCTCTTCCCGGTTTCCCCGTCGTCGCACCCGCGCGTACTCCGCCAGAAACCAGCGACTTCTTCGGTCCCACGGGTCGAGGGTCCGCGCCCGCCGCGCGGCCAGGAGCGCCTCCCCGCTGCGCCCCTCGCCGAAAAGAATCCGCATCTCGAGGGCGGGAAGGCCGGGAAGGGTGGGGGAGACCGCCTTCAGCGATTCGAATCCGCCGCGCAGCGCCCGCGCGGGAACCCCTTGATCCAACGCCCAGTTCAATTGCCCGATGCGCAGGCCGAGCCGCCGTTCTCCGCGCCCCTCTTCGGCCGGCCAAAGAATGAGCATCCCCTGCATGAGCAGGAGGGCTCCGACTGCCAGGAGGAACTCGCGCCGCCGGGGCTGGAGGGATCCCAGGGCCCACGCGACGAGAGCCCCCGCCACAGGGAGCAGAGCCGCAGCCCGGGCTTGCGGCGCAGCACCCAGCGGCACGAGGGCGAGGGCGATCCCTGCGAGCGCACGTCGCACCGGTCTTCCGCCATGCAGAAGGGCCGCCAGGAGGAGCACTCCGGCGAGGACGAAGGCCCAACCCGGTTGATCCCCACCGAGGTCGAAGCCCGGCCAGAGGAGTTTCACCGGCCCTTCGATCATGAGGAAAAGCCAGGCCCGCCCGGCGGCAAAGGCGTGACTGCCTCCCCAGCGCCACGAGGCGGGATGGGGCCAGAGACTTCCCACCGCGAGGAATTTGACGCCAAGGGCGAGCGCGAAGGCGGCGAGAGCGGACTTCGTGATTCGCGCTCGGCGCCCGAGAACCGACGCGCCAAGAGCGACGGCGAGGGGTGCGGCCTCGTAGCAGAGCCCCGCCAAACTCAGAGTCCCGAGTCCCGTCACTGTCCGCAGGCGTCCTCGTCGCTGGAGCATCGCCGCCCCGCTCAGAGCGAGGAGGAAGCCCTGCAGCACGTCTTCCGAGCCCGGCTCGCGCAGGGCCGTGAAGGTCAGGGGGAGGGCGAGGAAGGTCGCCCACAGGCGGGGGTCTCGGGCCCCGGACCCGATCTCCAGCCGAGAGGAGAATGCCGCGAGAAGGCCAGCCAGTGCGACGAGCAGCCCCAGTCTGAAGAAGCGGCGGGGGCGCGGGGACCTGATGACGCGGCGGAGAAGTTCGGGGAGAGGGCGATAGAGGCGATTCGGCGTGTCCAGGGCGGCTCGTCCCGTCCCCACGTCGCGGACCGTCCATCGGTTGTTCCTGGGAAGAGCGGCCCGGGCGACCTCGCGCGGGGTGAGGGGGCTCCATGCAGCCGTGATCACCAGCCATACCAGAGCCGCGCTCCCCAGAAGGAGAACGCCGCGGGTGGAGTCGGACTGCTTCTCGCGTAGGATCACCGCGGTGAACTTAGGGCGGACCCGCGCCCGCGTCAACGAAGGAGACGTCATGCCCATCTGTCCGAAATGCGAAGAGGAGTACCGGGACGGCTTCGACGTCTGCGCCGATTGCGGCGTCCCCTTGGTGGAAGCCATCGCCGCGACGGAGGAGATCCCCGAGGAGGAAGCCGTTGCCGCGGAGGAACTGCTGGCGGACGAGGAGGAAGAGCACACGTTTTGTCCCGGCTGCTTCTCCGAGTATCGGCCGGACGCTTCCCTTTGCGCGCCCTGCGGCGGCATTCGTCTGCAAACGTCTCCGACCAGCGCCTATGAACGCCTCCTCACGACCTCCGTACTCGGTCGGCACGCGGGTTTCTATCGTCCGGAGGAGCAGGGCGATCTCGTTCGCGTTCTCACCGTCGCCTCTCCCGCCGACGCGGGTTTCATGGTGTCCTCCATGGAAGCTTTGGGATTGAACCTCGTCGTGGGCGACGACGTGCTCGATGCCGATCTCGAGGATCCCCCGCGCATCGGTCTCTACGTGGCGCCGGAGGAACTGGAAGCCGCGCGCATGGCTTTGCCCGAGGAAGCCGAGATCGGGGAGGAGGACGAGGAGGCAGGCTTCTCGGAAGATCCGTACGGCACTCTGCTCAGGCAGGCGGGAAGTTGGGCGGGTATCCATCGGTACAACCAGGCCATCCTGACCTACACGAAAGCAGCCGAGTTCAATCCCAATCCGGTCGACGCCTGGCTGGGGTTGGGACGTGTCCTTGGCACGCTGGGGCAAGTCGACGCCGCGGCCAAGACGTTTCGAGAGGTCCTTGCGCTGACCGATGGTCAACCCGTGACCGAGGCCCCCTACCTCCATGCGGTCTACACGTTCCTGGATGAGGAGGGCCATGCGTCCTTCGCGGGGGACGCCGCAAAGGAGGCTCTCGTCTTTCTCGATCGCTTCGCGGCGGCCCGGGTCCGGGTGATGCCGGCTCAGCTCCTCGCCCTCGAGGCTCACGGCGCCCGCGCGGAACACGACGAGGCCCGCCAGGTCGTCGCCCGCATCCGCAAACTCCACCCTCATTTTTTCGAACTGGACGGTCTTTACCGCACCCTCGCCTCCCAAATGGGGCTCCTCTGATCCTGCGGCGCTTCTTCTCCTGGAATGACCAGGTCCTCCTCGTCCTGCTTTCCGCTCTCTGCGTTGAAGCGAAGAAGCGGACGGGGACGTCCACATTCCAAAAGCCATGCGATTCCCGTCGCCACCATGAGCCCGCACTTTTCTTTCTCACGGACCCCCGCACCCTCCGCTGCGACGCGGGGGGAGGGCGTGGTACCATGCCGTGGTGCGACCGACGAGACGGACAATGCGGCGGGCGGGGCGGACTGTGGGGAGTGTGATCGTTGCTCTTGTTCTGGGAAGTTGCGGGTTCACAGGAGACCTGAGCCGTTTTGGCGACGACGTCCTCGTGATGAGCAACTTGGCGGAGCCGGGGAGCCTCGACCCGGCGCTGCAAAGCGGTGTCGAGGAGCAACGCATCACGTTGGCCCTCTTCGAGGGGCTGCTCTCCTACGACCCGAAGACCCTGCGTCCTCGACCCGGTTTGGCTGAGCGATGGGACGTGTCCCGAGACGGCAAGACCTGGACCTTCCATCTGCGGCCCTCCACGTGGAGCGACGGTCGCTCCCTCACATCCGCTGACTTCGTCTACGCCTGGCGGAGAGTCCTCGACCCTCCGGGAACCCATCGCGAGGGCTCCGCCGACTACGCCGTGGCGTCTCCCTACGCCGACTTGATGGACGTGATTGTCGGCGCCAGGAAATATCGACGGGGAGAGGTGGACGATTTCGCCGCCGTGGGCTTGGCCACTCCCGATTCCCAAACCCTCGAAGTCCATCTGGAACAGGCGACGCCGTGGTTCGCGGATCTCGTTTGCTTTCCCACGTTCATGCCCGTGCCCCGGCACGTGGTCGAGTACGAACGGGAGCGCTGGACCCATGCGGGGGTCATGATCTCCAACGGTCCCTTCGTCCTCGACGAAAGGCGTCCCGGCGCCTTCCTTCGTGTTCGGAAGAACCCCCGTTACTGGGACGCCGAAACCGTCCGGCTGGAGAGCCTCGTCTATCTCTCCACCGACCGGGTGGACACGGCTTTGGACCAGTACCTGGCGGGGGAGAGCGACTGGGTCCGCGGGTTCAATCCCTTGAAGGCGAGGGCTTGGCGCGCGGATCCCGAGCTCGGGCGGGCGCTCCACGCGCCGGACTATCTCGGCACCTACTTTCTTCGATTCAACGTGCGACGGCCGCCCCTGGACGATGTGCGCGTGCGTCAGGCGTTGACCCTCGCCGTGGACAGGGAGGCGATCACGCGCAATCTGACGGCGATGGGGGAGAAGCCCGCCACCGGAATCATGCCGCCCTGCCTCGTGACCGACCCGCCTTGGCGAAGTCTTCGCGGCCGAGGATTGGATCATGACCCACACCGGGCGCGAGCGCTGCTGGCCGCGGCGGGGTTCCCGGCCGGCAAGGGGTTTCCTCTTCTCACCTACTCCTTCAACTCGGACGTCAAGAACCGCGCCATCGCCGAGGCGATCCAGGCCATGTGGAAAGACGTTCTCGGGATCCGAGTGGAACTCCTCAACCGGGAGAAACGGGTTCACTTGGCGCGGGAGCGGGCGGGGGACTACGACATCTCCCGGGGGAGTTGGATCGGCGATTTCAACGACCCGGTCACCTTCCTCGACTTCATGCGATCGGGGGCCGGCAACAACCGCACCGGCTGGTCATCCCGCCGCTTCGACGAACTTCTGGACGCCGCGAGAACGGAGTCGGATTCCGCCCAGCGGATCGCCCTCCTGCAGGCCGCGGAAGAGATCCTCATGGTCGACGAGGCGCCGCTTTTGCCCATCTTTCACTTCACCACGGCGTACGTGCTACGTCCCGGTCGATTCGCGGGAATCTTCGAGAACGCCCGGGACCTCCACCCCCCTAAGTTCATCCGGCGGCTTCCGTGACCCCGCGGTGTGATCTCATGACCTTGGTCCTCCTCACTTCGCTCGTCGGAGGAATCGATCGGTGTTGACGCGCCTCCTCCTCGGAGTCCTGACCCTCCTCGCCATTCTCGTGGCAAGTTTCTTTCTGCAGCGCATCGCGCCGGGAGGGCCCTTCGATCTGGAGCGGGACATGCCCGAGGCCGCGCGGCAGGCTCTCATTCGTGAGTGGGGGCTCGACCGACCCGTGCCGGAGCAGTTGGGGCTCTACCTGAAAGGTCTCTGCCGCTTTCCTCCCGACCTCAAGCGCTCGATGGTGCAGCCCGATTACACGGTTTGGGAGATCGTCGGGCCCAGGCTCCAGGTCAGCGCCTCCTTGGGCTTCGCGGCCCTTTGTATCGCCTTGGTCCTGGGCATACCGCTGGGAGTGCTCGCCGCCGTCCACGACGGCAAGATGGCCGACCGGGTCACCATGTTGGTCGCCCTCACGGGCGTCGCCGTTCCCGCCTTCGTCCTCGGCCCCCTTCTCAAGTGGATCTTCGCTCTCGAGTTGGGGTGGCTTCCCGAATCCCGCTGGGTCGGGCCCGCGAACATGGTTCTGCCCGCCTTCACCTTGGCCGCCTTGCCCTTGGCCACCGCTGCTCGTCTCGTGCGCTCCGAGATGGGGACGATTCTCCGTGGCGACGTGGTCCGCACGGCCCGGTCCCAGGGGCTCTCCGAACGGCGCGTCGTCTTCGTCCATGCGTTGCCCGGCGCTCTCGTGCCCGTCATCCCGTGGCTCGGGCCAGCCACCGCGTCCTTGGTCACGGGGTCCGTGGTGGTGGAGCGCATCTTCGACATCCCGGGCTTGGGCACCACGTTCATCGATGGCGCGTTCAACCGGGACTACACCCTCGTGATGGGAACCGTCATCGTCTACAGCATCCTGCTCATCCTCATGAATCTCCTCACCGACGGTTTGCTCGTCCTCCTGGACCCGCGCGCCCGGAGTGCGCGCTCATGAGCGGCGCTGTGAGCCTCCCCATCCGAAAGAGCTGGACGCTCAGGGTCTCCTTCGCGTTCTTACTCCTCGTGGGGGGGCTGGCCCTGGCGACGCCCTACCTCGACCTCGCCGATCCCGACGCGCAGAACTTGGAACTCGGCCCGACGGCGCCCAGCACAGAGCACTGGTTCGGCACCGATCCGCTCGGGCGGGATCTCTTATCGCGGACCCTCTACGGCGCGCGCATCTCGCTTCTGGTGGGGCTCGTGGGGACCGCCGTGGCCGTGGGGATCGGTGTGCTCTACGGCATGTTGGCGGGGTGGTGGGGTGGACGTGCGGATCTGCTGATGATGCGGGTGGTGGACCTGCTCTACGGGCTTCCCTACATGTTCTTCGTCATCGTCCTCATGGTCTGGTTCGGTCGGAGCATGATCAACCTCTTCATCGGGCTGGGCGCCGTCTCGTGGCTCACGATGGCGCGCATCGTCCGGGGACAAGTGCTTTCACTCCGGGGGCGCGACTACGTTCTCGCCGCCCGCGCCACGGGACTGCCCACGCGCGTCATTCTCCGTAAGCACATCCTGCCCAACATCGCCGCTCCCGTCCTCGTCTACGCGACGCTCACCGTCCCCCGGGTGATGCTCGAGGAGGCCTTTCTTTCGTTCCTGGGGCTCGGTGTCCAGCCACCGGCGGCGTCTTGGGGCTCCCTCATCTCGGAGGGCGCCGTCCTCTTTCGCGAGTACCCCTGGCTCGTTCTGGTTCCCGGAGCGATTCTCAGCGTCACGCTGCTCGCCCTGAACTTCTTCGGAGACGGGCTCAGGGATCGCATGGCGGCGGAGGACCACCCCGCATGAGCCGTGCGAAGAGGGTTTCCGCTCCCGTCCTCGATCTCGTGTGGGACGATCTTCGCTTGCGCTTCCCGGGTCAGAAGAATCCCGTTCTGGACGGCGTCGGTCTGCGGCTGGAAGCTGGCCGGACTCTCGGGTTGTTGGGCGAGTCGGGCTCGGGGAAGTCCCTTTCGACCCTGGCCGCCCTTGGGCTCCTGCCCCGATCCGCCATTCATGTCGGAGGCACGATCCGCCTGGGTGACACGGACCTGCTTTCACTCGATGCCAGGGCTCGCCGCCGTCTTCTGGGCGCGACGCTGGGCGCCGTCTTCCAGGACCCGTCGACTGCCCTGAATCCCTACCTGACGGTGGGGTTCCAGATGAGCGAGGGACTCCGCCGTATCGACGGCATCCCCGGTCGGGAGGCTCGCGAGATCTGCCTGGAGGCTCTCGAGACCTGCCGCATCCGTGAGCCCCGCAGGGCTCTACGTTCGCGGCCCCACGAGCTTTCCGGGGGGGAGAAACAGCGCGTCCTCATCGCGATGGCGACCGTGCGACACCCGGACTTCCTCCTCGCGGACGAGCCCACCACCGCCCTCGACGTGGCGACGCGAGGAGCGGTGTTGGAGGTGCTCTTGGAGCGAGGACACGACCTGGGGATGGGACTGCTTCTCGTGAGTCATGACATCTTTCTCCTCGGCGAATGCGTGGAGCAGATGGCCGTGATGTATGCCGGACGCATCGTCGAATCCGGACCCACCCGACGCCTCCTCACGTCGCCTCGGCACCCCTACACCCGGGGGCTTCTGGCGGCGGCGCCGCGGCTGGAAGGCCCGCGGGGGCGCCTTCCGGAGATTCCAGGCCATCCTCCCGCCGTGGACGAACGTCTCCCGGGGTGTCCGTTCGCGCCTCGTTGCTCGCTCGCCCTTCCTTCGTGCGCGCAGGAGCGGCCCGCCTGGGTTTCCCTGGGCGAGGAAGGAGGCTTCGCGTGCCCCGTCACGGAGACCGAGGGATGAACACTCCGCTGCTCAAAGTCCGCGATCTCGAAGTGGCCTACGGCAAGAAACCGCCCGTCTTGAAGGGGGTGTCGCTCTCCCTCAAAGCGGGGGAGATTCTGGGTCTCGTGGGCAACAGCGGGTGCGGGAAGTCGACTTTGCTGCGAACTCTGGCGGGCCTGGAGATTCCCCGCAGCGGGAGCATTCTTTGGGAGGGGCGCGAGCGCGTCGCCCTGACGCGGAAGGAAGGGCGCGCGCTTCGCCGCCGAGCCCAGCTCGTCTTCCAAAACGCTCGGGAGGCCTTCGATCCCCGCATGCGTCTCGTTGACGCCGTGGCGGAGCCCCTGCTGGTCCACGCTCCCGATCTCAGCGCCGCGCGCCGTCGTGAAAAAGCCGAGGCCGCCATGGCGGACTTGGGCCTCGGCCGGGAACTCATGGGGCGCCGCCCGCAGGGAGTCTCCGGCGGACAGCTCCAGCGGGTGGGCCTCGCGCGCGCGCTCGTCGTCGAGCCGGACGCACTCCTTCTGGACGAGCCCGTCTCGGCCCTCGACGTCTCGATTCAGGCCCAGGTTCTGAATCTCCTTTGGGATTTGCGACACACCAGGGGGCTCGCCATGCTGCTGGTCACCCATGACCTGGCCGTCGTCCGCCAGATCTGCGACCGGGCTCTCGTCGTCTCGGAAGGGCGCATCGTGGAGGAGGGGGTTCCTCAGCAGCTTCTGGACCATCCGACCCATGAGGCCACCCGACTTCTCGTGGAGGCCCTGCCCCGGTGTAAGCTGCCCTCATGAGCCTCGAAGTCCAAGGTCTCTGCGTGAATGCCGGTGAGGAGCCCCTCGTCCGTGATCTGAGCTTCACCGTGCACCCAGGAAGCACGACGGCCCTTCTCGGGCCTTCGGGGGCCGGCAAGACTCTGACTGCCCTTTCGCTTCTGGACCTTTTGCCCGAGGGCGTCCACGTCACCGGGGGACGCGTCCGTCTCGACAAAGATGCAAGGGCGTTCGGGCCCGATCTTCGGCCTTGGCGGGGAAAGCACCTGGGCATGATCTTTCAGGAGCCGCGCTGTGCCCTCCCGCCATCGACTCCCGTGGGGAGAGTCCTCGCCGCCGCGTTGCGCCGCGCCGGCCTCTCTGCCCGCGATGCCCGCCGGCGGGCCGTTTGGTGGTTGGAACGGGTCGGTATCCCCGACGGGGAGCGCCGTTACCGTGATCCGCCCCACCGGTTCTCGGGCGGTGAATTGCAACGGGTGCTCACGGCGCTCGCTCTCGCGCAAGGACCCCGCTATCTCTTGGCCGACGAGCCCACCAGCAATCTCGACGTGACGGTTCAGGGACAAATCCTCGGACTTTTGAAACGCCTCCAGGCGGAGGACGGCTTGGGGCTTTTGCTCATCACCCACGACGAGCGGGTCGTGCGTGCCCTGGCGGACGACGAAGTGCGCATGGTGGGGGCGGCTTCCGAGGAGGGCGAGGAATGACGCCCCGTCTCGAAGCCCGTGGCTTGACGAAGATCTATCCTTGCGCCCGGCGTCCCGCCGTCGATGGCGTGGACCTCATGGTGGCGCCGGAGGAGGTGGTGGCCGTCGTGGGCGAATCGGGCGCAGGTAAGTCGACGCTCGCGCGCCTGTTGGCCGGTCTCCTGATGCCCACGGACGGATGTGTTCTGGTCGACGGCAAACCCTTCGCGACGCCTGGCCGAAGGTGCTCGCCGGGCGGGCGATCCGGACGCGACGTGCGAAGGAAGGTCCAGATCGTCTTTCAATCTCCGGGCTCCACCTTGAACCCGAGGTTCACCGTTGCGGAACTTCTCAGCGAAGGGCCGTTGTCCCACGGGCTCGTTGGCGAGGGGGAATCGAAAGATCTCGCCACGGGTCTTCTCGAGGCCGTGGAACTCGGGTCGGCCTATCTCGACCGTCTTCCCGACGAGCTGTCGGGTGGACAGAAGCAGCGCGTGGCCCTCGCTCGGGCCCTCAGCGTGGAGCCTGAGATACTGATCCTCGACGAGGTGACGTCCGCCCTGGACGCTGACCTCCAGGTTCGGATGCTCGAACTTTTGCAAAGGCTGAAAACGGAGCGAGGTCTCTCCTATGTGTTCATCTCTCACGATCTGGCGCTCGTGGAATCCTTTGCCGATCGCGTGGCCGTGATGCGCCGTGGGCGGGTTTTGGAGTCCGCCCGGACGGTCGACCTTTACGAGCGCCCCCGAGACCCGTATACGATGGCACTGCTTCGGGCCTCCCGAGGCGATGTGGCCTGGGTCGAGGACGACCCGAGAAAGGACATGGGATGAGATTGCTTCGAGGTTTGCTCTGGCTCGCGGTTCCGCTGTTGCTCGTCACCGGCTGTGGAGGTGGAAACGGAAAGGGACGATTCGCCTACTCCATCTCCTTGGTGGGATTGCCCGACTCGAACGGCCGCACGACCCACTACGAGGGTTGGGCCGTGATCAACGGGACCGCCCGCAGTACCGGAAAATTTGTCATCGACGGTACGGGGCCTTCCGCGACGGTCTATAACCTCGAGCGAACGCGCAGCTTCGGCCCCGCTTCGGCCGCGGTCTTCGGGCCGGCGAGTACGTTTCTCGGTGAGCAGTTCCCATTCCTCGTCGATGCCACGCATCTATTCATCACCGTTGAGCCGGAAGGCGATCACGATCGCGAACCGTCCTGCCAGGTCATCCTCGCCGGACCGATCGTAAACGGGGCCGCTCATCTTTCTCCCACGGGGATCTCCGTAGAGTCAGGATTCCCCTGTGCACAGGACGATGGAATGGGCGGAGCGGTCCTGGGCTTGGCCGACTTCTCGACGGCGACCGGCTTCGTGGAGTTGCGTTCGCCGACGGACGACGTATCGAATCCCACGCCCAACGATTTCGCAGGGGTTTGGTTCACCCAGGGCGGAGCGCAGGGATTGAGCTTGCCGACGCTGCCGGGTTCTTTCCGTTACGAGGGTTTCGCCGTCATCAACGGCGTGACGCGGAGCCTCGGGCGCTTCCGCGACCCGGGAGCTCGCGATGAGGATTTCGCGACGGCGCTCCAGCGGGGCGATGACGGGCCCGGGCCGTCGTTCCCGGGGCAGGACTTCGTGCAGAGTTTCACTCCGACGGTTCCGTTCGACCCGCCCGTCCTCGACCTGGCCACGGAAGCGAACTTCCCCGGCGAGGGAGATTTCCGGGCCTTCATCAGTCTGGAGCCGTTTCCCGACAACGATGTGGCGCCCTTCGGGATCACCCTGCTCTCCGCCGTGATTCCACCCACGGCCGTGTCGGCGGGGGGCTCCGGGAACGTGGACGTGGACATGGTTGCGGGGGCCTTGCCTCAGGCTGCCGGCGCGTTGACGTCCACGTCGTTCACCCTCATGGATCTCACGCTGCCCGCGAACGCGTCGACCTTCAACGATCGCCGCGGACACTACGAGTTGTTCTGCACCCTGGCCGGCCAGGACCAGTCGATCGATCGCTTCGTGATCGTGGGGGAGGACCTGTTCAGTCTCTCGACGGGCCTCATGTTCGGTACGAGGACCCAGGCGGTCTTCGACGCCGTCAGCACGGGCAACGCCATGTTTCCGGATCTGACGGCAGCGACGGAGTGCTTCATCACGTTCGAGGAGGAAGGCGATCCCGATCCCGCGCCGTCCGCCCGGGTGATGCTCGAGGGCGTGCCCTCTGGCGGCATGGTTTCCCTGACGACGGCCGGAGCCGTGGCGACAGGGGGACGAGGATTGGCGGACTTCTCGATGATCACCGGGAAGTTTCAATTGGATTCACCCACGAACGACGCTTCGGGTGTTCCCGCCGACGACCAGTTCGGGATCCTCTACCGGTTGGTGAGTGTGGGTTCCGACAGGGATGCCGCGTCGCTCGAGCTGCCGGACCTCCCATCCGGGTTCTGCTATGAGGGGTGGGTCGAGGACCGGGCCACCGGGGTGGTCTACTCCACCGGGAAATTCGTCGATCCGGGGGCGTCGGATCGCAATGACGGTATCTCCCAGTCCCGGGGGATGGAGCCCAAGAAGGGGTTTCCCGGCGAGGACTTTCTGAACGCCGTGCCCACGCAGTCGCTGATGGCGGTGGGCCCCGACGAGATCACCCAGGTCTTCGTGACCGTGGAACCGGAACCCGACGGCGCGGCCGGTCCGAGCCTTTTTAGGATTCTCGAGGTGACGGTCCCGCCGGGGCAGGCCCCGGGGGGCGTCGGCGGCCCCGCGCTGCCGATGACCAACGTGGCGCCCACAGGAGCGACTCTCTTCGCCGACATGGTCATTCTGAACGGAGATTGAAAAGGTCGCCCGGAACGTCCGGCGCCCCCAGGGCTCGCCGGATATGACGGGTGACGGGGCAGGGAGGAAGGCGGGGTGGCGCGCCCTGGGGTTGCCCGGACTTCCAGGCGGCGTGGGCCTCCCATGCGTCGAGTCGGAATCGCCCCACGGTGCGATCCAGGAGTCGGCCGTCGAGGATCTCCCCGTCGAGGGGAAGCCATTCCGCGGCGATCTCGTTTTCGAGTTCAAGAGGTCGGATCACTTCCAAAGAGGCGTCTTCCTCCTGCAGGTTGAGGTGGACGCCCTGGGTGACGTGGGTTTCGTCCTCGTGGAGGATGACGAGCGTGTCCGGGCCGGCGTCGGAAAAGCGGTGGGGCAGGGCCACCACGGCGTCTTCGGCAAGGCCGAGGCGTTGTCGCCAAAGCGTCAGAGCCCGGTCCAGTTCGACGTGCGTACCCGGCGCCGCCAGGGCTCCGAGAACTTGCCGCGTCGGATGGAAAAAGAGGATTTCCTCCGCCGCTTCTCTCTTCATGAGGGCTTCGGGGTGGAGGAGGTCCCCCAGGCACTGACTGCCCCCGTTCGCGATGTTCCACCCCACGGGCGGAATGTCCCGAGCGAAGAGCCAGCAGGCCCCGTCGGGGGTGCAGGGAAGAACGCCCGCACTGGCGTGGCGAAAACCGAAGCCTTGGAGTTCGAGGCTGATGGGCCCCTCGAGGGCGCCCCTTCGAAGCGCGTGGACAAGATCGACGGCCCGACGACCTTCTTCTCGTCTGCTCTCACGCAGGACCTGTTCCCGTTCGATCGACGAGGTCATAAGCGGCATGTCCGCCGTCAGACGGATGCGGAGCGCCAAGCCCCCGGAGGGACGCGTCGACGCAACCATCTGTCGAATCCAAACTTGGGCCGACGGGACTTCGAGAGGCGGCGAAGCGGTGAGATCGGCCAGGGTGTTCATCGGGATTCTCCGGGGCGGCTCATGGGTAGAAAACCAAGACAGGATAGGGACTTAGCGCAATAGAATTGTCTGGCATCCTCATTCCGCATGGATACAATCCGTGCTTGTTGGATGCCGGCGCGCGCCGATCCCGAGTTTTCACTTATTCTGGAGTCTGAACCCCCATGCGGATGATCCATATCCCCCGACCGCTCCTGACGGTCATGTTGTTCATTCTGTGCTGCGGCACCGTCTTCGCCCAGTCGATTCCCCAGGCGACCTGGGCGCAGAATGTCGTTCTTTTTCAACCCGGAAGCAACCAAGGCGGCTCCGACCCCGCGAATGCTCTCGGGGACACACCCGGCACCTGGGTGCGTCTCGGAGATGGCGGGAATCTGGTCCTCGACTTCGGGGACGACTGGTCGACCTCCGGCGATTCCCAAACCGACATCTTCGTCGACGAATTCGGCACACCGGATAACTTCTACCTCTGCCTCTATCCGGCGGACTCGTTCACGACGAATGCCTTGGCTGGGCTGGGCTGGGTGTCCTGGGCCAACGGGACCGTTTTTCAGGTGCCGTTCGTGTTCAACGGTCCCACCAACGTGGACCTCGACATGTTCATTCCCGGGTTCGCGGCCTGCCAGCTCAAGTTCACTCAGTTGATGATCGAGGATGCAGGGAGCGGAAACGGCCCGGAGATCATTCGGGTTTCCGCTCTCGTGTGCACCAACGGTGGCAACGTACTCCCCGGCTGCGCCCCCGGCTATGCGGCGAGCGTCGAGGCCTCGATGGGCGGAGCGAACCAGAATTCGAATCACGACGATCCCACCGATGCTCTGGGCAACACGCCCAACACCCGCTTCAGCATGGGAAGTGGAGGAACCATCACGCTGTGCTTCTCGAACGTCTTCACGACGAGTGGCGGGGCGAGTTCCGACCTTTTCGTGGACGAGTACAATGTGCCGGATTGCTACAACATCTCGGTTCGCCCCGCGAATGCCGCGACGGCGCAGGCCCTGCAGACCGCCGGTCTCACCGACGACGGCGCGGGGTTCTACGCCCTCCCTCAGCTGTTCTGCAGCGATGAGAACGTGGACCTGGACCAGTTCGTACCCGGCCATAGCGCCTTGGAACTTCTCTTCGATTGCGTCCGCATTGACGATGATGGCTCCCCGGGCAACGGGGCGGAGATCGTCCGCGTGCGGGCGGAGATCGTCTGCGATCTGGCTCGTCTGGGCGACCGCGTCTTCGCCGACGCGGACTGCGACGGCATCCAGGACGGAAACGAGGTCGGCGTCCCCGGTCTCACCGTCAACCTCCTCGATGCCCAGGGCTTGAACGTTCTCGCTCAGACCGTCACCGACGACCATGGGAACTATGAGTTCATCGTTCCCGCCGGCGCCTATCGCGTCAGCGTGTCCTTCGATTCCTCGAAGTTCTTCCTGACCCAGCCCGGCGTGGGCAACGACCCGGCCGCGGACAGCGACATCGTTCCCGGCTTCGACATGAGCGAAGTCGTCACTCTGCAGGCCAACGACGTCAACCACGACGTCGACGCCGGTCTTTGCCTGGTCTGCACCGGTTTCCAGGCCTTCGTCAACGACAATCTCCCGTCTTGCGGAACCAACATGGATCCCGTGATGAGCGCCACCCTGCCCGTCATCGGCACCGAGTTCACGCTCGACATCCAAAGCCAGTTCCCGAACGCTCTGACTCTCGTCTTCGCGAGCCTCGGCGCGCCGCAGCTCACCGTGATTCCCACCGCGAACTGCAACGTGTGGTTGGATATCGACAACCTTGTCCTGTTGTTCGTCCAGACCACCGATGCCAACGGCAACCTCTCGATCACCTTCCCGATCTTCCCGGATCCCGCGCTGGAAGGCTTCGAGATCACCCTGCAGTCGCGCATCTGCTTTCCGGCCATTCCCAGCCCCATCCCGGGTCTGCCGGATTGGCCCAGCAACGCGGTCCATCTCGGATTGGGTTGTCAGTGAAGTGAGCTGATTCCGAGGGGAGCTTGCTCCCTTCCACTCGAAGGGGCCCGCCGC
>DRQF01000188.1 GCA_011369445.1 Planctomycetota bacterium | reverse complement strand
GCCACCCTGCGCCTGGATTGGAACGTCCCCGACGCGGATCTCTCGATCCGGGCGTCCTATCGGTTCCAGAACGACATCGAGAAAGAGTTCACCACCGTCTTCGACTCCTACGTGGGCGTGCTCGGCAAGTCCTTCGCGTACGGTCAGTTCAACCTGGAGATCTCCAAACTCCTGGGCGAGCATTTCGCCGTGGACGGCGGATTCACGGTCCGACAGCTCATCGACGACGCCAAGGATTCACCGTTCAACAGGGAGTTCTTCCGCGGCTGGCTGACCCTCTCGAGCATCAAGTGGCCCACGAACTGCCTCAGCCTCTCTCTCACCGGAGAGTATTGGGACGGCGATGACGACAAGACGGCGTCCGCGGGGTTCGAAGCCATCTGGCGTCCCTGCGACCCGCTTCGGTTCACGGTCGGCAGCTACTACTCCCTGTACAAGTATGACCTCTTCACCGTCGACGAACGCCAAGACGCCACCACGTTGTATCTGAAGATCCGCTGGAAGCTCCCCGAAGATCTTCGGTTCGACGGTCGGTACGAATACGAGACCGGCGACGAAGGCACATTCCATTCCATTCTGCTGGGTTTGACCTGGAGCTTTTGAGAGAGAGCCATGAGATACTGGATCGTAGGCATCACTTGCGCGAGCTCCCTGGTCCTCTTGGCCGCCTGCGTGGCGCTCATGTCCCCGGACGAGCGCCCGGCTCGTTCGGACGGGCCGCAGTTCGACCATGCCGGGCACATCGACCGCGGCGTCGAATGCACGGACTGCCACGGAGACGAGGACGTCGGCTACAACGCCATGCCGGATCTCGACTTCTGCAATGAATGCCATGAGGACATCGACGGCGAGGCGGTTCCGGAGAAACGTGCCACCGTTTTCTTCGACGAGAACGGAAACGGCTCCTGGATTCACGTGACGGCCCTGCCGAAGGAAACGATCTTCGACCACAAGGCACACGTGGAACAGAAGGACGGGGACTGCATGGCCTGTCACGCCGACGTGGCGGCCTCGAAGGAAATCCTCGTCGGCGCTCGCATCGACATGGACGAGTGCCTGGCCTGCCACCGCCAAGAGGCGCCCCAAGCCCTGGAATGCGCCAGCTGCCACCGCGAAATCCGTCGGGATCGCGCCCCGACGAACCACCGCGCCGGTTGGATCCGAGAACATGGCCGCATCGCTCGGCGAGGCGGCCTCGACCCCCTTCCGAAGCAGTGCGGCCTCTGTCACGAGAAATCGACCTGTGATACCTGTCACAAGGCCGAGCAGCCCCGGAGCCACAACAACCTCTGGCGGCTTCACGGACACGCCGCCGCCGCTTCCATCGATCGGGACCAGTGCGCCGTCTGCCACACGACAGACTCCTGCGTGCTCTGCCACGAGCGCACCGAGCCCAGAAACCATCGCGGCGCCTGGGGAGACCCCTTCAATCGGCACTGCGTCTCCTGCCACCTGCCGAATGAGGGATTCTCCGACCAGGGTTGCGTCGTTTGCCACAAGAGCGCACCCAGTCACAACCTGGCGCCACCGCGTCCAGGCAATTCCGTACACATGACGAATGACCCGGCGGAGTGCCGGGAATGCCACACGCCCGCCCCTCATCCGGATAACGGGCAAACCTGTCTGCTTTGTCACCAATGATTTCGCAAGTCACCTGAGACGACACACCGCGGTACGAAAGTTGCTTCAAAGCCGACCATCGGGAATTCAACCGAAGGAGCCACTCATGACAAAAAAACGCCCCACAAGAACGATTTTCGCCCTCACCCTCGTCGTGGGGCTGTTGGGCTTCATGCTGCCCCTCACTTCATGCGGAGGCGGCGGCGGGGGCAATGGACCGGCGCCGGAATCGGTCGTCGTGTCCGTGGTCGACGCCATCGGGAATCCGGTGGCAAACGTTACGGTCTACCTGATCCCCGCCACGAGTATCGATGAAACGTCGTTCAACGGCGATGACATCCGCGACGGCCTCTCCGAGGATCGCGACGAGCCCCTGGAAGACGCCATCCGCCTGAATGGGGTGAGCTTCCCCCAGGCCGTGACGGACGCCGCCGGCATGGCGACGATCACGGGTGCTCAGACCGGGGCCAACTACTTCTGGTTCGCCATGCCTGACCCCGGCGACATGGAACACCTTCCCGGCGGAACGATGTCTCGAATCTCGGTGGACGCAGCCACCTTCCTGGGCACGACTCAGACGATCGAGCTGACGAGTTCCCCCACCACTGCTGCCACCTATGTCGGATCGAGCACATGCCTCGTCTGCCACGCGGACCACGCCCCGCAGGCCGGCCATGCTCACCGACTCGGCTTCGCGGTGCCGGGCAACCCAGGTATTCTCCAGGACCTGAGCCGCTATCCGGATTTCGATGCGGGTTGGAACAACTTCCTGCTCGGAACGCAGCCCAGCGACGGAACGGCGGTCTACCTCTCTGACTTCGATCCCACCCGGGGATTCGACAAGTTCAAGACATCGCTCACCGACCCGACGCCCCTCGGCCAGACGGTCCAAATCCGCGTCTGGCTGTGGCGAGACATGAACGACGGAAACAAGTACAAGGTGACGATGGAGAACATCATCAATCCGGCGGACATCGGAAGTCCTCGAACCTATGAAGTCCCCCTCACCTACGGCGGCGCGATCTATAAGCAGCGCAACCTCCTGAAGGTTCCAGGACGCAATGGGCTGTATCCCTTCCTGCAAATCCAAACAGAAGGCAGCGACACCCGCTTCTCCAGGACGCGCAGACGCTATCGCGACTACCACGGCGACTGGTACTGGGACAACGCCACGCAGACCCTGAAGGATCCGCCGCTCAGCAAGGGCTTCG
>DRQF01000187.1 GCA_011369445.1 Planctomycetota bacterium | reverse complement strand
GGAAAGTAGAAGGGATTCTCGAAGACGGTGAGATCCTCACCGGGCCCGTCGGCGATCGTGACGCCGAAGCCGAGGAGAACGTTCCCGCCCTGCCCGAGGGAGAGGACATCCAAGGAACCGGCATTGATCCCGGCGCCGCGGGGTCCGCCCAATACGTTGGCCTGATTGAAGAGCCCGCCCCCGCCCGTTCCGCCCTGCTGGTAGGACACGACGCTCGTCGCGAACTGGGCGGAGGCCAGAGGCGAAAGACAAAGAGCGAACGCAACGCTCAGCGCAGCACGCCGGCAACAAAATCGATCCATGACCCATCTCCTTCGTCGATCTCGGCGGATCGCAAGGAGGATTGGGACGTGAGAGGGGAACCCGACCCTTCGTCGAAGGGACGCCCAGGAAACTCGGGTGGGATCCAGTGACGGCTCACGTGCCTTTCCTCGAAGACATCATTGCACCGCCTCCCTGCGGCAGGCGGCGACCAAGCGAATTCGCGGACAGGTCTTCTGGCTCGTGGGTCATCCTCGGTTGCCGCCTTCCCACGCTCATCGGCGCAGTGGCCTCCTGGCAACGTCGTCTCCACTTACAGCGGCGGGACCGCGGTGGATTTGCACCACCTTCCCTTGGACCGCGAACATCCAAACCTAAGTGCAAAACTCCTCCCCGCCAAGGGGGAGGCGAATTCAATCCTCCAACGCCTTCCTGAGCAGATCGCCCAAATTGACGCCACCCCGCTCGGGGCGCTTGTTCTCGCGACGCACCTCTTCGATGTCCTCGTCGGCGGCGGATTCGTCCTCGGATCCAATGATCTTGCCCTTGTCATCGAGGCGAGACAAAGCGATGCGTTGCTTGTCCCGATCCACCGAAACGACGCGAACGGTGATTTCCGTCCCTTCCTTCACGGCGTCGCTCACGTGCCGGCCCCGGGGCAGTCCCATCTGGGAGACGTGGACCAGCCCGTCGACACCGTCCATCAGATTGACGAAGGCGCCGAACGTGGCGAGTCTCGCGACCTTCCCTGTCACGAGGGAGCCGGGGGGAAAAGCCTCAACCACTTCATCCCATGGATCGGGCTCGAGCTGCTTCATCCCCAGACCGATACGCTTGCCGCCCTGAGAGATCTCGAGCACCGCCACTTCCACTTGATCACCTTCCTTGAGACGATCGCTCGGATGCTTCACTCGCTGCCTCGATATGTTGGAGACATGGAGCAGCCCCTCCACCCCCGGACGGATCTCGACGAAGGCGCCGAAATCCTCGATGCGGGTGACCGTGCCCTTGACGACCGCTCCGGCGACGAGTTCAGCCACGACCTCGGCCCGCTTCTCCCGGGCTTCCTGCTCGAGGACCTTTCGGCGAGAGAGCGTGACGCGTTTGCGGCGGCGGTCGACCTCCATGACCTGACAAACCAGGTTCTGTCCGATGTAGTGGGCGAGATCGTTCTCCCGATGGAGACCAACTTGCGAGGCGGGCATGAAGGCATCGGTGGGACCGACCTTGAGCTCCAACCCGCCGGTGTTCTGTCCCGTGACGCGGGCGGTCACGAGCTTGCCTTTCTCCATCTCCTTCCACGAGGCCAATTGCTTGACTTCGGAACGGCTGAGAATCCACAGCCCGTCATCGGCCCGCCCTACGACCACGAAGTCAAACGGGTCACCGAAGCGAGGGGGCTCGTCGAACTCCTCGACAGAAATCGTCCCCTGCTCCCTCGGGCCCCCCTCGAGTTCCACGATGGCATCCTGGTGATTCGCGCTGAAGCCCACGACGTGGCCTCGAACGATGGGCGGAGGCTGTCCCTCTTCGCGCCGCACGGCTTTCTCGAGGTCGGAGCCCTGGCCCATGGTGGCGTCGAGGTGGGCATCGATCTCGGCGGCGATCTCGTCTCGATCCTTGGATTCGTCGTTGGCGCTCATGGCGGTCAACACCTCCTGGTCATCCGGCAAGATTCGTCCCGCCGGCACAAGGTGGCACGCGGGGCACAACGGTCCATCCTACGGACCGTGCCCCTGTGTGCAAGATTTCTTCAAGTAGCGAGTTAGGCCCCCACGTGCTCCAGATGCTTTGCGAGGATCAAAGCCACGCTGGCGGTGAGTCGTTTCCCCGTGGCGATATGGAGGAATTCGTTGGGGCCGTGAGCGTTCGATTTGGGACCGAGAACGCCGGTGATGACGAATTGGGCCTCGGGGAACTTCTCACCCAACATTCCGATGAAGGGGATGGAGCCGCCCTCTCCCATGAAACAGGCTTCGCGGCCGAAGGTCGCCTTCGAAGCTCCCTGCAACGCGTCTTCCAACCAGGGCGCAAGCGGTGGAGCATTCCAGCCGGGAGCATCTCCTTCGACCTCGAAGGTGACGTGGGCGCCGTAGGGAGGATCCGCCTCGAGGATTTCCTTCAAACGGGCCGAAGCCTTCTCGCAATCCAGGGTCGGCGGCAGGCGCAAGGAGAGCTTGAGGCGGGTGAGGGGGCGGAGGACATTCCCACCCTCTTGGACGCTGGGAAGACCGTCCGCTCCCACTACGGCCAACGCCGGGCGCCACGTGCGATTGAGAATCAGCTCGACCAAGTCGTCGGTGAGAGGCTTGACGCCTGGGAGCAGAGGGAACTTGTCCCACACCTCGGAGCCCAAGACCTCGGCAACGACCCTGGCCTGTGCGACTCTCTCCTCCGGGATCTCCACCTGAAAGTCATCGACGATCACACCCGTGTCCGGATCCTCTATCCGGTCCAGGAGCCGTCGGGCGACCCGAAACGAGGAGGCGACGATGCCGGTACCGTCCCCCGAGTGGACGCCTTCCGACAGCAGCTCGACCGAAAGGGCGCCGCCCACCATGCCTCGCAACGAGGTGGTCGACCAGAGTTGGTCGTAGTTGCCGCAGCCGGAATCGAGGCAAACCACCAGATCCGGAGATCCGATGCGCTCCGCCAGGTGCTCCACGTAGAAAGGCAGATCCGTACTGCCGGACTCTTCACAGGCCTCGATGAGAACCACGCACCGAGCGTGGGGAATGCCTTCTCGCTGCAATGCCTCCAACGCCGTCACGGATGCGAAGGCGGCATAGCCGTCGTCCGCGCCACCGCGGCCATAGAGCTTGCCGTCCCGAATGACGGGCTTCCATGGGCCGAGGTCCGGATCCCAACCGGTCATGGGGGGCTGCTTGTCGAGGTGACCGTACAGAAGAACGGTGCGATCGCTCTTACCCGGAATCTCCATGAAAATGAGCGGCGTGCGATCATCGACCTGGACCACTTCGAGCTTCAAGCCCTCGATGGCGCGCCGACCGCACCACTCCGCGATGAGCTTCACCGCGCGGTCCATGTGCCCATGCTCCCGCCAATCGGGATCGAACGCGGGGGATTCGTTGGGGATCTCGATGTAGCGCTCGAGGGTAGGGACGATCTCCTCGTCCCAGGTCTGATCGACGAAATCGGACAGGGCATCGGCGGACATGGGGGCTCTCCTTCTCGGTTCCCGAGACGGCTATTCCATCTCGGCGCGGTGAGTGATGACTTTGTTAGCGAGGCCGTATTTCACGCCCTCTTCGGCAGTGAGCCAGAAATCCCGGCTCACGGCTTCGTCCACTTGCGAGACTTTCTTACCGGTCTCGTTCGCGACGATGGTGTTGTACTGAGCGCGCATCCGATCGATCTCTCGGGAGACGATGGCGATGTCGCTCGCCTGACCCGCGGTCCGCATGGAGGGCTGGTGCAGGAGGAAACGGGAATTGGGCGTGACGAAACGCCGCTCCGCCGGCACCGCCAAGTGGATCATCACGGCCGCGGAGGCGCAGATCCCCATGGTTAGCGTGCGGACCGGGCACTTCACGAATTTGATGGCATCGTGGATGGCGAAGCCCGAGTCGGCGGAACCGCCGGGCGAGTTGATGATGATCGTGACGGGGGCCGATTCGTCGATCTGCTCGAGGATGAACAATTGACTGACGACCTGCTTGGCAAGTTCGTCGCTCACCCCCTTCGAGACGATGATCGTCCGCGAATCCAGCAAGCGCTGCAGCAGCGGGTCCTTGCCCTCGCCGCTTTTCTCCTCCTCGCAACCGTCGTCGATCTGCGGATGAATCTTGTGGGTGGACATCGAATCAAGCTCCCTCGGGAATTCCTGTCTTGGGTCTCCTGACCAATCTACCGAGCCCTGGCCCAAGCCATCAAGCGACTTCAGAGCGTCTGCTTCTCCCGGAAACATCGAATTGCGGCTATCCTGCCCCACCTACCGATGAAACAGGAGTCTTCCCATGCCGGGAACCCCCGGACGGCGTCCTCGGGTCGCCAAACACTTCAGCGTGACGGCCGTCTTCATGATCATCGCCTTCGCGGGCGCGTGGTTCGCATTCTTGTATCTGTGGGAGGGGCAGCCCCGTCGCGGCCTCTTCTCACCGCACTACGACGACTTCCGATTGCTCGCCAACGCTCTCGCGAGGACGTCGGTCACCCTCATCTCGACAGTCTTCGCCTGTCTGTTCCTGGCCATTCCGCTGACGGCCAACATGTTCACGCCGCAGCTCATCGAGAACTTCTGGCGAGCGCGCAGCAATCGAATCATCCTCGGGCTCTACGTGTTCTCCGCCGGAAACGCGGTCTGGCTGAACGGCGTCCCCGCGAAGGAACAGATCCCCCGCGTCCACCTCGCCGTCTCCCTGGGGCTGGTCCTCCTCACCGTCGTGCTCTTGCTTCCCTACCTGTTTTCGATCTTTCGCCAGATCGACCCGGCTCAGATCGTGGCCCGGGTCTCCGAAAACGTCCAAAGAGCCATGCGCAGCACCACCCCCGGCCCCGACGGCCGATACAGGGACGTGCTCGCCCGTCGGATTCAGGACCTGGGCAACTTGGCGCTCCGCATGTTGGAGCGGGCCGACCGGGACGGAGCCATCCTCGCCGTGGCGGCCCTCGAGGATTGCGCCGAGCAGTGGATCGGCATCAAGGGCAAGCACAAACCCGCCTTCTTTGTCGTCGACTCCTCTCACTTCCCGGGCCTCTCCAAGCCCGCTCTCCAGCTCATCAACGAGACGCGCACATGGGTGGAGTGGGAGATCCTCCAACAGTTCCTCAGAGGCTTCGACGCGGCCCTCGCTCGGGCCCCCGACGTGATCAGCGCGATCGGCCGATCGCTGCGCCATCTGGCGACGACCGCGGCCGCCGCCGACGACGACGGCGCCCTCGAATTCTGCCTCAGGGCTTCGAACAACTTCATGCGCGAAGCCGTCAAGCGCAGGGACATCCACGCCGTCTACGACCTTCTTTGGCAACGGACTGAGCTGTCCCGCGCCATCTGGTCGTCCCACCCCAAGTCCGTCCTGCAGCGGGTTCGCGAACTCAACTACTACGCATCGCTGGCCGCCGATTCCGGGATTCTCTTCGCTCGCGCCTTGGTGACCTACGATCTGGGACGCCTACTCGCCGAAGTCGAGGGCCACCCCGAGGAGAGAAACAGCATCTTCGACACCCTGCTCGCCGCAGGCCAACCCGCGGGCACCGATCGGGCGGTCCGCAAGGCCCGCCTGGTCGCCGCCGCCCGTTTCGAGAACAACGGCGATCACGGCTACGCTCTGCGACTCATGGAGCAACTCCAGGACTGGCCGAAAGAAACTCTGCAGGACACGGCCAATGAGATCCTGTCGGCCGAACGCTGGTTCTGGGAGATCACCGACCGCCAGGAGAACCTGAACTGGCTGGATGACGCGGAGAAGTCGGCTCTGCGCCGGCTGGTCGGGTTGGAAGAGGCGCGATGACGAAGTCCGAGCCTCAAGACCCCGAGATTCTCGTCCTCGTGCCCACCCGACTCGAAGCTCGTCTTCTTCTGGACGTCGACGGCGCTCCGCTGGACCTGCCCGCGGCCTCCCCCCTGCTGGCGAAGAACGCGGCCGTGGCCCTATGCGGCTGCGGTCTCGCCGCGGCCGGTGTCCTTGCCGCACGATGGCTGGAGCGCCTCCGCCCCCGTCGGGTCCTCCTGGTCGGCCTGGGGGGAACTCTCGACCCGCGGGGGGCCCCCGTGGGGCGGTGCGTTGCGGGCTCTCACGTCACCCTCGGAGGAATCGGCGCCGGTCAGGGCGAACACCACCTTTCGCTCACCGACATGGGGCTCGAAGTTCTCCCTGGGCTTGACGACTCCGACATCGCTCTCGCGCCGCCGCCCAGATTCCCCTCGGGCGGCCTCGTGAGTGTCGCCTCCGCCAGCGCCAACCCCGACGAAGCCCGATCGGTCCGGGCCGCACACCCGCACGCCGTCGTCGAGGACATGGAGACCTGGCCCGTCGCGCTGGCCGCCCGGCTCACGGGCACTCCCCTCACCGTGATCCGAACGATCAGCAACGAAGCCGGGGTCCGTGACAAGTCGGCCTGGAGACTGGACGCCGCCGCCAGGGCCTTCCGCGACAGCCTCTCCGAGGTCTTCCACCACCTGACTTCATCGCCCCCCGCCCTGCCTGAATGAACCACCGTGCCGTCGAATGCGAAAGGAGATGAGATTGGAATTCGTATCGTGGAACGTGAACGGAGTCCGGGCCGTGCACAAGAAGGGTTTTCTCGATTGGCTGGACGATGCCCGGCCGGACGTGCTGGCCTTGCAGGAAATCAAGGCAAGTCCCGATCAGCTTCCCGAAGACCTCAGGAACCCGAAGGGTTATCACGCGATCTGGACGCCGGCGGAGCGCCCCGGTTATTCAGGCACGGCCACCCTCTCCCGCGTCGCCCCGACGGACCTGCGCCAAGGATTCGGCGAGGCGAGATTCGACGCCGAAGGGCGGGTCACCGTCACGCGCCACGAGTCCATCCTGCTCTTCAACGTCTACTTTCCGAACGGCGGGCAAGGTGACGAGCGCCTGGCCTACAAGCTCGACTTCTACGACGCCCTCCTCGCCCACCTGAACGATCTCGTCGCCCAGGGCGAATCCGTCGTCGTCTGCGGCGACCTCAATACGGCGCACCGCGAGATCGACCTCGCCCGCCCCAAACAGAACAGGAAAAACTCCGGCTTCATGCCCATCGAGTGCGAAGCGCTGGATCGCTGGTTCGAAGCGGGCTGGGTGGACGCCTTTCGCCATCTGCACCCCGAGGCCCGCGACTGCTACACCTGGTGGACCTACCGCGCCGGGGCCCGCGAGCGCAACGTGGGATGGCGCCTGGACACCCACCTCGTCTCCCCCGACCTCGCGGATCACATTCGCGACGCCCGCATCCTGAAGGACATCCAGGGCTCGGACCACTGCCCCGTCCTCCTCGCCCTGGACCTCTGATCGCCTCTACATTTCCCCATGTTTCCCCTCGCCGGAGGCTCACGCCGGCGACGGAAGCCGCTGCTCTCATGGAATGTGGACGTCCTCGTCCGCTTCTTCCCCTCCACGCAGAGGGCGGAAAGGCAGGACGAGGAGGACCTCGTCAATCCAGAAGAAAGGGCCGGAGCCTTTGGCCCTCATTTGACGCCGCGGGGCAAGGATCAGCCCACTCGGCGTTCACGGGACGGGGACGTCCCGACTCCGACAGAACTCTCGCCGAGACGAGGAAAGAAGGACGAGGAGGACCTCGTCAATCCAAGAAGAAGCGGCGGGGCGGGCTCCCATTCGGATTCCGAAGGTCGGCGGGTTAGGATCGGGGCGGGTCCAAGGGAAGACATCGACCATGCCCATCGATATCGGGAAGATCCTCGCCGAGGGCGGGGGGGATCGCTTCGAGCTTTTCAAGCAGAGGGTCAGCCCCCAGTGGGCCCGCGTGCTGCGCACCATCGGGTTCGACAAGAACTGGGTGCGCGGCGAGGGGCCGTACCTTTGGGACGACCAGGGAACGAAATACTTGGACTTCATGTCCGGTTGGGGTGTGTTCAACTTCGGGCGCAAGCACCCCGACATCGTCCGCGCGGTCGATGAAGTCCTGCATTCCGACTTCCCCGGGTGGATCGCCTTCGACACCCCCGCTCTCGCCGCCGTCTTGGCCGACGAACTCTGCCGCCGGATGCCCAACGACCTGGAACGGGTCTACTTTTGCAACTCGGGCACGGAAGCCGTGGAAGCCGCGATCAAGTTCTCGCGGAAGGCCACGGGCAAGCATCACATCATTCACCTGAGCAAATCGTTTCACGGGTTGACGACGGGGTCCCTCTCCCTCAACGGTGACGCGAGCTTCCGACAGGGATTCGAACCCTTCCTCCCCACGTCTCTGGAAGCCCCGGCCAACGACTTGCCCGTGCTGGAGCGCCTCTTCGCCACCCACGATGTCGCGGCCTTCATCGCCGAGCCCATCCTGGGCAAAGGGGTGGTCATCCTGGAGGACGACTACCTCCGCGGCGCTCAGGAGCTCTGCCGCAAGCACGACGCGCTACTCGTCATGGACGAAGTGCAGACCGGCATGGGGCGTTCCGGCAAGTTCCTCGCCAGCGAGTGGATCGAGGGGCTCGATCCCGACATCGTTCTGCTGTCGAAAGCGCTTTCCGGAGGTCTCGTTCCCGTGGGAGCGCTCATCACACGCAAAGAGATCCACGACGCCGTTTACCCGTCCATGGAAAAGGCTCTGACCCACGCCTGCACCTTCGGAATGGGCAACCTCGCCATGGCCGCGGGGCTGGCGTCACTTCAGGTCCTCGACGACGAGAACCTCCTCGCGCGCGCCAACGACCTGGGGGCCCAATTCAAAGCGGGGTTGGAGGCCCAGCAGGAACGGTTCGAGTTCATTTCCGAGATTCGCCAGCGCGGCCTCATGATCGGCATCGTGTTCGACAAACCCCGCTCCATGGGTCTCAAGACGGCCTGGGCGATGATTCACAAGATGGACAAGAACCTCTTTCCCCAGGCCGTCGTGATCCCGCTGTTCGACGACGGAAAAGTACTGACCCAGGTGGCCGGACATGCCATCGACGTCGTGAAACTCCTTCCTCCTCTGACCATTTCCGAGGACGACGTGCAGTGGTTCCTGCGCAGTTTCGAGGACGTCATGACGTCCCTCCACAAGTTCCCGGGGCCGGTGTGGGAGGTGGTGAAGAAACTGGGGAAGCACGCCATCAAGGGCCGGGGTCGCAAGCCGGCCGGGCAGGAGGCCTGAGCGCCGATGCGAGACCGCGTCCTGCGGGCCTGCGCCGACCTTGCCTGCCACCGTCCGAAGACGGTCCTCGTCACCGCCGTTCTTCTGGCCGCCCTCTCTGCGGCGGCCGCCACCGTTTGGCTGGAGATGGACGCCAACACGGATCATCTCATCGATCCGGATCGTCCCTACATGCGGGACTACCAGGCTTTTCTCGACGACTTCGGCGACCTCGAATCGCTGGTGGTGGTTCTCGAGGACAACAGCGACGAAGCGGCGATGGAGAAAGCCGTCGACGCCTTGGCGGATGAGCTCGGCCAGATCCCGGACCTCCTCGCCGTCCACCACGCCATCCTTCCTCGCGAACAGCGTCGAATTTCCGCCCGAGCGATGACGGACGAGGAATTGGCGGACATCGCCCGCCTTCGCGAAGCCTTTCCCGCCTGGCTCGCCCAGGATGACGGAACGACGGCGCTGGCCACGGCCATCCATCAACTCCGCCGTCTGAACGGGAGCCTGCTTTCCCGCGAGGAACAAGAGACCCTCGGCGCGGCCGCCTTCGCCACGTTGAACCTCTTCGCTTGGCCGGACGAGACGAACGACTTCGAGGATCTCCTCCGCCCCCTCCCCACAGAATACTTTCGTTCGAAGAGCGGACGGTTTTGGTTCATCGAGATCATGCCTGAGAAAGACTACGGTTCCCTGGCCGTCATCGACCGCCCTCTCGCCGCCATCCGTGAGGTTCTTCGACGCTTCCGCCGGGATCACCCCGACATCTCCGCGGGGCTCACGGGCAAACCCGTGCTCCAGGCGGACGAGATGCGCACCACCAACGACGACATGAGTCGGGCCTCGATCATCGCGATCATCCTGGTGGGTCTGCTCTTCATGGTGATGGTGCGGGGGTGGCTGCGCCCGGCGCTCGCCATGGTGGCGCTCCTCATCGCCATCGCCTGGACGTTCGGGTGGACGACCCTCGTGGTGGGCCGCCTGAATCTCCTCAGCATCGTGTTCACCCTCATCCTCGTCGGCATCGGCGTCGACTTCGGCGTCCACGTTCTCGTTCGCTTTCAAGAAGAGCGTCGCAACAAGGGATTGTCCCTCGCCATGCGAAGTGCTCTGCTCACGAGCGGACGCGGAAATATCTCCGGCGCAATCACCTCCAGCGTGG
>DRQF01000186.1 GCA_011369445.1 Planctomycetota bacterium | reverse complement strand
GCCGACGACGATGACGTCTTCCAATCCGATGCCCTCACGAGCTATGCGCTCTCCACGAGCACATCCTCCTGGGTGGGTGATACAGCCTACGTGGATTGGCCGAAGGACGACGTCACGCGAGTCCAGGTGAGCCCAAGGGACGGCGCTCCCGTCACCCTGGTGGCGAAAACCCAGCCCAACGAGGAGACGGAGCCGCCGCAGGAGGGGACCTCCGAGGAGACGAAGAGCGAGAAACATGAGGAGAGGTCATGGGCCGTCGAGGGTTCTGACGTCCAGCTCGACGCCAAGAAGGTCGAGGATTTCCTGGGCAAGATCTGTTCGATCACCCTGGAGGACGTCGTGGGGAAGAAGGCCCCCGAAGACCTCGATCCGAGCAAGCCACAGGTCACCTACGAGATCTCCTTCAAGGATGGATCGTCCAAGAAGGTCTCCATCCTCGGAAAGCAGAAGAACGATTTCGTCGTGAAAGCGTCGACGAGTCCGTTCTTCGTGCGGGTCTACTCATGGAGCCTGGAGAAGCCCGCGGCTTTCGATCTGAAAGACCTCATGCCGGAAAAAAAGGACGAAGAGAAGCCCGCGAAGGCGACCGAAGACGGCGAGCAACCATCCAAGTCTCCCGACGACGGCTGAAGCGAACATCCCAGCAGCGATGGTCAGGCGCGGCCAAGTGGACGAAGGCGTGGGAGGCTCCCACAAGCCACGAGGACGCGTGGGCGTGGGGTGGCGTTTAGGAACTGACCTTCTTCGTCGTCTTTTTCTTCGAGGTCTTCTTCTTGGCGGCCTTCTTCTTGGTCGTCTTCTTCTTGGCGGCCTTTTTCTTCGTGGTCTTCTTCTTCGCCGGCCGGGGCGGGAACTTCCACTTCAATGACCCCTTCTCGTCGAAGTAGAGTTGGGCCGCAAAGGGACGCCCCCGACGGCTGATGAACCCCTGAATGAGGTCGGTCTCGGCTCCCGGGCCGGCCAGGACCTTCTTGACCTGATCCGGGGGCAGGTCACGGAATAGAAGCTTCTTCGAAAGACGGAACTTGCATCCGCTCTCCCGCTTTGAGCACACGTAGCCCGAACCTTGGGCCACGACATCGGCTCCGCAAGCGGGACAGTGCCCCATCACCGTTCCGTCCGGAACGTCTTCGACCGGCTCGAGACCCGGTTGATCGAAATCGATGTCCCCTTCGGGCTCGAGGAGAATCCGTCCATCGTCGGGTCGAAGTTTCAACTTGCAGGGAGCATGGGGGCGTTCGAATCCGGTGAAAGGTCCCACCGACTCCTCCTTCTTGGAGGCCTCGATGAGTCGGGCCAGCACCTCCGGGAAAAGGTGCTTCCCCCCCACGTCCTTGTGAATGAGAACCCCGCACTCGTCCTGGTCGCTACAGAAATAGCTGTAGGCTTTCTCGATCATGGGTTTGCCGCATTTAGGGCAAGAGAGCCCCTCCTTGGGGTGATCCACGGCGAAGACCGTCGGCGCATCCTCGGCCGCCTTCACCTGCTCCACCATGTCTTCGACGAGACGGACGATCTCTTTCTGGAAGCTCTTCGCGTCGTAGGTTCCTTCCGTAATCTGGTTCAGCCTTTGCTCCCAAAGCCCCGTCATGTCGGGTTTGGCGAGCGCGCCCAGATTCAAGTTACGGACGAGCCGTACGAGGGTGCCGCCGAGGGCGGTTGGAATCAGGGTTCGTCCCTCACGCCTAGCCAATCGCTTCGAGACGAGATCCTCGACGATCGCCGCACGGGTCGCAGGCGTACCGATGCCGATCTCCGCCAATGCTTCGGCCTCCTCGTCGTTCTCGACGTGCTTTCCGCAGGTCTCCATCTCGCCCACGAGCGTGCCGTCGGTGTAACGTGATGGAGGAGAAGTCGCTTTCTCGACCAATTCCACGTCAGCGCAAAGCGCCTGATGTTGAGGGTTCAACTCGGGAAATGGCGGGTCGTCCTTGGCGATCGGCTCCGCCGCGCGCCATCCCGGCTCCACGAGGCGACGTGCCGTCGCCTTGAAGGTCTCGCCCTCGACCGTGACCACGCGGGTGGTGGTCTCCCGTACCGCGCTGGGCATGAATGCGGCCAGGAAACGTCGGACGATCAGGTCATAGATCTTCTGTTCGTCCGCGCGAAGCGACTTAGGGATCTCTCCCGTGGGGATGAGTGCGAAGTGATCGCTCACCTTCGCGTCGTCGAAGACAGCGCCGGGCCGCTCGGGTCTGGGCGCGTCACGGTGCGGCACCTTCCGGACCAACGCCCCCCATTCATCGGTCGAGGACAGCTTTTCCATGATGGCCGGCACCTCGGACTGGTAGTCCTTGGGCAGGTACTTGGAGCCCGTCCTGGGATAGGTGATGGCCTTCTTCTTCTCGTAGAGCGACTGAGCCAAGGACAGGGTACGTTTCAAGGTGAAGCCGTAAAGAGAGCTGGCCCGGCGCTGGAGGCTCGTCAGATCGAAAAGCTGGGGCGGCTTCTCGCGGGTCGTCCGCCGCGTGTCCTTGCTCTCCCCCACCTTCCCCTTCACCTTCTGGACCAGGGCTTCCGCCTCCTCGGCTTCGAGAATGCGGTCCGTCGTCTTGCCGTCCGCATTCTTGCCCGTCCACCAGGCATCCCACGTCCGTCCTTCGACCGGCCCCTCGAGATCCGCAGCAAAAGTGGCGGAAACCTGCCAGTAGGGCACCGGGATGAACGAATCGATCTCTCGTTCCCGATCCACCAGGAAGGCGAGCGTCGGAGTCTTCACTCTTCCCACGGCGAGGCTCACGCGGGTCCCGTGGCCGAGAAAACGCTTCGTCAGCGCTCTGGTTCCGTTCATGCCCACGAGCCAGTCGGCTTGGTCTCGGGAATAGGCGGCGTCGCGCAGCGGTTTCAGCTCCTCCGCATTCCTCAGGTGCTTGAAGGCGTCGCGGATCGAATCGGCGGTCATCGATTGCAGCCACAGTCGCTGCACGGGTTTCTCCGCCTTCGACTTCATCCGACCGGAGCGCGCGTGGTCCATGATGAGGTTGAAGATCAGCTCCCCCTCGCGACCCGCGTCGCAGGCATTCACCACGCGCTCGACGTCGGGGCGTCGAATGAGCTTGACGAGGTTGTCCAGAAGCTTCTTCGTGCGGGCGTCTCGGCTGCGAGGAACATGGACGAAGCGATCAGGAATGATGGGGAGCTTCCTCAGCTGCCAGAACTTCCACTCCTTGTCGTAGGCCCCGGGTTCCTGAAGTTCCATGAGGTGGCCCGAAGCCCACGCGATGATCAGGTCCTCGCTCTCGTAGTAAGCCTCGTGCTTGTCGAAAGAGCGGCCCTCACCGGATCCGGCCCGACCCACGCGACCGAGAACCCGGGCGAAATCATCCGCCACGGACTTCTTCTCGGTGATGACGAGCGTTTTCGACATCCTTTTATCCCTCGTCTGAGTCTTCGGACCTGATGAGCCGTCGGGCGCCGCTGCGACCGATCCCGGGTCGTCAAAACATAGGACCCCGAATCCCGGAATCAACACCAAGCCCCGGTTACGTGTTCTTCCTATCGGCCGATGAGCCTTCGAACCCAAGGAGGATTTGCATCTTCACCCAGTCACGCATGGGACATCTAAGCCTTTTTATATCAACGGCTTCCACGTCTCACAGACCCAAGACATCCCGAAAAAGGCCTCGGATTCGCCGGTACTCGTCGGCCCAGGAGGCCGGATCACGAAATCCGTGCCGTTCCACCGGATACAGAGCCATCTCCCAGCCGGACTTCCGCAACTCGATGAGTCTTTGGACCAGGCGCATGACGTCCTGGACCTGCACGTTGTCGTCCACGAGCCCGTGACAGATCAAAAGTCGCCCTCGCAGTCCCTGGGCGTGCCAGATAGGAGAGCTGAAGCGGTAGGCCTCCCTGTCATCCGTCGGAACATTGAGAATGTTGGCCGTGTACCCGTGGTTGTAGTGGGCCCAGTCCGTGACGGGACGCAGGGCCGCCCCACAAGCGAAGATCTCCGGAGTGCGGAAGAGCGCCATCAAGGTGATGAACCCGCCGTAGCTCCCTCCGTAGAGCCCCACTCTTCCGGGATCGACGCCCTTGTTTTTCACGAGCCACGCCACGGCATCGACCTGATCGGTGAGATCCTTGCCGCCCATGTGGCGATAGATCGCGCACCGCCAGTCCCGTCCATACCCGGCGGAACCGCGGTAGTCCACATCGATGACCCAATACCCGGCCTCTCGCAACAGGTTGTGGAACATGTACTCGCGGAAGTAGCTCGACCATCGACGGTGAACGTTTTGAAGATACCCCGCGCCGTGCACGAACACGACCGCCGGACCTCCCGGCTTGGGGTCATCTGGCGCATAGACGCGCATCGGCACGGCAACTCCGTCTCGCGCTTGAAAGCGCTCGATCGCCGGAACGAACCAGTCCCGCCCCGCAAAGGCCGGACTGGGACTCTTCGTCACTCGCAGTCCGAGCCCCCCCGAACCCAGCTTGGAGACGTAGACCTCCCACGGAACATTCGAGAAGCTGTAGCTCTCCGCCATGGACCTGCCATCCGGAGAAACGACAACCTCGTGCCAGCCCTTCTTCTTCGTGATGCGCTCCCGCTCGCCCGTCGCAGGATCGAGCAGATAGACGTGGCGCTCGAAGGGACTCACCTGCGTCGTTTGAATCACGATGCGATCCAACCCGCGGTGATAGCGGGCGCGGTCGACGAGCCAACTCCCCTCGGTCAGGGTGCGGGTGACATTCGACGAGAAGTCATGTGCGTAGATGTGTTGAAAACCCGTCTTCTCGCTTTTGAACCAAAAGACTTCGCGCCCCGGCAGGAAGCCTCCACCGAAGTCGTAGAGGACCCAGGCGTCATCGTGGACGTGGTGAACGGGTCTCGCCGCCCCGTCCTCCAAGGACACGAGATACAGGTCCTTGTTGTCCCAGGTCCTCACCGTGCAGACCCCATGCCGCCCGCTCTCCGAGAACCGAAACCCGAAAACCATGGCATCACGATCCCCGGAGGGAAGAGCGACGTCCCGGGCTTTCCCGGTGGCGACATCGATGGTCACCAGACGGTCCGCTCCCCGATGGTCCCCCACTTTCGGCCGCGCGTTGGTGGTCGCCACGTAGGCGTCCTGTGTGACGTACTTCGGTACGAGAGTTCTTTTTGTCTTGTGCTTCTTACGGATCACGACATAGAGCCGGTCCAGGAGCGGGCCTGCGTTCACGGAACCGAGTTCATACCCCTTGGGGATCTCATAGCTCAGCCCCTTCTTCTCCCGCCTTCTCTTCGCCTTCTCCTCCCGTTCGGCCCGTTTCCGCGCCCAGGTGTCGACGAGGCGGAGCAGTTGTCGCTCCTCGGAGGCAAGGAACTTGGCCCCTTCCGACTTCTCCTCCTTCTTTTTTTCAACGGGACCGAAGCGTGTGAGCTGCCGCAGGGCGGCGTCCTCGAGATCGAAGGCGAACAGGTCGTCTCCACGACGAAAGACGATCCGCTTGCCGTCCGCGGACCAGATCCGCGCGGATTCCCGGGCGGACGTCTCCGTCAGGCGCCGCAGGATGGAGCCCTCCGCCGAGACCAGAAACAGGTCGCCGTCCCGAGACACGACTCCTTTCTTCCCTCCAGGCGCCCAGAGGACATCCGACGCCGCGAACGGTCGGTCCTCGTCATCGGGAAGACGTTCCAAAAGGTGTGTCTCGACGTCGTAGCGATACGTCCCCCGCTCCTTCTCGCTCCAGCGCTTCCATTCGAACAAAAGGGCCTTCCCGTCCAGCGACCACCGAACCCCCCGCGGAGCCGCCCCGGAGTAGTCCTCACCGAGCATGATGAGGTCGATGTCCGGAACCTCGCCGGGTCGGGCCAGCCGCTCGCGAAGTTCCGCCTCGATCGTCGCTTGCGGCTCCGGGGGAGTCCGTTGCGCAAAGAGAGGGTTCGCTGCGAGCAGAAAGAGAAGGACTGCCGAGGTTTTCGAATGCATGGAAACGCCCTCGCGTTGGGGACCGTCTGGCCAGATGATGAGGGGCATTGCACCACGGTGTGGCCCTGCAGGCAACCGGCCGCCGGCGTGAGGCATGCCGTTTTCAAGCCCCCGCTCCCGCGGTAGGCTTGCCCCATGAGATACACACGATTGGGATCGAGCGGCATCAAGATATCCGTGGTGGCTCTGGGCTCGTGGCTCACGTTCGGACATCGGGTCGACGTCGACGGCACCCGGGAGATCCTCGACTTCGCGTTCGATGCCGGAATCAACTTCGTAGACACGGCGGATGTCTATGCCATGGGCCGATGCGAGGAGACTCTGGGGCAGGCCCTCGTCGGTCGACCTCGCAAGGACTACGTCCTGGCCACGAAGGCATTCTTCCCCACGGGGGACGGCCCCAATGACTGCGGGCTTTCTCGCAAGCACCTGCGAGAATCGCTGGCCGCGTCACTGGAGCGGCTGAAGACCCCCTACGTTGACCTGTATCAGTGTCATCGGTACGACCCGGACGTCTCCATCGAAGAACTGGTCCGCACAATGAACGACTTCATTCGGGCCGGTCTCATCTTTCATTGGGGGGTGAGCCTTTGGTCGGCGGAACAGATCATGGAGGCCGTCGCCTGCGCACGCTCGTTGGGCCTCGAGGGCCCCGTCAGCAATCAACCTGTCTACAACATGCTGCAACGAGGCATCGAGGAAGACGTCCTTCCCGTCTGCCGGACACTCGGCATCGGACAGATCGTCTACTCTCCCCTGGCGCAGGGTCTGCTCACCGGAAAGTACTCCCGGGGGAACACACCGGACGACTCTCGTGCCGCCGATGCGGGGTCGAATCAATTCATTCAGAACCACATGACCGAAGAGAATTTCGAGAAGATCGAAGGGATCCGGGACATCGCTCGCTCCACGGGCCAATCCATGGCCAAGTTGGCCCTCGCGTGGTGCCTCCGGGAACCGGGCGTCAACGCGGTCATCGTGGGAGCACGCAGCGTGCAGCAGCTTGCGGAAAACGTTGAGGCCTCGGAAGTCGAACTCCCGAGCGACGTCGTGGCCCGCATCGACAGGGCGCTCCGGCCTAGTTCATGTGGGAGAGACGGAGAATGACCCAAAGAGGGCCCTCCGGGGAGCTGAAGCACTGTCGAGACTCGAAGTGACCTCCCCAAGGAAAGCTCACGGCAAGATCGGTCCCGGCCACCAGAACCGGCATGCTGAAGTGGATCTTCGGGTCCGGAGCAAAACTCCGGGCGAATTCGACGCCCACGGCCGCCAACATGGTGCCGTAACCCTCGGCCAGATCACTCCCTCGGTAGACCCCTCGTTGAGGCTCGGCGCCCGAAGCCCGGGCCGCCATGTCACGGCCCATCTCGTCGGGCACGAGCAGGACGAGAACGCCGGTCCATCCGTCGCCAGCGAGCTGCAACTGGGCGCAGCTCATGCGTTCCACGAAGCGCCGCTGGTCCTCCACGGAGACCCTGCGAACGCGCAGCCCGCTTGTCGCCTCGAGACCGTTGCGAACGGCATCCTCCAACTTCTGGTCCAGGGTCTTCTTCAGGGCGGGGGCAACAGCGCGCATGGAATGAGAACCTCCTGTCGGTCACTGCATCTTTATTCGGCCATCTCGGGAAAAACCTTGACCTCCGGACTTTTTCCACCGCCCCCGAGGGGGCAGAAAGCCCAGCGCTCGTGACGTCGCGGCCCACCTTTCACCCCGGTGAGCTTTGGCTCGTCACGGGGGCATCCAGCGGCATCGGCCTGGAATTGGCGAAAGCTCTGGCCCGGATGGGCCAGAGTTTGGCGCTCTCGGGGCGCAATGAGAAGGCCCTCTTGGCGGCCCGCGGCGCGTGCATGGAGCTGGGCGCGCCCGAAGCCCGGATCTTTCCGCAGGATCTCGCGGCTCCCCGTGGGGCCAGGGAGCTTGCACGCAGTGTTCGAGAAGCCATGGGAGATCCCGTCGGCTTGATCAACGACGCGGGGATTTCCACCGCCCTGCCCGTGATTCGGATTCCAATCTCTCGCATACGGGAGCAGCTCGCCGTCAATGTCCGCACCCCCCTCGTCCTCACCCACCTCCTGGCGCCCTCGATGCGAAAGAAAAGGCGAGGTTTCATCCTCAACGTCGCCTCGGTCGCCGGCTTTCAAGCCCTCCCGCGCCAGGCGGTCTATGCCGCGACCAAGGGATTCAGCGTGCATTGGACCTCGGCTCTGCGCCGAGAGCTTCTTCCCTACGGCATCCACGTCACGGCGCTCTGCCCAGGTCTCACGCGCACACCGTTCTTCGAACGATCGGGGCTCGACGCCGACAATCGCCTGGCGGGTTTTCGTTGGGCCTGGCACATGCCGCAGGACGTCGCCCGCGCGGGAATCGAAGGGGTCCGACGTAACCGCATGCAGGTCTGCACCGGCCTGTTCTACACCGTGAGCAGAACCCTCACTCGACTCCTCCCCCGTTCTTTCGTCCGCCGACTCGTCGCATGGGGATGTCATGACTGAACGACTGGACATCCCCTGCCGCAGCACGCAGTGCGATTGGCTGGACGCCTCGTCCATGCGATGCCTGCTGACGGTTCCCCGGGGACGGGGGGAGGAATCCTGGGTGCTCGCCCTCGCCGATTGTCCCATGGCCCGTCTCCTTGCACGCGGCACGGGAGGCAGCGACATCGCGGAGGCGCGACGCCACGTGGCCGTCCTCCATGCCATCGACACCGCCGACGACAACGGCCGCCTCCTCCCCGAGGCGGCGAACCTCCTTCGCGCATCCGAGGGAGACGTGGAGAAAGCCCACGCGCGAGGAGGGCGCACGTTACAGGCCATCCTCCTCGCGTTGGAAGCGACGCATCAAGCCCAGATTCGACGCCGCTCGCTCATTCACCGAGGAGGCGGGCCCGTCGCGGTGGCCGCGATCGCCACCGCCGCCGCCCTCCTTTTCCTCTGGGGCCTGTCGCTCCTGCTTCAGCCCGCCCGTCCTCGTCTGGCCGAGCCTCTCATCCGGAGCATCGCGTGGGTCGAAGAGGGGGCGTCCGAGACGGGAAGGCGCCACCTCGAGATCGCTTTCGTCGGTGACGTGCACCCGATCGTCACGATGGTGCTCACCGGCGGGAGGGTCGTCCGGCTGTACCCGCCGCCCAACGCACGCCCCGCGGCGAAGCGTCCCGAACATGGTTCTCGAACATGGAGACTCCCCGAGGAAGGGCCCGGGTGGGCCCTTCCCCCCAGCGCCGTTCTGGTCGTCGTCTCGGATGAGGCGTCGACACCCCGCGACCTCGCTTCCCGCATCGCCGCCATTCCCCTGCTACCCGTCCATGTGGAAGCGGAGTTTCGGGGCGTGAGGGCGATTGCGGTGGGGGCCTCCACGCCATGACCATGAGGAACACCATTCGCCGGGCGGTCGTGACGGGCGCATCCAGTGGGATCGGCGAAGCGCTCGCATGGGAGCTCGCAAGACGAGGCGCCACGGTCGAGATCGTGGCGCGCCGAAAGACCCGCCTCGAGAAACTCGCCGACGCCATCCATGCGCGCGGTCTGCCCCGCCCCATCGTCCGGGTCGCGGATCTGCTGAACGAGGTCGACCTCGCCACTTTGGAGGGCACTTGGTCCGAGAACCCCCCGGACGTCTTCGTGAACAACGCCGGTGTCGGCATGAACCGCCCATTCCTCTCCAGCGACCTCGAATCCATGGAACGTCTCATCACCTTGGATCTGGAGGTCCCCATGCGGTTGAGCCGCACAGTCGGGGGCGCCATGGTCGAGAGAGGATGGGGCGCGATCCTCAACGTCGCGAGCATAGCAGCGTTCTTTCCGACCCCCTGCCATGCCGTCTACTCGGCCGCCAAGACCGCTCTGCTTCTGTTCTCGGAATCACTGGACTTGGAGCTAAGACCAAGCGGCGTCACGGTCACGACGCTCTGCCCCGGCCTCACGAACACCGAGTTCTTCGAAGCCGGGGACTACCTCACCGACAGCCTCGTCTACCGGATGAGTCGCGACGACCCGAAGGACGTGGCACGCGCCGGCATCAAAGGCCTGCTGAAAGGTCGCGTCGTCGTCGTGCCGGGGATCAAGTTGAAGGTGCTCCTCGCCCTCCAAAGGCTGATCCCACACCGTTGGCTCGTCGCCGCCGCGGGGAAGGCGATGTGCACAGAATCGCACCGCGGTCTGTGAGTCGCCGATCGAGGTCAAAGACCCATCAAACGGTCGAACTGATCGGCACGTCCCATCGAAAGGAGGACGGGCTCCTCGGATCCCTGGATGGCTTGAAAGTCGGACTTGGAGCGAATACCGCGCCAGTGTTCTTGAATGAGCACCTGGGCGATGGCCCCACCCAGGGTGGCGCCCGGACCGAGAAGCACCAAGAGATCCGGTTGGAGTTCGCGGAGCGCCATCCGCAAGGCAAGCGTGAAATCGAAAGTGCTGAGGACCTGGTCCACCAGGGTGTAGTCCTCGAGGAGATCGACACTCGTACTGAATGGAGAATAGAGGCGCCCCTGGCCGTCGACGAGGGGGATGCGGGGGCGTCGCCAAGCGAGGTCGGAGAGCGCCTCCAAGCCACGTTCACTGGCCTCCTTCACGAGTGGGGTGTGGAAGGCCGCGTGAAACGCGAGTCGGAACGGGTAGGTGTGCCGACCGACCTTGCGCTTCGGAAGCCGTTCTTCCAAGGCCGTAAGACCCGATTCGTCGCCGGCGAGGACGAAATAGCCGCCCAGTCGAATCGACACCCACACCCGCGCGCCGCGCCGTTGCAGCTCGGAGACGGTCCCCAAGATCCGCGCTTCCTCATCGGCATCGGGACACCACTCCCCGTTCACCCATGGGACGATCAGCTGTCCGCCGACGGGGGGCGCCGACGCCATGGTGTCCACCAGACGGTGCGCGTCCCGGAAATCCAGTGCTCCTCCCAAGGCCAAGGCCGTGTACCAGCCCATCGAGTTTCCGATCACACCCACCGTCTTCCCCGCGGAATCGGGGATGAGACTTTGATCGACAGCCGAGCAAAGAAAGATCATCGGTCCCGCATTGGGGCCGGGAAGGTGTTTGGCTGGAGAAAACCTGGGCGCGGCATCCAAGTCCACGAGGCTCACTCGCCCCCAAGCCCGGCGATCCTCTTCGACGGATTCGATCCACCGAGCCGCGGTGGAGCCGGGTTCGGCCATCTCGAGCCGACGGGCCAGGAATCCCAACTCATCCGCGGCATAGGAGCCACGCCCGGGGGCAATGAGTAGAAGACGGCGCGAGGTCATCGCTTCTTCTCCAGAACCCGTCGCACGCCTTCGGCGATCTGTTCCTCGGACACGAGCACAAGGTTCGCGGCTTCCGCCAGAGGAATGAAGCTGTCCCGGCCCGCCACACGCGCGACGGGAAGGCCAGCGGGGCCGTACTCAGCGACCACCGCCAAGATCTCCTCGCCCACGCCTCCGGTTTCCCGCCCTTCGTCGACCACGAGAAGCGCCCTCGCCCGGGCGGCCTCCCCAAGAACGACCTCCCTCGAGAGGGGAAGCAGCCATCTCAGATCCACGACGCGGACGCCCACGCCGTCGGCGGCCAGGCGCCTCGCCACCCGAAGCGACATGCGAACGCCGTTTCCGTAGGTCATGATCGTGAGCGCCTCCTCCGTCTCGGCCTCATAGACGCGAGGTTCACCGACGGGGACGTATCGACCGGGTTCCGGGTAAGCGAAACTCCATTGGCCGTCTCCCGCCTCGTGGAGGTCCTTCGTCATGTACAGCGCGATGGGCTCCATGAAGACGACGACCCGGCCGCTGGCCTTCGCCGCCGCAAACGCCGTGCGGAGCATTCCGACGGCATCGTCGCCCCTGGACGGACAGGCCAGGATGAGACCCGGAATCTCTCGGAGGAATCCAAAACCATTGTCATTGTGGAAATGACCGCCGAATCCGCGCTGATACGCGAGGCTCGCCACCCGCACGACCATGGGGTTCTGAAAGGCCATATTGGAGAAGAATTGCAGGGATGCCGCTTCTCCGCGAATCTGATCCACCGCGTGGACCAGATAGGCCAGGTACTGAATCTCGGGACACGGGATGTGCCCCAGGTGTGCCGCGCCTATGGCCACCCCGAGGATCGTCTGCTCGTCGAGCAGGGTGTTGAAGACGCGGGCCAACCCGAACTTCTCGTAGAGGTTGTGAGTGACGTGATAGACGCCGCCTTTTTTGGCCACGTCTTCACCGAAGAGGATCACCTCGTCGTGCTGGGCCATGATGTCGTGAAGGCCCCAGTTGAGGAGCATGGCCATGTGCCGAGGACGCGCGGAGCGCTCGGGGAGCCGTGCGTCTCCCCCGAACAGACGGACACGCCGCTCGGGCGAGGCGGCCGACGAGGCGACGGCGGCGACGGCATCGGCGTCGAACGGAGCCAAGGGCGCCATCACCTCTTCAGCCGTGACCAGCTTCGGGCGCCGACGCGCCTCCGCGGCGCCCCGGGCCGCGCGCGCCTTCAACTCGTCATAGAGGTCGAGAATCTCCCGGGGACGCATCCAACCGGAGCGGACGACGAGACGCGCGGACTGAACGAGAGGGTCGCGAGATTCCACAACCTCGATCTCCTCCTCGGTCCTGTAAGTCAACTCCACGTCGCTCCCCGCGTGCCCCATCAACCTCACCATCTTGAGGTGAAGGAGAGCGGGACGGCGACGCTCCCGCACGAAATCGACGGCGGAACGGGCGACGGTATAGGCATTCGCGAGATCCAAACCGTCGGCCCGAAAATAGGAGAGGTTGCGGCGGCTGGCATACTGTGACTCGATCCAGCCCGTCGGGGTCTTGACGCTGATGCCGACCTGATTGTCTTCGCAAACCAAAAGCAGCGGCATGGGAAGCCGCTGGTGAGTGGCCCATGAGGCGGCATTGATCGCCCCGAGGGCCGTGGAGTGGTTCATGCTAGCGTCGCCCAGGCTCGCCATGGCGATCATTCCCTCGCTGAGCGGAGCCAGCGAAGACTCCTCGTCGACGAGGGATGCCAGATCCAAGATGGGTCGCCGACCTATCGCGAACGCGGCGCCGACCGCCTTCGGAAGGTGGGAGGCGATGGTGCTGGTTTGCGGGGGCACGTTCATGCGGCGGGACCCCCACACCTTGTGCCGACCACCGCTGGCGGGGTCCTCCGCGGAAGCGGAGAGGGAAAGCAGCGTGTCGAACACCTGGCTCACACCCGGAAACGCTTTTGCGCGCTGCATCATGAAAGCGCCACTGCGATAGTGGAGGAAGCAGATGTCGTCCGGTGCAAGGGCCGCCGCCACACAGGCATTCCCCTCGTGGCCCGCGCTCCCGATGGTGTAATACCCCTCGTCGCGCGCCTTCATGGCGCGCGCCTCCAAGTCGATGACCCGCGAGGTCAGCTGGGACTCGAAGATCTCGACGCCAAGGTCCCGGTCGAGACTCATGACGCGCGCCGTCGGTGTGACGGGGATCTCCTCCATCGCGGCGACCGCTTCGAGGAACTTCTTCTCGATGATGTGGTGACGACTGACCGCCATTTGGAGCTCCCTGGCTGGCGGGAGTCTGCCCATGCCGAGGTCCGGTTTCAACGGCAGCCGCTCCCCTTGCCCGATTCCGCCGGAAGCCATACCTTCGCACCATGCCGACGCCCGCCCCCGATACAGCGATCCCCGAACTTTCGAAAGAGCAGCGCTCCTCCGACGGAGTTCGCAAGTTTCTGCTGACCTTGGAGGACGGGGCGAAGATCGAATCCGTCCTGATTCCCGGCCCTCGAAGAACCACCCTGTGCATGTCCACCCAGGTGGGCTGCGCGATGGGATGTTCCTTCTGCGCAACGGGGCTCATGGGGTTCACTCGGAATCTCACGCCGGAAGAGATCCTCGGCCAGTACCTCTTCGCCCGACAATCCTTGGTCACCGATCCCTTGGAGCACGAGATCGGCAACCTCGTCTACATGGGAATGGGCGAGCCGTTCTTGAATTTCGAATCCGTGACCCGGAGCCTCCACACGCTGCGCGAGTCGTACGGGTTCCATTCCCGCATCATCACCGTGTCGACGATAGGGATCCCAGATCGCATCGTCGCCTTCGGACACCTCTTCCCGACCGTTCGATTGGCCATCTCCCTCCATCATCCCTCGGAGGTGGAGCGAAGCGCACTCGTCCCGGCCAACCGGCGATGGCCCCTCTCCGACGTGCTCGAAGCGTCCAGGGAATACCAATCCATCACCGGCCGACGCCTTTTCTTCGAATACGTCCTCGTGTCGGGAGTCAACGACTCGGAGATCCATGCACGGACTCTCGGTGGGCTTCTGGCAGACCTCGACGCGACGGTCAATCTCATCCCCAGACATCCGGACGGACGCGGTGACGCATCCGCACCGTCCCGAGAAGCGATGGACCGCTTCTGGAGAACCCTGAAAGCGTCTTTCGGCGGACATGTCACGTTTCGACGCAGTCGGGGTCTCGACATCGATGCGGCATGCGGCCAGCTCGCGACGGGGCGGACCGGCGCATGAACCTCTCCGATGGCCGTTCCTGCACTTCGCCCGGCCTGCGTGCGGCGACTGTCCTGTGGACCGGAGTCGTCACCGCGTATCTCCTCGAGGGGTTGATGCAGACGTGGCGATTGGGACCGCGCCTGGACGGACTCGTAGCCCCCGTCCTTTTCGTCGGAGCGACCACGTTCGCCGGCGTGTTGACGGCGCTCGTCCCGGCTTTGCTGGGATTCCTCTGGGGGGTGCTTCCCGGCAAGTCCACGGGCAGTCGCCGAGGCAAGGCGTTTCTTCTCGCCCTCATGGCCCTCGGTGCTGCTCTTTTGGCTTACAGGGTGGGCCACCAGGAGATCGAGCGCGGTCTCCTCTTCCTTCGCCGAAGAATCGATCCCGACGTTCCCTATGAGCTTGCCCCCGCGGCCCGCCCCCTCACCCACGTTGCGGCTTGGCTCGTCGTTCCGACGCTCATCCTGGCCTGGGTGCTCGCTCGACTCATGGCGCTCAGGGCGCGACTCGAAGCCGCGAGATGGACCACACGGATTCTGCTGGCCGCGGGCGTCGGACTCCTCATGGGGGCCGTTCTCTGGGTCGACGAGAGTCGGTACGTCAATCTGTATCGCCTGATCCACGGGGCTCTTTCCGTCGTGGCCGTCTTTCTCGGCGCCCTCGCGTGGGGCCTTTGCCCCTCGGCCTGGATCGACGGCCTGGCAAGGCGCTTGTTCTCTGGGGTGGGTCTCGTGTTCGTCGGGGTGACGGCTTTGGCCGGGGGAGGTCTCCATGTCATTCTCGAGCGGTATTGGCCGGTCGAAGCCCTCATCTATCAGCAATCCAATTTGACTCGAGAAACCCTCTTCGTCCTACGCCGCCTGACCGATCGGGACGGCGACGGCGCCCCGGCGGTGCTGGGCGGAGATGACGCCGACGACCGCGATCCTCTCTGCCGCCCCGGTCGGTTCGAGGTGGCGGGCAACGGGTACGATGAGAATGGCTTCGAGGGGGATCTCCCCGCGGATCAGGTCCCCGTCCCACCACAGCCGCTTCCCCGTCCGAAATCGTTCGCTCCCGTCGACCGGGTGATCCTCGTGACGATCGACGCCCTGCGCGCCGATCGCGTGGGAAAAATGGACGCCGAAGGGGCTCCCCTCACTCCCAACATCAGCCAACTGGCCGCAAGGGGTGTGAGATTCACCAGAGCCTTCAGTCACGCTTCCTACACGGTCTTCTGCTTCGGCTCGATCTGGTCGTCGTGGCTTCCCTACGCCTTGTCGGACGGGAAGCCCGAACCCACCTGGTTACCCCGGTATCTGAACGAAGCGGGCATCGATACGGCGGGCATCGCGACATCCTTTTTCGGACGGGTGGGTTTCGAGCGAGCGGGGTTCCGACGACTTCTCACCGACATCGACGACTCCCGCAATCCGAGAACGGCAGCCATGACGCTCACCGAAGCGCTCCGTGAGCTGGAGACGCCCCGAGGCAAGCGCTTTCTCTGGGTGCACTTCTTCGACGTTCACGGCCCCTACGCGCCTGTGAACCCCGCCGCGGGCGCGGGACCGAAGGACCTCTACGAGGCCGAGATCCGAGCGACCGACGCGGCCATCGGCCGACTCCTCCAGGCCATCAATGCACCCGGCGCGCCCTCCACGGCCATCGTCCTCACGGCGGACCACGGCGAGGAATTCGGTGAACACGACGCGGCCTATCATGGGTCAACCCTCTACGAGGAAGTCACTCACGTTCCCCTCATCATCGCGGCGCCGCAACTGCAGCGACGCGTCGAAGGTCGGGTCGTCAGGCACATCGACCTCGCCCCCACGATCACGGATCTGCTGGGGCTTTCTCCCTCGCCGGACTGGATGGGACGGAGTCTCCTCACTCTGGCCTTGGGCAACGAGGATCCGGACTTCGACCACGGTGTCATGGCGATGACCGAAACCGGCCTGCTCTCCTTCATCGAGCCCGAAGGGCGGTGGAAAATCATCACCCACCGCGCCCTGTCGACTTGGGAGCTCTACGATCTGGAGTCGGACCCCCGAGAGATTCGCAATCTCGCCCATCCGTCCTCCAAGAGGCTTCGGACGATGCGGAGGCTCTTGGAGCGACGGGAAGCCGGCGTCGAGGCCTTTCTTCGAGAGGTTCGGCGGAGGCGACGCTGACGACTCGGGCCTTCAACGGTCCTTCGGGCGGCGGGCCCACCACCGAAGACGCATGGCCAAGAGGCTCGCCAGTGTGGCAGGGGCGTCGCGGACGACCCTTACGTGGGAGGCTGTGTCATTTTCCCAATGAACTGGGATCTCCCGAACGACGAAACCCATCCGCTTGGCGACGAGGAGGACCTCCACGTCGAAGGCCCAACCCCGGCATCGGACGTTGCGAAAGATCGACTTCGCAACGGGCGCGAGGAACAGTTTGAATCCGCACTGGGAGTCACGAATCCCGGGCACCAAGAGAGTCCGGACGACACCGTTGAACGCTCTTCCGATCCGGTCACGAAACAGACCCTGAGGTCGGGTCACCAGGGACCGCTCGAGCGCCCGTGACCCGATGGCGACGTCGGCCCCGGCGTCCAGAGCGCGCGACAGCTTCTCCAACTCCTCCAGAGGAGTCGAGAGATCCGCATCCATCATCAGGATGCGATCTCCTTGGGCCGCCATCACACCAGCTTTGACGGCAGCGCCTTTCCCTCGATTCCGCGGGAGCACGATGATCCGCAGTCGCGGGTCCGATCTCGTTCTCGCGCAGTCGGCGGTGCGATCCGTACTGCCGTCATCGACGATGACGATCTCGAAGGGGTCACCGCGCTCCGACAGAAACGCCAACAGGGCATCCAGGCTCGCTCCCAGCCTGGCCTCCTCGTTGAAGCAAGGAATCACGACGGTGAGGTGCGGAGGCACCGAGTCCTCGCTCATTGCGCTTTCGCCGCGCCGGCATCGGGATAGCGTGGATCCACTCCGGCTTGGAAAACAGTGCGACCTCGACGGTAGCTCACCTGAATGCATGCGGCGATCCCTTGGCTCTTGACGACATCGACGCGGTGGCCAAGCTCTTCGAGACCACGAACGATTTCCGGTCGTGCGAGTCTCTCCTCCATCCGGATCCGGTCGGGAAACCACTGGTGATGAAAACGCCCCAGGGCGACAGCCCGACCAATATCCAGTCGCAGATCGATCACGTTGGTGACGATTTCGAAGACGGTATTGATGATGGTCCGGCCGCCCGGTGAACCCACGAGCAAGACGGGACGGCGCTCGGAATCGAGGACGATCGTGGGCGTCATACTGGAGAGCATGCGTTTACCCGGAGCGACGAGATTGGGCCGCGTTCCGATGAGCCCTCTTTCGGTCGTGAGACCCAGGGCCGGATTGAAATCCCCCATCTCATCGTTCAGGAGGAATCCAGCGCCGTCGACGACGATCCGCGAACCGTAGGAATTCTCCAACGTGTAGGTCATGGAAACCGCGCCGAGTTCCCCGTCGATGACGGAGAAATGGGTCGTATTCTCTCCCTCTGGGGCCGCCCACCCAAGGCCGTCCAGGCGACTCACCGAGGCCTTCGACATGCTCAGGTCCCTGACGAGGCCGCGCGCGAACTCCTTGTCGAGGAAGGGCGCGGTCATATCCGGATCGTTGAAGTCGGGATCGCCCAGCCTTCGCGCGCGTTCCGCGTAGCCGCGACGCATCACCTCCGTCATCAGATGGATGCGCCGAAGCGGGTCCTTCTCGACGGGGAAACATTCCAGCATGTTGAGCATGGCGATCAGGGTGGCTCCGCCCGATGAGGGTGGAGCCATCGAGACGATCGTCCTTCCCCGGTAGACGCCCTCCAGAGGTTTTCGCTCCACGGCCCGGTACGCGGCGAGATCCTCGTGAGTGATCAGGCCGCCACCTCGCTGCATCTGAGCCACGATCAAATCCGCGGTGCGCCCTCGATAGAACCCGGCGGCACCGTCGCTTTGAATTCGTTCAAGGGTGCGAGCCAGATCCGGTTGCCGGAACATGTCGCCCGCGGAGTAGAGGGAACCGTCGGGCCGATAGAAGACCTTCACGCTGGAAGGATGACGCGAGAAGGCCCCTCTTAGCACCTGGAACTGCCGGGCGAGTTCCTTCGTCAAGGGGAAGCCGTCGCGCGCGAGCGCAATGGCGGGAGCGACCAGTTCCCGCCATGGTCGTTTCCCGCACCGACGATGAGCCAACCAAAGCCCGGCGACGGACCCCGGAACCCCCACGGCCGTATAGGACCCGTGATGCAGGGCAGGGTCGTAGTTTCCCGACGCATCCAGGAACATGTCGGGAGTCGCCGCGGCAGGCGCCACCTCTCGGAAATCGAAACTCGTGACGCTGCCATCGGGCCTCCGCACGATCATGAAACCGCCCCCGCCCAAGTTTCCCGCGGAGGGATGAACCACTGCGAGAGCGAATGCGGTGGCCACGGCGGCGTCGACCGCATTCCCACCGCGTGAGAGGACATCGGCCCCGACCTGCGACGCAACGACGTTCTGCGCGACGACCATCCCCTTCGATGTCTGCGCGGGACTCACCGCACCGAGAACGAAGACGAGAGGGAGAAGAATCATTGGAATCCTTCGGAGCATCCGTGTCACCTTCCGGAAAGGAGTGGCTGCGACAAACTGACTTGTCGAGGAATATAGGGCATCATAGCCTGCTGCACACTACGACAGGAGGACCATGGCCAAGCCGCCCGGAGCACGACACATCGAGATCGACAAACCGTTCTCTTTGGAACTGGGCGGAGTCCTTCCGCGTCTGGAGGTCGCCTGGGAATCCTGGGGGACCCTCAACAGCGCGCGGGACAACGCCATTCTGGTCTGCCCGGCCTTCTCCGCCCACTGCCACGCGAAATCCTCGACGGAGGACCCCTCCGCGGGTTGGTGGGAGCGCATGATCGGGCCGGGGGCTCCCCTGGACACCGACCGGTATTTCGTCCTATGCGCATCTCTTTTGGGGGGATGCCACGGCACTTCGGGTCCGCTGAGCCTTGGACCGGACGGTGGCGCCGCCTACGAGGGGAGATTCCCCCTCGTCACGATCGGTGATCAAGTGAGAGCCCACCTGGCTCTGGTCGATCACCTCGGAATCTCATGCCTCTATGCAGCCTGCGGGGGTTCCATGGGCGCCATGCAGACCCTGGAAATGGGGCTGCACCACGCGGAGCGCTTGCGTCGCGTCATCGCTATCTCCGGGACCGACCGAACGCGTCCAGCGACAGCGGCGATTCGGCACCTGGGGCGTCGGGCGATCATGTTGGATCCACGATTCAATGACGGCATGTACGGTGAGAAACCACCCATTGCCGGGCTCGAGTTGGCCCGCGAGATCGGCACCGTGTTCTACCGGTCTCAGGAGGAGTTCAACCATCGCTTCGCGTGGGAACCGGCTTACCGTCCGAGTCTCGATGGTCCCACGTTCGAGGTCCAGTCCTACCTTCTTCACCAGGGAAAAAAGATCCTACGTTCGTTCGACTCGAACGCCTATCTGCGTCTCTCCCTCGCCATGGATCTCCATGACATTGAGCGACAAGGGACGCCACTCGCGCAGCTGGCGGCGCAGGTTGACAACAGCTACCTCATCGGTGGAGTCACCGAGGACCGCCTCATCACGATCGAAGAGCAAAAAGCCGTCCGTGATGGACTGCTGCAAGGGGGCGCTCACGTCGAGTGGTTCGAGATCTCCAGCGCCGTGGGGCATGACGCCTTCTTGGTGGACGTGGATGCGGTGGGCCGATTCATCGCCGCGTTTCTCGAATCCTAGCGCTGGCGTGTCATCCTCGAGATCACAGGCTCGGCCAAAGTAGCCCAGGACCTTGGTCTTGAGGTTGTACGGAAATCAACGCAGCCGGAGTCGCCCGGGCGGACGACTGTCGCTCCGGTGCCCCACGCCCGCCGATGATGTGAATGGACAAAAGCAAGCTGGCGACCGCCAATCCGGAGAGCACAAAGCCGAAATGCCGCCTCCAGCCGGTCGCGACGTCCTCGACGTCTCGTTCACCGAGAGCCAAGGCCTGGAGGTCCTCATCGAACCCCTCCGCGGTGAGAAAAGAGACGAATGCCCGCAGGAGGCTCTCCTCCTCGAGGATGTGCAAACCCAGAGCCAAGGCCGAGCGATCGTCCATGTAACCACCTTCGAATCTCTCGGATTCGTTCATCTTCATCTCCTCCCCGTATCCGTGAGGTCACGGGTCGCTTCCCGTCTTAGACGGTCCAACAAGAGTCCCAGGCGACGGCGGACGGTGTTGACATGGCAGTGTTCCGCCGCCGCCAAATCAGCCAAACTCATCCCTTCCACGAACCGACTCCGCACGAGCCGCAGTTCGTCGGGAGCGAGGGCGGCCTTGCGCAGGAGTTCGCGAACCCAACGGATGACCTCGCGCTCGGGAGCCGCTTCCGCCTCCGGCAACCCGTCGAGGGACCTGTGACCGAAACGAGCATTGCGCCGTTTGCGGTCGATCAACGTCGTGTAAGCGATCCTTGCCAGCAGGGCCTTGGCCTGTCCTTCGGTGAGATCCAGTCGGGCGTAACCTTTTTCCAGAAACTTTAAAAGAACGTCCTGAACGAGGTCGTCTCCTTGCGGCTCCGGACAACCCAGGCGCCGAAAAAGACGGGCTAAGAACTCGCGCTTCGCGACATAGGGGTCCTGGAGGAGATCCAAACAACCGCTCCTTTCACCGTGGCTCCAGGGATGAAACGGGTGAACTGACAGATCCCCACATTTTTTTTCCAGGATTTCTCCAACGGGTTCCAACGCGGCCCCTCAGGGGTGAAGGGTCAGCGAGAAGGAGGGAGCGACGACCTGGGAGGGCTGAACATCCAGGAACAGCCCCGCCATGTCGAAGGGCTGCGCGGCCCCAAAAAACTCGTAGACGTTCGAGAACGGGGCCGTGGGCCCCGTCGCTTGGGACAGATCGAGCATGGGAGTCGTGGACGATCCGCCTCCCGGGGTCACACCGACGAGAAGATCGATTCCCGAAGGCGGGGTGAACGCGAAGTCGTAGAAGACTTCTCCGTGGTGAGAGAGGACCACCTGGAAGGAAAACGGCGCCCCGCCTCCCGGAGGGAGGACGTCGACGAAGCCGACGGTGCAGAAAAACGGCGTCAGGTAGACGCCCACGAGACTGTTGGGTCCCCACTGCCAGTCCGCCCAATAGGTGGCGATCCGCGGGGGACCATTCTCAAAACCGGCGACGGTCGGTGGCCCCGAAGCCTCCGGGCCGCCGAATGTGATCGTCCCATTCGCGTTGACCCAGAGTTCCTCGTACCACTCGCCGAAAAAAGGAAAAATGAAGCCCGTCGTGAAGGGCACGACGGTGGCCGTGCCCGTCGAGAGGGGCCCCGCGCCGAACGTGGTGGTCCAGGGGATGTAGGTATAGGCGTCGGGGACTGTATAAGTCTCCCCCTGCCCACTCACGACCTGCACGTCCGCCGGCCCCAAGGTGCCGGCGGGCGTCCGGATGACGATCTCGTCCGGGGAAATGAGGTCCGTGGTCACGGCGGGCGCCCCCCCCACGAAGACCTGGGTCGCGCTGTCGAATCCCGTTCCACGGATCATCATGCCCGCGACGCCGACCGTCGGTCCCATGGGAGGCAAGATCGTCGTGATACGAAACGGCACCGCAGAGACGGCGACGGTCGTGGAGGTCCCACTCGAAGCCGGCGCCGCCAGGATCGTTTCACCAACGAGGTCAAAGGGATGGCTTGCGCCATAGCACTCGAAGACGGGGTCCGAGGTCGTCGCGGGCAGATCCGTGCTCAGGTTGACCGATGGGGGTGTGACCGTCCCTGGCTGGGACGCGAAGCCCGTGACCTGCTCCCCACCCGGGCCCTCATCGACCCGAACCCAGGCCACTCCGTTCGGCTCGAAGGCGATCACCCCAGTCAATCGCTCTCCCGGAACCCCGTCCAAGACGGGGACGTTGAAGTAGTCCACGACAACGCGCCCGCTCGGGTCCTCGAACACCGTGACGGCGCCACCCGCGGTCGGGTCGAGGTCACGCCAAGCCAGCGCCACTTTTGGGGCCCCTTGGGCAAAGGTGGCGGCGGTGCCCTGGGGCGCGGAGATCCCCGCCCCGAAACTCACGACGCCATTCGATGAAACTTCGACCTGGGTCCAGGTCTGGCCCGCGAACGTGATCGACGTGGTGACCAAGGGGATCGAGAGACTCTCGTCATCGGTGGAAAAACTGACGGGAGTGACCTGGGCCGAAGTGCTCCGAAGCCGGGTCGCAGCCGAGATCTTGAATCCGAAGGGGTTCGTGGGATCGGTCACCACCGCCTGCAAGGCCAGATCCAGCGGCTCGAGATTCAGTGGAAGAAACTGGATGTAGTGGCCGCTCGCGGGGATGGCTGCGTTCATGTCGGCGGGCGTGACGGGGGCGATGCCGTTCACGAGCAACACCAGATCGGCCCCCTGATGGAGATCGAAACGGCCCGACGGTCCGAAGTCTTCACCGGGAAGGTCGAGGTTCCCGGCGTAGATGAGGAATGGCTCGCCGGAAGCTCCGCTCACGTCGAGTGTGATCACCGTGGGAACGGAGAGGTTGACGGAGATGGGGTAGCTGCCGTTGTCGACGCCATTGAAGGTCATCCCCGCCTCGGAGGAGTTCGGCTGCTGCCCCAGCCCCACGGCGGCCACGAGCAAGAAGACGAGCAGACAACACGAAAGGAAAGGAGACCTGTGGCCCATGTGAGCTCACTCCGTCGAGATGATCGGGTAACTTGGCAAACGCGACGGGGATTATAGCCGGGAGTCGACGCCCAAGGAAAAGGGATTCGGTCCCAAAACGAGGCGCCGCGCCATGGGATAAAAAAAGTCGGGCCGGATCAGCTGAGCTGGGTCCCCCATCCCCCCCACGGAGACTTCGATCGCGAGAATTCGCGACAAGATGACCAACTCGCGTTCCGGCCCGAACAATCGCATTGTCTTGGCGACACGCGAGGACCCCCCAGTCTCCAACGTGTCGTCCGTGACAGCCCCCAGATGGGGCCCTTGAGCATTCCATGTTGCCTATCGGCTATCCAGGTGGGTTTTCACCTGCTTCTTATAGCAGATTCTTATCCATTCCGAATAGCCAGTGCGTCGCAACGGGTTCAAGTTTACCCGTGCACGGGCCGATGTCAAGACAGGAGCACCCTGGATGCTCTCCTGTCCTCTTCGGAGAAGGCCCATGGTCGCCACGACCCGTCCCGATTCGGTCCGACACGAGAACTCGAAGCCCTGGACGGGCTTGGAAGCTTCGCGCGACGGTCACCCGCCCAGGCCGGCGTCCAGCGAGACGCTCCGGCGGGCGGGAGCCTTGATGATCCTCGTTTTTTTGCTGGGTTTCGCACCACTTTCGCCCGCTCAAAGCGACGTCATCGATCGTCGCCAGATTCAAACTCTCGTCGATCTGGGAGCCGAATCCTCGGAGATCCTGGCCTTCTTGGAGAAGCGCCAGGTCACACTCACCCAGGCCGACCTGACAGCCCTCGAAAAAGGGGGGTGTCCGAAGGCCGTGCTCAAGCACCTGAATCCCCTCGTCCGGCCGACGCCCGAGGGTCCCGCCACGCCGGAAGAGGTCCTTTCCCGCTGGAAGAAGGGCAAAGACGAGAAGAAGCTTCTATCCTGGGTCCAACGGCATCCCGTCGAAACCCCCGTCGGTCTGGGCCAAATCCTGGCTCTTGGGGACGCGGGAGTCCCGAAAAGCGTCTTGAAAGCGCTGCGGTCTCCGCCGAAAGCTCCGGATGCTCCTTTGGCGGCGCGCCCCCCTCTCACCGGGGACGACATCGTTCTCCTCGCCCAGACCGGTGTCTCGACCCAGGAAATCCTCGATCGGATCGAACGTGAGGATGCCAAGTTCCATCTGGATCCAGCCGACCTCGTGCGCCTCAAAAGGGAAGGGGTCCCCCTGCCCGTACTGAGAGCCATCAATGAACGACTCGTTCCCAAGAAGGAGACGTCACCGTCCCCTTCCCCGTCGAAGGGCGACGGGGCCGGTTCCGATGAGGGACAGCCGGCGTCTTCGACAAGGAAGACGCAGGAAGTCCATCCGCCTCTCCTCATCACCCGGAGTCGTGCCGGCTACAGCCTGCTTCGGCCCCGAGACTTCGTGGAGAACACCCGGTATCAAGGTGCCCGTTCCCTGATGCAACTGGTTTGGTCCGAACCGCGAGAGGGGACTCTTCCCGAGATCGAGGTTTCCGTTCTCACGGTGATCGCTCCCTCGGAACGACGCGACCAGCTCGTGCCCACGCGCCTGCAGGTCGTCGCCGAGCGCTTCCTGAGCGACCTCGCCAGAAGCTTCAAGTCCGAGGGGATTCGGTTTCAGCACCGAAATCCCGAGCCGACCTGGCTCTCCGGAACGCCCGCTCTCCGGATTCCCACCGACACGACGACAGGGGATGGCAAGGGGTACGTCGGCGCCCACTTTCTGCTCTTCTCGAGGGGGCGCATCCACGTCGTCTCATACAACGTCAGCCTGGAGAAGAGCGCCGCATGGCGCTCTGTCCTCGAGCGCACGGTGCGAAGCTTCAGCCTGGACCGTTCCCCCGTCGACGCCACGCGGGAGGAATCCACACCAACCGATGAGGTCCAGGTGGAGGAGGTCTTCGCCCGGTGGAGAGACAGCGTTCGCCACTGGGACTATGTGAGTTGGCGCCGCCTCCATGCCGACCTCCAGGACACCGTCGAGGCACGCTTGACCTGGCTACGGGCCGCCGCCACGCTGTCCGGCCAAGATCGGCGAGTGGAGCTTCAAAAGGTGGATCCGGTCCTGGGGACGCTGTCCTACAAGGTCTTCAGCTTGGAAGGCGTCCGTGAATCCACCCTTCGTCTGAAAAAGCTGAAGGGTCGCTGGCGTCTGGCCTCGGACTGACGACTCACTCCAACTTCTTCCTACACAACATTTTCCGCCCATCGTCCGTGCGAACTCCTTCCCACCGTCGCACTCTTCCACACCCCACTGTCCAAAAAATCGACATTTCCCCTCAGCGGGGCCGGAATCTCGAACGATAGGAAAGATGTAGATTCGGCACCCCGAAGGAAAAGGGTCGGAATCATCACCACAACGCGAGTTCGGCGGCAGCCCCAGTGGGACACGGTATCTGCGTGCCTCGAAGCCTGAGGATGCCAACGGGTCTCGCATCAGGCGAACCACAAAGAGGGGAATGGAGTTATGGGACTCAGAATCAATACGAACCTGTTTTCGTTGAACGCTCAACGGAATCTGGGCGCTCACACGTCCAGGCTAGCCGGCAGTTTCAACAAACTGTCGACCGGCCTCAGGATTGCGAACGCCTCCGACGACGCGGCCGGCTTGGCCATCTCCGAACGACTGCGTGCTCAGGTTCGCAGTCTCAACCAGGCCAAGCGCAACGCCAACGACGGCATCTCGCTCGCGCAGACCGGCGAAGGGGCATTGAATGAAACCAGCTCCATCCTGACCCGCCTCCGCGAGCTCGCGGTTCAGGCCGCGAATGGAACAGTCAGTGGCACGGACCGCAACACGCTGAATGACGAGTTCCAAGCCCTCGTCTCCGAGATCGACAGAATCGCTTCGTCCACCACTTTCAACGGCGTAGGCCTTCTGTCCGCGTCGTCCAGCGTTTCTCTTCAGGTCGGGTCGGGAACGACGGCCAATACGGACACCATCAGCGTGACTCTCACCTCGGCTACGGCCTCGTCGCTGGGACTCAGCAGTCTCAACATCGGCTCGGGTGGTAACGTCAACACAGCCATCACCGCCGTCGATGCGGCCATCAACAGCGTGGCGTCGACGCGAGGCGACTTCGGCGCCATCATCAACCGACTCAACTCCGTGATCGCGAACCTGGGGGTTCAGACCGAGAATCTCTCCGCCGCCGAATCGCGGATTCGCGACGTCGACGTGGCTCAGGAATCCGCCGCCTTGACCCGGAACTCCATCCTGCAGCAGGCCGCCGTTTCGATTCTGGCTCAGGCCAACGTCCAGCCGCAGGCGGCGCTTTCGCTTCTCGGCTAATCCGTCGCCTTCGCGACTTCGAACAACGAAGATTCCTCTTCGATCCGCGCCCCCGCACCGATTCGTCACCGGTACGGGGGCGCACTTTTTCGAATCGCCTTGACGTAAGGGCGCCTCACGGAAGGTGCCCCCGCTGGGGCTCAGTCCTTCCGAAGGCGAAGAATCACCAGCCCTAAGGCGATGAACGCGCCGAGAATCCCCATCAGGATTCCGTCTCCTTCGTCCTTGGGCTCGTGAGCGATGCGACGGGCTTCTCGCTCGGCCTCCTCCCCATCGCGGACCCGACGACGATTCGTCGCATCCATGCTCAGTCCCAAGCCGCCCCTCTCGAGCCGCTCCAGGCGAGCTTGTCGGAGGGCTTCCATGTCCTCGTCGCTCAGCGGCTGAGCGAACTTCTCCGCCATCGCCTTCGCCTGCTCGGGGTCGGGAATGATCCGAGAGAAGTCCCTCGGTCGCGGGCTCACCTTGGGCGCTGTGCCTCGGCTCACCAGAGCCGGCACCTTACCGCGGAGCTGCTGTCGCCAGTTCTTCGGCATCAGGGACTCCCCTTCCTGGGCCGCGACGGGAGTCCCCATCATCAGCACCAGGAAGGCGCCCCCGGCCAGGGCCATCAATCTGCAATGCATCACGTCATTCTCTCCACCATTTCCAACATTGTCTTCGCTCACGGAGTGGATTGGGTCAGGGCGGCCAGCTCGTCGAAGTGAACGTTCGGCACGCTCTCCCACATCTTCATGAATCGGATCTGGCGAAACGAACGGGGCAAGAAGTACCCAAAGTTGTCGCCCCCGCCGATGAGGCGCACATCGTGGTTGATCTCGAGCTTGTCCGCCCCGTAGATGATCGCTTCGTTGCGCGAGACGATCGACCCATTGAATCGAATCGTGTCACCCCAGGCCAGGATGAGTCCAGCCAACGCGTGATTCGTGTAGAGTGCGGCGTCGAAGTTCTTGATGTTCCGAGTCGCCACTTGGTTGAAGTTCGAAACTCCCGACGGCAAGTTGCCGCCCCACTGTCCGGAGTTCAAAGCCACGGGGAGATCCATGTCCGACATCTGGAAACCCGGGTCGTACTGGCCGTCCCCGTCGATGTCTTCGCCGCTTCCGGGAATGACGTCCCCGACCGCCGAACCCGGGGGGATCAGCCCGAGGGCCTGGTGCAGTGGGGAATAGGTCTCCACTTCCCATTGGCCGTCGCCTTCGAACGGATCGTCATCGGACGTGTTCGGGATCCCGTCCAGTCCCCAGATGGTGTGGGGGATCTGGTCTTCCCCGGCATCCTCCACGGATTCGTTGGCCGGATCGTTCATCCAAGTATTCACGTAGGACTGCCAAGCGCCATCGGTGTAGTCCCCGAGCACGACCTGCTCCCGCGCGAAGAGGCCAAGAGCGTCCGCGGACTGATTCGTCTGAAGCCAGCTCTCAAAATCCGCCTCCGTCGTTCCGGAGGGCCGCGTCGTCGTGGGGCCGTTCACGTAGGTGATGTCATCGGCGACGTAAACGTTCCCGCCCGTGTAGATGACTCCCTGCCCGGTCACATACCCCTTGATGATGACGCCGTTTCTGACGACGATCGTCCCATTGAGCACGATCGGGTTCGCCTGGGTTCCCTCGAGATAGAGGTAGCCGCTCTCACCTGGGTCGTCTCCGTAAACTCCATCCGTCACCTGGGTCCCGCCGATGCTGATCGAGGCGTTCGTCGAGATGGCGTGCTGCTCGTAGAGGCTGAGGTCCGTGAGATTGGGCATCTCCACCTGATCGGTGTAGTCGTGCTGATTGACGGCCTCGCCGTTGACCAGCGTCCCCGCCATCCCCTGCACGTTTTGCGTGCCCACGATGTCCCAGCCCGCGTAGATGCCTCCGTCGAGGCCGTCCTGGAGCCCATCCTCGTTGTCATCGATGTAGCCAAACAGATCGTTGCCGTTCGCGCCAAGGTAGCGCGGCGAACCATTGACCTCCGCGGAGGTCCCACCCACGTCGAACTGTCCATTCGAGCGCACGTTTCCGTTCGCCTCGATCGTGTTGCCGTAGAACCAACCCCAGTTGTTGATGAAGTAGGCGTAGTCGAAGACCTCGGAAGCCGAGAGCTCGACCATGACGGTCGTCTCGATCGTGTGGCTGACGGCGTCCGGAGAATTCCGATCCGGAACCCACCCGGTGGAACGAATCGTGACGAAGCGCCGGGAGTTGCCCATGGCGCCGGGGTTCAGCGGATCGAAGCCCTCGATGTGCAGACTCACATCGAACGTTCCGCCCAAATCGACCCCATTGTTCAGGAGCAGTGCCCGCGCATCCACGGGCAGACCCGACGTCGGGTCGAGAGCCGGCTGACCGTCGGACTGAAGACGTATGCAGTCCCGGTAGGTCTTCTTGTCGTGGAACTGCTCGATCCCCGCAAACGCATTGACCAACACGGCGTTGCTGGTCGCCTGCTTGAGATCGAAAACCGCCTGCTCCAGGCCGGACTTGGCGACGTAGTAAGCGCGGGCACGCCGCACCTCCCGCGTCGACTCACCGAGATTCGACGTCGACAAGGTCAAGGTCGCGACGACCAAGCCGACAGCTAGGAGGAGGGCCACCGGCACGATGACGAGCACGCCTCCTCGTTCTTTGGATCTGATCATGTTCATACCTCTGCTCCCTTCGATTCCGGCGAGCTCAAAACGAGTAAACGCTTTCCACATGGACGACCGAACTGACTGCGCGACTCACGGGGCGACCCTCGACGGTGTTGGACGTGCGAATCGTCAGATCCACCACGCGCTTCACCGGGTCCCAGGAAAAATCCACCGGCGGGCCGTTCTTTAGGCTCATGTCCAGGTTCTGCACGAGAACTTCCTGCTGGATGGTCTGCCCCTGATCGTCAACCACCCATCGCTCGAGGTTGCCGTTGACAACCATGTACTGGATCGTGGCGTCCTGAACGCCTCCCCCACCCCATTTCGCGCTGCCATTCGCAATGTCGAAGCCGACGGCGTTTTGGAACTCGAGCACCGGGTCCACCATCCCAGGGTCATAGGGAAGCGTTTCGATGCTGCTGTCGCGCGCGGACCGCAATTCCATCTTGATCTGCTTGATTCCCCCCCGGAGAAACTGGGTGTTGCGATGTTCGCTGACAGCGCTGCCGAAACTGTCGGTGGATGTCTTCTGGACCACGAAGACCGAACCCATGATCACGGTCGCCAGCGTCATGCCGATGACGAGTTCCAAAAGAGTGAATCCAGCCTGATTCTCGTTCCGGGTCATAGGATCTCCTCCTTCAACGTCTTCAAGGTCACGAGCCGGACACGATGAGATCCATCGGCGCGCGCCGTGGACACCACCTCGATGGAGAGGAGATCTCCCTGCAGCTGATTCACGGTGACGTCGAAGTGCCACTTGTCGATGTCGAAGGTGACGACCTGGCCCGTGTAGTTCAAAAGGTCCGTGAAAGAGAGCGATTCCACTTGCTCGAGCATGGACGTGCAGACGTTCTGCGAGCGAGTCAGCTCATACGCCTCTCGGTCCTGTATGTCGGCGGTGGTAAAGCCAAGAAGAATGCCGAAAGCAAGAATCGCCACGACGGTCATGGCGACGGCCACTTCCACGAGGGTCGTTCCGCTTTCGTCTCTGCGATCGATATCCATGGCACTGCCTTTCAATGTGGGGCGCGCGGACCCTCGAGAGGGTCTCTCATGGGAAACCTACCCCAGCCTCACGGCGGAGGTCGCGGTTTTTTTGAGGAGATTCGGAGGTGAATGCCTGAGCGTCAGCGGCCGAGCAGACGATCGACTGCAAGGAAACCCGGCGCGGCGTAGGCGAGGGCGAAGAGAACGGCCGCTCCTATCACGTTGGCCGCCAGGTGTCCCGAACTGACCGTGACCGCATCGTCGGCGCCGAAACACCCGCAGGTTTCAACGGTCCCCTTCCACAGAAGGACGGCCATGACGGCCGCGAAGAGAACGAAGAGGAAACCCGATGCGACAGCGGCTTCTCGGGTCCAGAATCCCAGAAGAAGCGCCAGTCCGACGACGACTTCGATTCCGGGCAAGGCGGCCGAGAGGGGCCCCACCCAGTCGATTGGGAAAAGATCCATCTTGGTCACGAGTTCGCGCCAAGGGGCATAGTCGGCCATCTTCTCCCAGCCCGAAACGACGAGCAGCATCCCGAAGAAGAGTCGACCGATCAGCACGAGAACATCCGGCAGAACGGCCATCACTTCAACGCTCCCTCGGCCATCAGGGGCTCCATGTCCCATCCCTTGGCCACGGGGAGGTGCGCTCGCCTCCACGCGGGGAAGCCCCCCTTCAAGACTCGGACGTCGCCGAAACCGAAACGTGAAAGACGCGAAGCCACGAGCGCTGCAACCGTCGGGCGCGAAGGATTCCCAACGACGATGCAGGAGGCCTTGGGCTCCACCCACTTTCGAATGACCCGATAAAGACGCTTCCCGCCCCGGTCATGGGCCGCGATCGCACCGGCGGGATGCAGGCGTTCATACTCGTCGCGCGACCGCGCATCGATGATGACCAGGGGCCCCTTGCGGAGCGCCGCGGCGACGTCTTCGGCATCGACTTCGGCTGGGCGATAAGGGTTGACAGGCGGCATCCCCTCCCCGGCGCGGGGACGCAGGGAAGAGGGATTGGACAGCAAGCCCAGAAGAGACCCCGCCAGGCAGAGACAGGACAATCGCCAAAAGAAGCCGGTCGTCACGGCGACACTCCAAAACCCAGGATGGGAATCAGAACGGACCGGCCGGACTTGGCCTCCAAGCGAATCTCTCCCGCCGCTCGTCCGTTCCAACCCTCGGTCGCAACGGTGACCACCCACCGATCCTCCCGCCGCGTCACGACCGCCCCGTCCAATCCCTCCACCCGCGACGAAGCACCCTCGAACTCGGCTGCGCGAAGACCTTTCAGGCGGAAACTCGCCTCGACGTCGCGGCCGCGATCGAACACACCGAGGTTCAGGACCGACGGTACCGCATAGACAGCAGGCTCGACGGAGCCAACCAACTGAAGACCATTCGGAAGGGCGAAGGTGTTCACGCGCCCCCGTTCGTCCTCCGCCGTGACCAAAACCTGGATGACCTCCGCCAGATGCGACGGCCCGGGGAGACGGTCGACGATGAGCTCCAAGTCCGCTTCTCGGCGTCTCGATACCTCGCCGATGACCCGAATGCGCGCCCAGGGAAAGCTGGACGAAAACTCCAACTTGCGGATCGACTTGCTCTCGGGAAGGGTCAAGTGGAGCCGCTTTCGAAATCCGCTCACGGGCAGAACCTTGGGGAACTCGATCACGGAGGGTACGAGGCGGGCGGGGCCCGCACAGTCCGCCTTGATCGTGACCACGGCGGTCTCGCGATACGGGTCGTTGGTGTACAGCCGGATATGCTTCACGACCGCTCCACGAATTGGAGGCGGGAGGAATGCTACGTCCATCGTGGCGGTCGTGCCCGGTGCAAGCCTGCGGGAGGACAAACGAGGCCGACTGCACCCGCACTCGGCCTGGACGTCTTTGATGACGAGGGGCTCCTTCCCGACATTCGAAAGCACGAGACGAGCCTTCAATTCGACACCGCTGTAGGCCTCGCCGAAATCCAAGGTCGACGTGTCCATGAGCAACTCGGGGCCTGTCCAATCCGCAGGTCTCTTGGCCGCAGCCTTCTCACCGCATGCCGTCACGGCCACCAGAGCCGCCAGAGCACCGAGGCAGACCAGAAGTTCGCGCATCGTCATGGGATGAGGATATGCGGACGGCGGCGGCGGACAAAGGGCCGGGCGGGTCATCCTCCGAGCGTCGGACCGGTCGTCCTCGAAGCCTGCGCCGGTTAGGATCTCGCATGATGGAAACACGACTGGATCGCACGTCGCGCCGAATCCTCGGCGTCCTCGCGGAAAAGGCGATGACGACCCCCAATCTCTATCCGTTGACCCTCAATGCCGTGCTGAATGGGTGCAACCAGAAATCGGCGCGCAACCCGACGATGCATCTGCGGGACTTCGAGGTCGACGGGTGTCTGCGCTCCCTGCAGATCTCTGGCTGGGTGAGCCGCGTCGAAGGGCAGGGCTCTCGCGTCGCGAAATGGAAGCATCGCCTCGGAGAACGTCTCGATCTCGAGACGGCCCCGTTAGCCGTCTTCGCGGAGTTACTCCTCAGGGGCGATCAGAAGGAAGGTGAGCTCCGCAGCAACGCCCAAAGGATGGCCCGCATCCCCGACCTCGAGACTCTGAGAGGTCTGTTGGAGGGATTGGAAGCCAAGGGGCTCGTCCAGCAGCGCCCTCCCCGTGCCGGGGAAAGGGCACGCCGATGGGACCACACCTTGTACACCGACGAAGAAACCACGGACCGCCCAACTCCCTCGGCTCCCACCCCCGCCGAGCCGCCTCCGCCGACGAGCGGGGCGGACATCGAGGAACGCTTGCTGGCCCTCGAGCACCGCGTCGCCGAACTCGAGGAGCGCCTGGGAAGGAGCGAGGGCCGCGCACTCGATGAGTGACGATCAGATCTCTGTCGTCCGCGGAATCCGCTTCGCACGGCAAGAGCGCGATATCGGGCGCGAAATCGTCGACCGCGTCCATGCGTTTCTCGTCGAGGACACTCCGGACAAACGCTTCGGGGCCGAGGTCCATCATTTCTCCAGACGCTACTTCCCCTGGATCGAGGTCGAGAACGGCGTCGCGGTTCGTCATGACTGCGATTGCGCCCATTTCGACAACACCGGGTACGGGTGCGAGCACCTCTTTGCTCTCATGCTCCTCCTCGATTCCGATGACGAGGACCAAAGCGACGAGGAGAGTCCGGGCCTGCGGCTCAGGTACGCAGCCCGGGTGGACGGCACCCGCGGTGGAGGCGCCACGTTTCAGGTCTTGAACGACGACGGTGTACCCGTGGTGCTCGATCTGTCGACCTGGACCGACGTCGAGGATGAGCGCGATCTCGCGCTCATTCGTCGTCTCGCCGAAGCGACGGGCGGTTTCGAGGCAGCCCGATCGGGGGGTGGTCTCAATGCGCCTCGAGGCCCCTGGAGGCTCAAGGGAACGGACACGGCGGAGATCCTTCTCGCCGCCGCGGCCACCGAGCGCCTTTCTCTCGTGCTCGGGGACTCTCTTCTCCGGGTGGAGGCCGCCCTCGCCCCCCGGGAGCTCTTGCTCGGGGTCACCCAGAAACAGGGAAGGCGCCGGTGGATCGGAGCGGCGATCCACGGCGCCGAAACCTTGCCTCTCGCCGATGCCGAGGCCGTCCTCCTCCTCGACCCCGTCTTGGTGCTCCACCAGGGTCGGCTGTTCCCACTGGACACCCACGGAGCCGACGCGTGGGCGAGGACCTTATCTCGCCGCGACGCCTTGGAGCCTCCCCCCGAGGACTTGCTCCCCTTCCTGGCGAAGCTCGCTTCCACGATGCCCCTCCCCCGGGTGGCTCTCGAACCAGGCGGCCCTCCGCTCCCACTTGAGTACGATCCGCCGAGGCTCCGCGTCGACATCGAGGCCCATGGACTGCGCATGGGATTCGTCTATGGAAAGGCGCCCCCCGCGGCCCCGGGCTCTCCGGGGGAACTTCTCTTCGACGCGGACGCAAGGGTGCAATGGGTCCGGAACAGGAAGGCGGAGTCGCAAGCCTGCGAAGCCCTGCTCCAGCATGGGGCCTCTCCCTCTCCCGATGAAAAAGGCCTTTTCGAAGTGGACGACGCCCGGTGGGACGAACTCATCGAAGCCGTCTTCGATGTCGGAGGCATCGTCACCCGTCGTGGCCGGCGGATCCGCAGGGGACATCGCGCGCCACTCCGTCTGCAGCGCGAGGGGCGCCGCTACCTCCTCTCGGGCGGATTCGGCGATTCCCAGGGTCACCCGGTTCCCCTCGGGGACGTACTCGCGCAGATGGCGAGGGGGGAGGATGCGGTCTTCTTGCCGGGAACGGACGACGCCGTATGGGTGGGGCCAGAGGACAAAAGAGCCCTGGTTCCCCTCCTGCCCCTCGCGGGACGGACGACCAAGGACGGCGCCGTGGTCGTCGAGGGCTCGAAAACTCTGCTCGCCGCCGCCATTCTTCGCGGAGATGACCTCCCGAACCTGGAGGAGAATTCCGCTCTTCGGTCCCTCCTGAGCGGCCCCACCGTCCTCGAAGCGCTGAGCGAACCCCGAGGTTTCCATGGCCATCTTCGCCCCTACCAGAGAACCGGGTTGTCCTGGATGTCCGCCCTGGACCAGCGCGGCCTTGGGGGCTGCCTTGCGGACGAAATGGGTCTCGGGAAGACCCCCCAAATCCTCGCCGAATGCCTCCGTCGGAACGAGCGGGGAGCGGAGGGGCCGCATCTGGTCGTCGTGCCCCGCTCGCTGCTTTCCAATTGGGAGGCGGAGGCGGAGCGGTTTGCGCCCACACTCTCCGTCACCCGACATGCGGGCCCAAAAAGAACGGTTCGCAATTGGCCGCCCGGCACGCTGGTCCTCACCACCTATGGCATTCTCAGGCGCGACGCGGAGGCTCTGGGGAAGGTGGCCTTCGATCTTCTCGCCCTCGACGAGGCGCAGGCGATCAAGAACCCCCGGTCCGAAACCGCCCGGGCCGCTCGCCACCTCGGCGCACGGACACGTCTGGCGGTGACCGGCACCCCCATCGAAAACGACCTGGGCGAGTTGCTCTCCTTGATGTCGTTCTTTGCCCCCGGCCTCGTCGAGGGCAGCCCCGAATTCAGACGTCTTCTCGTCGATCGCGCACCAGGAGCACGTCGACTCCTTGGGGAGGCCATACGCCCCCTCCTGCTTCGTCGGCGCAAAACGGAGGTCCTCCAGGAACTTCCCGATCGGGTCGAAAGCACCTTGTTCTGCGACATGCACCCCGAACAGGAGGCCCTCTATCGAGAGATCGAGGGCAGCCTCCGGGAGGGTCTCGGCCGGGAGGGACAGGCTGCCCGAGTTCTGGAGGCCCTGCTGCGACTCCGCCAGATTGCCTGTCATCCCGCACTCGTCGGCAAGACCGGCCTGCCGTCGGGGAAACTGGAGGTCCTCCTCGAACGCCTCGAAGAATCCCGCTCCGAGGGCCGCAAGGCGCTCGTGTTCAGTCAGTTCACGAGCCACCTGGACCTGGTGGCGGACTCCCTCGACGCCTCTTCCATTCCCTGGGTACGGCTGGACGGGAAAACGCGCGACCGCTCTTTGCCCGTTCGCACCTTCCAGGAGGATGAGGACGTCACCGTGTTCCTGATCTCCCTCAAGGCGGGTGGAACCGGACTCAATCTGACGGCTGCGGACATCGTGTTCCTCCTCGATCCGTGGTGGAACCCGGCGGTCGAAGATCAGGCCATTTCCCGAGCGCACCGAATGGGGCGCAAGGATACGGTCTTCGCCTATCGACTGGTCAGTCGCGGGACAGTGGAAGAGCGAATGCTCGCCCTTCAGGCCGACAAGCAAACACTGGCAGGGGAAGTCCTCGACGCCGAAAGCGATCCCATGCCGAAGCACATGGACCTCTCGGCTCTCAGATCGTTGCTGGGATGAAGAAGGCGCCGCGGCCCCGCGCGCTAGCCGAAAAGTTTCAACCCTCGTTTCGCGGGTTTCCATTCCGGGAAGAATCCCTTCGGTAGCTCGAAACCCATGTGGTGAGTCAGCACCTGCCCGAAGACGTCACGGAAGTCGGTCGTCGCGGGCAGATCTCGTCCCTGGTAGAGGTGCTTGTCCGCCAACCCCTTCCATGTCCCGTGAATCTTTCCGCCGCGGACGCCTCCCCCCAGCAAGAGCATGAAGCTTCCATGGCCGTGGTCCGTTCCGCGATTCCCGTTCTCGCGACAGGTCCGACCGAACTCGCTCATGACCATCACAAGCGTGTCCTTCATCGCGTCCCTGCCGAGATCATCGGCAAACGCCGAAAGCGCCGCCGCCACGCCCTCGAGACGCCGCGCCATGCTGCCGTTGGACGACCCTTGGTTCGTGTGCGTATCCCACCCTCCCAGGTCGAGTGCGGTCACTTCCATCCCGGCGTCGGCGCGAATGACCTGGGCCACGGACTTGAGAGATTTGGCCAGCGACGACTTGGGATAGACCACTCCCTCCCGGGGAGCCCCGTTCTCGAGAACGGTTCGGAGTTTCTCCAGAGTCTCGATCGTCTCGCGGCCCACGGCGATGATGTCCTCGGCGCGCCCGCCCATCATTCCCCCTGATCCCTGCGCGCCACCGGCCCCGTACAGTTCAGCGAATTCGTCGGTCACGTCCTTCGAATCCTCCCAACTCCCGGGAGGCGCGGCGAGAGCCGGATACGCTCCACGCAGGGAGCGCGGGAGCAGCCGCTGGAAAGCGACGGAACGAAGCGAAGAGTCCTCTTGGGTCCTGCTGGCCTGCAGATAGCGGTTGAGCCAGCCCGTTTTCACGGTTCGCAACCCCGGAGCGGCATACTCCATGAAGTCCTGGGCATCGAAATGACTCCGAGTCGGATGGGGCGAACCGGTGCACACGATGGGCGCGAAGGTACCGGTGGTGAAGTGTTTCCACAGCGGCTTCAAGGCCGGGCTGAGTCCCAACAGATCGTCGACCTTCAAAACCCCCTTCGCGTCGCCCGTGTCCGCGGTGGGGATGGCGATCGTGGGCCGATACGTCCGATATTCAGGCTCTCCCCAAGGAACGATGACATTGAGAGTGTCTGCCCCTCCACGGAGGTACAGGACCACCAAACACTTACGACGACGCCCCTCCCGGGCCGGCGCGGCGAACAGTTTCGGGACGAGCAGTCGGTGAGGACCCGCCATGAGCCCCGCTGTCAGGCCTGCCAAACCACGGCTTAGAAACTGCCGACGATTGGGATCTCGAGTCTTCATTTCACTGCTCCTGGAATTCCGGGGAACCGAGGACGACGCCGAGAAGATGGCGCTCGAGCGGAGGAAGGTCCTCCTCCTCTCCCTCCTTCTCGGCCAAACGATGACGCCGGGCCACCTTGATGAGGACCCGGATCGTCTCGCCTCTCATGCCGCCGGGAAGGAGACGGGCCCCCATGGAGGCGACGAGCGCGGGGACGCTTCGATGATCGAGTTCCGCGAAGAACGTCTCCGGCACCCGGACGCCCTCGATACGACCGAGCGCCAGGTCGAGGGCGAACTTCCATCGCGCCGCCATGACACCGGGGTCACGCCACGACTCCGCGGTGTCGCGATATCCCGTGGGGTCCTCGCACCGGTAGATCGGCTGTCCCATTTCCGCGACACGTCGGACCAGCTCCCTCGGGTCATCGATGACGGCGCCGGAGACACGCAGGGCGCTGAGGACGAATTCGAAGGGGGTTTTGAACTTGGCCCGGTAGTACTGTCGATCTCGAAACTCCTTCGACTTCACGATGTGGAGCAATGCCGCCGAAAGGTCGAACTTGCGCTCCCTCAGGACGCGCGCCGTCGTACCCACGAGTCGGGCTGGCGGATCATCGGCCACGAGATAGGTGCAGAGCTTTCGGGCAAGAAAAACAGACGTGTTGCGATGCTGAGCGAGAACGTGAATGATCTTCTCGCCCTCCACCATGCCGTTGCGACGCTTCTCACGGCGAATGGTCTTGCCGAGAACGAACTTGTCGCCGCGATCATGCATGTCATCGCGATACAGGAATGCGTACTTATTGTCCTTCGTATCGACCGTCCAACCCGTGAGAGCGCGGGCCACCTCGATCACGTCCTTTTGCGAGTAGCCATTGTCGACGCCGAGCGTGTGGAGTTCCATCAGCTCGCGGGCGTAGTTCTCGTTGAGTCCGCGTTGGGCGGCGATGCCGGCCGCTTCCTCGCCCCGCGCCTTGGACCCCGTCTTCCTCCTCACGCGGCGGGCCACCGTCTTCAGCTCCGTTTTCGTGGGCGGACGTCGAGAGATGTAGTTGTCGAGGTAGACGAGCATGGCCGGATGCCGTGCCGAGGCCTTCAGCATGTCCTCGAATTTTCCGAAGACGTTCTTTCGGAGGACCTCCCGATCGTATTCCACGGCCGTGTACATCACGGATCCTTTGGCGCGATCCACGTTGAAGTGATTTCTCCAAAAGTCCGCCATCACCTCGGAGACCTGCCAACGGTTGCGGGCGCCGCGGAGAAGGATACTCGCCGGCAGCCCTGACTCCACCAGGCGTCGACGATCCCGCTGCTCACCGACCCAAGCGTAAATCTCTTGACTCGACATGTTGAGAAACGGCCAGACCTCGAGCTGCCGCGCCAGCTTGGGATCGGCTTCGGTGTGTTGAAGCTGCTCTTTCAGCCACCGATCCAGGCCCTGTTTCTGCACCTCGTCGACCAAGGCAGCGTCGGCTCCGAAAGTGAGACGAGAAAGGGTGTGAACGATCAAGTCCCTGCCCTCCAACGTCGACCGCGCTTGGCTCAACGCCAACGTCGTCAACTGGGTCGTGAGGACAAGGATAGTCAGAAAACGGAGCATTGCGCGTCCTCCATGGGCCGTCCGCACGCCGACGAACTCACCGATAACACCATCGCATATTCTATGGGACAAGTCCAAGGATCACGCAGAACGGCCGAAGAAGCGCCTGCTTCCTCGGCCGTCCGCATGAGAGAATTGGTGACGTGTTGTCGCACCTTGCCGCGTCCGCCTCGCGCAACGGTCGCGGATTCGTGTTCAGGGAACGACGTCCATGAAGTCGCCCCAGAACAACACGCGCCTCAAGTTGTTGGGACCCGCCTGGGAGATCTGCTCGAGGAGGAAGTTGTTCCCGAAATGGTGGAACTCCAGGTCGTGGGAGTGGAATCGGAGTTGCGGCTGAAAGAGAGTCCCCAAAGCCGTGTAGTAGGAACCCAGATTCAGGCAGATGTCGGGAGTCCATCCCGACTGCATGAGGTCGTCCGCGAACGTCAGGATGCCCGGATCGTTGTTGTCACCGAAGTGGGCGATCGTCGCGCCATTGACCTGAAAGGCATAGGCGTTGTTCTGCACGTTGAAGGGATCATTGGGGTCGGGGATCGTCCGAGCCGGATCGAGAAAACTGCCATACTGCCAACCCGAGAACACTCGGAAGGTGACGGGGCCGAATTGAATGGGCGCCGACGTGGACGGCGAGACGATGTTTTGAGCGTTCGGGTACCCGCCCAGGAGAGCCTGGATTTTCACTTCGAGAGG
>DRQF01000185.1 GCA_011369445.1 Planctomycetota bacterium | reverse complement strand
GCGAGGGTTCGGAATGTTGTACGGCTCGTCGGGCTTCGGCCTGAATCAGAAGCTCATGGGTGCGTCCCATCGTGCAGGATCTCTCCTCTACGCCGCGGGGGGACCGGCTGGAAATCATCATCGAAAGCGATGGACAATATACATTGCGATATACATAGGAGGCGCAGAGAATCCACTTTGTCGCACCAGAATGATCATGCAGCCGGAAGAGAGGATCTAAGGTGCCTGCGGCGCTGCGCTTAGGAGGACGCGGAAAACTCGGCCGACTCAGCCGGTCCCTGGTGGGCTGGGATCGGCATCGTCCAGGCGGGCCATGATGGACGCCTCGTCGATGTCACCCTCCCCCCACAGAACACGCCCTTCCATGCCGCCATGGACCCCGAGAATCTCCCCGGTCACATGACGCGCCATGCGAGGAGACGCAAGGAACACGGCCGCGCGCCCGACGTCCTTGCCCCGCCCCAATTGGCGCAGTGCCAAGGTCCGCGTGACACGAGTCACCATGCCCGGAGCTTGGAGTTCCGGGCGAACGACCTCCCCCTGACTCCAACCGGGTTCAATGACGTTGACACGAGCCAAAGGGTCGATGCGGGTGACCTCGTTTTTCAACGTGCGGGCGAGGCCAACGAGGGCAGCCTTGGCGGCGGCATAATCGGAATGGTCTCGCTCGCCGAATCGCGCTGCGGTGGATCCGGTGAAGGTGAGCGATGCGCCCTCTCCGGGACGTGGGCCGAGTCGTTCGAGGCGCGCCATGAAGTATTGCGCGGTGCGCACGGCTCCCATCAGATTGGACTGCAACGTGTCGAGGAATCGTTCCTCATCGATGTGATGGCAAGGTCGAGCCTCGCTCGGCCAGTGCCCGGCATTGGCCACTACATGGTCGAGAGGCTCATCATCACCGAGCACGCGATCGAGGGCTGCGGCGAGAGTACCCGGCTGGGACAGGTCCGCCTCGATCACACGCGCCGCCGACGCCCAACTCCGCCCCGCAACAAACGCCTCGAGTTCGGCCGTGCGGCTTCGCCCCTGGAGAATCAGGCGCGCCCCTTCCGTACCGAACTCCTCGGCGATGGAGCGACCGAGAGACCCGGACGCGCCGGTGACGAGAACGGTTCGGTCGGCGAGTCCTGTATCCATGGGCCCAGATTACCCGCCGCGCGTCGTCGCGTCGACCTCGCTATTTCGCGCGCTCGTCGATGCGCACCTTGTTCTTCTTGTAGATGGACGTGCCCTTGTACTTCGTTCGGAGCTTCCTGTAGCGGGCTCTCGCCTTGTCCTTGAAATTCGCATCCCAGGCGCGATCGGCACGCTTCAAGAGTTTCTTGGCCTCTTTCTCCTGGATGCCTCCGAGGAGGCCACCCAGCAGACCGCCCGGTGTCGGAGCCGGTGCGGGGGGCTTGGCCTTCGGATCCTTCTGACCCTTTGGCTGGTTCTGAGCAGGCTTCTTGCCTCCAAGAGCACCGCCAAGAACCCCTCCCAAAGCGCCGCCGATTTTGTCCTGGAAGCCCTTTTGGATGGCCTTCTGCGCCATCTCCTCGAGGACCTTCTCCATCTGCAATTTCGGACTGCTCAAAGTGCCGCCCACCGGGACCCGGAGAGGCTGATCCTTGAAGAACTTCAAGAACGGAGCCTTCGCGAGCAGGCCCGCCGTCACGGGAATCTCCCACACCATGTCCAGATCTCCGTCCAATCCGACCGAGCCCGTCCACTGGGTGGGCACGCCGCCCAGGTTCATGGCGACGCTCTTTGCATAGCGAAGACGGCCGCTATCGATGGTGAATTCGATGGGATCAAAGGCCAACTTGCTGCCGATGTCGGGGCCCAATCCCAGGCCCGCCACTTGGTCGAGCAAGGTCAAGAACTCGGCGCCCTGGACGACGAGGTTCGTAAAACCGATGCGGCCGCGACCGGAGATCCGTTTTTTGGGAACGGCCGCCCACCCGCCCTCGGCGATTTCCTTGCTGATGCCTCCGGCGTACTCGAGGTGAAGATTCACGTCGAGGAGTCCCTGCAGAAGTCCTCCCTCCTCCTCCTGATTCAAAGCGAACAGTGGATTGACGAACTTGAGCAAGGGCGACATGGCGGCGTTGGCCTGCGCCTTGTCGACCGACACGTCCAAGACGCAGCGGGCGTCCTTCCGCTCCTCGAGATCGACATCGGCCTTGATTCTCAGTCCGCCACCGTTCAGAGCCAGGCGTGAATCCGTGGAAAGATGCTTCTCCGACAACATCGTCTCCAGGTCGCCGTCCAACTCGAAACCGGACACGAGCAGGCGCGACAGCCCCAAAGTCGCCCCGCCGTGGGTTCCCCGAAGGACGGACAGCCAGTCCGTACCCGCAGCCTTTCCATCCAAGCGGAATTGGAGGGGCATCTCCTTCGAACCCGTCATGGACCCGGGCAGCCATGGGGCCAGGAGAACCCCCAATCGATCCGGGATGTAACGGAACTCACCGACGAGACCATCGAAGATGGGAGAGGTCTTCCACTGACGAATCCGCCCTTTCAAGCCCCCTCGAATCGTCTTGCAATTCAAATGGGTCGAGCCGAGATCCAGATCGCCACGCTCGTCATCGAAAGCGAGGTCCAAGTCGAGCGCCACACTCGGTTCCCTGACCACGACAGGCTTCGACTCTCCCTCGGGATGGGCTCGCGCCGTCAGGTTCTCGATGAGGAGCTTCCCCTTGGCTGACATCGAGCTGTTTCTCCGGACGACATCGACTCCCCCCTTGACGTTCCCGGTGTAGTCACCCGGGTGCACGCCAAATAGATCCCCCAGATCCGACGTTAGGGTCGCGAGATTCACGTCCGGACGGATCTTCAGATCCATGGTTCCCTTCGGACCTTCGCCCTGGATATTCCCACTGACATCCACGGCCCCGAAGGAGGCGACGAGGCGGCCGCGCGAGATTCGCAGCGCCCGCGTGGCGCCGGCACCCCGGAGATCGAATTCGAGGTCGAGCGACGGCTGCACCAAACGCCCCCGCTTGGGCTCCGGCCCCTCGAGGAGGATGTCAACGGTCTTCCCTCGGAGATCGGCCGTGAGCTTTTGAACGCCGCCCGACTGAGCCACGGAAACCTTGACGTCCATGTCGATGGGCCGCAGCGTGATTCCACCGTCCTTCCCGTCCTTTGGCGTCATGCGCAAAGATGACGTGACGAGCTTGCCATCAAGAACGCTCGAGGCCGCCTCGTGGCGAATCGTTCCGTTCCATTGAAGCCTGTCGAATTCAAGTCCGGCATCTTCCACCTTCCTGCGAAGTGAGGAAGGCATGCGGCGTCGGTCGACGGACAGGGGCCCGCGAAGCGCCACCCGAAGTTTTGCGGGGTGGCCGATATTCACGAGTTCTCCTGTAAGTCGACCTTCGATGAATCCACCAGTGACATCGAGTTTTTCTAACTTGCTGACGCCGCCATCGGCGAGGTCCAGCTGCAGCGCCTCGTCCAGGTTCAACGACAGGGGACCGAATCCCTCCCCAGCCTCGTCCACGAAGTCGAAACCCGACAGGACCACCTTGCCACGACAGAGCGCCTTCGCCTCGCCACCTTCGATGACGACGTCGGCCTTGGCCCGCCCACGGAGAACTCCGTCGAGCTCCATGAAGGACGACAGCTGGCGCCCCAGGGCCTCGAGATCCGCGTCGAGATGCAGCTCGGTCGGTTGCAGACGTTTGGTTTCCAGATTGACGCCTCCCAGCGCGCGAGCCTGGATTGGGCCGAAATCGAGTTGGAAGAGTTCGGCGGATACCCCCTTTCCGTGCCACGCCAACTGGCGCGCGTCGAGACGCGCCTCGCTGGCCAGTGGAAGAGACCTGCCCGTCTCGTCCTTTCCGGAAAGCCCTGAAAGCTTCAAGGAACCGTCGAGGCGAGCGGACTGAGGCG
>DRQF01000184.1 GCA_011369445.1 Planctomycetota bacterium | reverse complement strand
GAAGTCGACGGGAAGACCGAGATCGGAGGCTCTGATGAGATTCGCCCCGTCAAAATCGGTGGTGGAGGCGACCATTACGATCCCTCCAGGGTCCCGTTCCCCGCTCACGACTTCGGGTGAGCCCACGTCGAGGGACTCTGCGATGGGGAAATTCAAAGCCGGCTGCTGCCCCATGGCCGCCACCGACAGCAACATGGCAACCAGAGAAGCGGAGCTCGAGAGGACGAGTTTCGAAGACATTATGATTCTCCAGTGAACGGATTGGCTCGGATCTGCAGTCCTGTTGACTCCGGGGCCGAAAGCCGGACATGGATTCTACTTTTTTTCCGTCCCTCGCGTGGGTTCGATGCTGCGCACGGGCCGAAATCCGAGATCCCGGTGCTTCGCCGCGCCTCCCGACAGATTGCGGTCGGAACTGCGCCCCATGGATGCGGGATGGGCAAATCCGCCCCCTCGGATCACGAAGATGGGTTCGGTGCCCTCGGGGATTTCTCGACCGTCCCCGGGCCTGTGCGCAACGCCCTCATAGGACCGCGCATAGCGTTCGGCGCACCACTCCCAGACGTTGCCGTGCATGTCGAAAAGCCCGAAACCGTTGGGCTCGTAGCTTCCCACGGGCGCGTGGATGACGTGGCGATCCTTGTGCAGCGCGAAGGCCGGATTGCGAGACTGCAATCTCTTGGGGCACTCCTGACCGGCAAAGTTGGCGAAGGCCCCCAAGTCCTCGACGTCCGAACCGCAGGACCAAAGCGTTCGCGTTCCCGCGCGACAGGCGTACTCCCACTGCGCCTCCGTGGGAAGCCTGAGTCCCATTCTGCGGGCCGCTTCGACGGCAGCATCATGGTCCATGAACTCCACGGGATGAATCAGCGAAAAACTCTCACCACTCTCCGAAGTCTTACCGGGGTAGTAATAGGAAGGATTCGCACCATCGTGGTAGCGCATCCACTGGGCCTGGGTGACCTCGAAAGCCGAAATGAAATAGGGTTCCAGACGGACCACCTGGGCCGGACGTTCATCGCGCTCTCCCGGCTCGTCCTCGGCTGCGCCCATGAGGAATTCGGCGCCCGGGACGAGAACCATCACCAGCCCCGTCTCCGGCTTCATCACCCAGCGCCCCGTCGCGGAATCGAGACGAGGTTCGTCGCCGCTGGAGACCAGCCAGAACTCCCAGAGTCGTGAGGTCGGGTTTCGCCGCAAGGGGACGAGATCCCATTGCGGGGCAAGCGTCAGTCCCGGGTAAGCATCCCCGAGCCCACCTTCGTTGCGCAGCGGTCGCCAACGTTCGTCCCCAAGACTCTTCGCGGCAAGGGACGAGCACAACGCCTTTCTCCGCTCGACCTCCTTCAGTTTCTCTTCCAGTTTCGGAAGCCCCTCGGTCAACTCGGTCAGGAGAGCTCCGAAGAAAGCTGTCTCGACGTCCTCCCAAGGTGGCGGCCCCATGGCGCGCAGGGCTCGCTCGTCGTCTTCCCGACGGGCGAGGACGGCGGTCGCCTCCTCGATCCAGCCGGAGGCGCGATTCGGGAAGTCCGAATCCATGGGCCAAAGATCGGAGGCATAGGCGTGTTCGAGATCGCGCACCCGCTTCAAATCGGCCGTACGCCGCCGATCGTTCCAATTGCGCTCCACGTCCAAACGGAGCGCCTTTTCCGTTCGCGCGGAATAAACGGCGAGGCCGGCTAGGGCCACGAGAGCCAGGGCAAGAGACGCCAGAGATAGGGCGAGTCTGGGGTTTCGCCGCCGCCAGCGCGCCAGCTTCGAGGGCCAAGAAAGCGGCCTCGCCTGGATCGGTCGATGCTCCAGCACGCACCGAATCTCCTCGGCCAGGGAAAGCGCGGAGGCGTACCGACGGTTGAGGTCGCTTTCGCACGCCGTTCGCAGAACCTGAGCGAGGTCGCCCGAGATGGCGGAGTTGATGCGGCGAGGATTCGGGAGGCCCTCATTGAGAACCGCATGCACCAAGGCATCGGTCGTGCTCCGATCGAAGGGGCGCTGCCCCGTCACGGCCTGAAACAAGGTGACCCCCAGGGAGTAGATGTCGGTTCGGCGATCCAGTGGAGTGGTGGCGCCGGCGAGTTGCTCGGGCGACATGTAGGACGGCGTTCCGAAGACCGCACCCGTTCGAGTGAGATCGGGCTGTGCGGTCCGCTCGTCCCGAGCCAGGCCGAAATCGAGGATGACCGGTTCTCCCGTCATTCGGATCATGATGTTCCCGGGCTTGATGTCGCGGTGAATGACGCCGGCTTCGTGAGCCACGTGGAGGGCCCGGGCGACGGTCTCGATCAAGCGGAGCCGCTGAGTCACCGTCTCTCGATCCGGACACCCGACGTCCCGCTTGATGAGCGCCGAGAGCGATTCGCCCTCCACATACTCCATGGCGATCCAGGCCGTGCCTTCGGACTGGCCCACCTCGTAGACAGTACAGATATTCGGATGTCCGAGGCGCGCGCCGACTTCCGCCTCCCGTCGGAAACGGACGAGGACATCATCGGCCTTCCTGCCCCCCAGGTTCAGGACCTTGAGGGCCACGCGACGCCCAAGTCGCACGTCCTCCGCCAGGTAGACGACACCCTGCCCGCCGCGCCCCAGCTCCTCGATGAGGGTGAAGGGACCGACCGCGCGCCCGTCGTCGTCACGAGACGCTTGTGCGAGCTTGAGCTGAACGAACTCCCAGGCGACCTCGTCCTCATGTCCGGGAAATGACCTCAGGTAGTCCCCGAGTGTCCGAGAGGCGCCCCGCGCCATGTCTTCATGGTAGGCCAACAGAAAGTCGACCAGGACTCTGTCCGAACTGTCGTCGCGGCGCCGGTTCATGGGGAAACGTCTCGGCTGAGTTGAGTGTCGAGTATAATCGGAAGCTCATGACCGAGGACAGCCGAAACAATCCGGATCCCTCGACGCGGGAGTTGGTGCGCCGCTCGCAAGCCGGAGCGCCCGCAAGCTTCTCCGCGCTCTATTCGAGGGTGGCTCCCGCACTTCATGCCTGGGCGGCCCTGCGCATCGGCTCGGTCCTGAGGCGATGGCTCGACCCGGAGGACTGCGTCCAGGAGATCCTTCTTCGCGCCTACAAACGCTTCGATTCCTACGACGCCAACAAGGGAAGTTTTCGAGGGTGGCTCTTCGGCATCGCCAACAACGTCATGCGGGAAGTTCTCGCGCGGCAGTCGCGCGTCGGGACGCCACGCGTGAGCGCTGCGGAAGCGATGGCCGAACTGCCCGACGATGCCACCAGCGTCAGCAGAAAAGTGGCCCGCGACGAAGCACTTGGCCACTTCGTCGCGAGCCTTCACGAGCTGACGGATGAGCAGAGAAAGCTGCTCGTGTATCGAGGACTGGAGGGGCTTCCCCATCAGGAGGTGGCCTCTCTCATGGGACTCTCCACCAGCGCCGTTGAAAAGCGCTGGCAGCGACTCCTCGAGAGGTTGAAACCTCTCGATCCTCCGAGCGAACTTCTCGCCAAGTGACTCATCCTCCGCATCCACGCATGCCTTAGAACCCCACTTGGCCGCTCATGCCATTGGTGACCGAGAAACCCATCGCCGGCCCCGTTGCGTCGGGAATGATGGCCTGCATCGAGAACGGAAGCCCGACCAGCGAAGGAATGTTCGGAACGGGCTGGAACGGGAAGAACGCGTCTCCATTGCTCTGAACCGTGGCCGTCATGAGAGGCTGTCCACCCGTGGCCAGCACGTAGGCTGCGTTCACCCAGACCTGACAAGGGCCGCCGAGAAACAGGCTCGGCGGAACGATGTCGGGACTGAAGTAAAGGAGCGCCGTCTGCCCCGCGCTCGCGGGGTTGGCCCCAACCACGGCGACCGTCGGCGCGACGGGGCTGCCAACGATCAGCCTGGAAACGAACAGGAACCCGGCTCCGCAAGGTTGACCTCTTTGAGTGACGTAGGCCGTGACGGGCGACTGATTGAAGAAAACCGAAACCGCCCCGGCAGCCGTGGATGCAATGTCCAGGGCGCCGTCACCATCGAGATCGATGATCGTCAACGAGTTCTGAGAACCGCCACCGGCCACTCCCACGGCCGTGAAGCCCGGAGCCGCCGTCGTACCCTGGAAGAGCTGCAGCAGGTTCGTACTCAAGGTCGCGGCAGCAAGATCGGAAGCGCCGTCACCGTTGAAATCAGCCGTCCCCAATTCCAACAGCCCGGCCGCTCCACCTGTCCCCGGTTGGGGAGGAGCCACCGGTACCGTGAGGGCCCCGTTGGGAGTGAACACACCCGCACCCTGGTTGAGGGCGATCTCGATGGCGCCGGTCGACCCGTGGGCGATGTCCGGCAACCCGTCGTTGTTCACGTCGGGCAGGGCGAGACCGTCGCCCACCTGCGCGAAGTTGGTCACGATGGGAGGTCCAAAAGCGCCTGCTCCATTGCCGAGAGCCACTGCAACCTGGGCTCCCCCGCCGATGATGACATCGGCATTGCCGTCACCGCTCACGTCGGCCACGACGAGATTCCGCGACATCGCGGGCAGTCCACCGATGACCGTGCTGGCTGCGAGGGGAAAGGGAACCGACGTGCCGTTGTTGAGGTAGACGAAGCAGGTCTGCAGGGACTCGACGGTCAGGACGAGATCCGGGTTTCCGTCGCCATTGACGTCAGCAACCCTCAGCGATCGAGCGCCTCCGGACCCGTTGGCGCCCGGCAGCAACAGACCCGCGGGGGCCGCCGTGAAGGTACCCGCCCCGTTGTTGTAGAACAGCTGAATGCTGGGGACGAATGAGGGGGTGATGGCGGGAACACCGAAAATGGCGAGATCCAGGGTGCCGTCACCGTTGAAATCGCCGGAGGCCACGGAACGGGGCGAGACCAACCCGAGGTTCGTCGTTCTGGGAATGCCGAAGTTTCGGTTCCCGGCACCGGGAATCAGCGAAAAACTCGTGTTTCCGACATCAATCACCACGAGATCCGTGATATTATCGCCGGTGAAATCGCCGCCGATGACGCCTGTCGGGCCTCCGGCCACCATGGTGGTGACCGGTGCCGTGAAGGCGACGGGAGGTGCAACGACTTGCCCGATGGCGGGGGACGCCCCCACCAGAACCGCGAGCAAGGCCGAATAGATCAGACTTTTCATTTTTCGACTCCTTTGAGTTGAGGTTGAAGTTCAGGTTTCACCTCACTCTTGGGAGTCGATTCTCATTCCGGACAAGTTCGCGGAGAGTTTCTCGATACGGGGGCGACTTGGGGTGAGAAGGAAGCGAAGCCCCATGGCGCGGCCAACGAACACGCGGCACGGTCACACGGGGCGTGCAGCCACGTGTCCGCGGCGAGGGTGCGGCCTCCTCAGGCAAAGAAGCGGCGCGCGATCAGGTGACGGGGTGGAGCCACTCCGCGTATTCCGGGCGCTTGCCGTGGACCGCGTCGAGGAAGCGAGCTTGGACCTCCTTGGTCACGGGACCCGGATGACCGGTGCCGACCTCCCGCTGGTCGATCTCGCGAACCGGAGTGACTTCGGCGGCGGTCCCGCACATGAACACCTCGTCGGCAATGTAGAGTTCATCGCGAGCGATGAGGCGCTCCACGACTTCGACTCCCATGTCGTGCATGATGCGGAAGCAGGAATCGCGGGTGATCCCGCCCAACACGTTGGCCAAGGGGGCGGTGTGGGCTTTCCCCTTGTGGATCACGAAAAGGTTCTCGCCGCTGGCCTCGGCCACGTAGCCCGCGGTGTCCAGCATGATGGCTTCGTCGTAGCCGTTGTCGACCGCCTCCCGCTTGGCCAGGATGTTGTTGACGTACATCCCGTTCACCTTTCCCTTCAGCATGTGCGCGTTGTGATGGTTCCTCTGGAACGAGGACACCTTGGCGCGGATGCCGTTCTTCATGCCCTCCTCGCCCAGATACGCCCCCCACTCGAAAGCCGCCACGATGGAGACAGGTGGGTTGTCGATCGCCGCCAGCCCCAGCTTTCCGTAACCGGACATGTGGGCTGGACGAAGGTAGGCGCTCTTGAGCCCGTTCACCTTCAAGATCTGTTCGCAGGCACGGATCCAGTCCTCGAAGGTCCAATCGCATTCCAGCCGCAAGATGTGGGCGGAATTGAGCAATCGCTGGATGTGGTCCTCCAAGCGGAAGATGGCCGCACTGCCGTCCGGCTGCTCGTAGGAACGGATGCCTTCGAAGACGCCGAAGCCGTAGTGCACCACGTGCGACAGAACGTGCATCGTGGCCTTTTCCCAATCGACCATCTCACCGTTGATCCAGATCTTCTCGACGGGTTTCATGGGAGTCTCCTTGTGCGGTGGAATGGCGAACGCATAACCTGGAAGGCGCATGTCGCCCCTGAGGGAGATCCATGATGAACTCGATCGAGACGTTTGACAACCCGTACCCCGACCGCGACTACCTGATTCGCCATGAGGTGGAAGAGTTTACGTCGGTCTGTCCTGTGACCGGGCACCCGGATTTCGCGGAGATGACTCTCCTCTATGTGCCGAAGGCGACGTGCATCGAGCTGAAGTCGTTCAAGCTCTATCTTCAGGGGTATCGGAACGAGGGGATCTTCTACGAAGCGATCACAAACAAGATCCTCGACGACCTCGTCGCCGCCTGCGATCCCAAGTGGATGAACCTGGAGACGCGCTGGAGCACGCGCGGCGGCATCCACTCCATCATCGAAGTCTCCCACGGCGAACACCCGGACGAATGAGATCGATGGCGG
>DRQF01000183.1 GCA_011369445.1 Planctomycetota bacterium | reverse complement strand
GAGGGTCTCCTCCAGGGTTGAAGTCGTCCGGCCGATCTCTCTTTCGAGCAATTCTCTCAGCCCCTCATGAGTCATGCGGGGAGGCCGGCGAGCGCCCCATACCTCGCACGGGGCGCCCGGGCGCGGCGATGGCCGGGCTCCAGACCCCGCTCGTCGACGCGGCGGGCACAAAGCGCCTCCCGCACCGTGGCGACGTCCACCTCCTGGGGCAGCGACTCAAACGTCGTGGGGGCCGAGGCGTTCGACGGCGAAGTGGGTGGCGCTGGCGAACCCGAGGCCCCGGTCTTGCATGTCGAAGAGGTCGTAAGCGAAGGCGCGTCGTCCGCAATCGGTCTGGCGGTTGCAGCGACGGAGCGCCCGTGCGAGGGGTTGGGGGGCAAGATTGGCCTGGAGTCGAATGACGAAAGTGGGGGCGGATTTCGACATGGCAAGTCCTCGAAACATGGGCTGAGAGAAGGGTTCCTTCGATCACCCGAGACGCCCGAGCGGCGGCCGCCGAAGAACCTCACTTTACGGTTCATGGGGGACAAGGAACGCTTCCGCCGCACCCCATTCCGACCCCGCCCACTGGACACGAACCCGAGGGGGGCCGCCATCATCGACCCCATGCCCATCACCCTCACCGATCCCCTCAACCGGAAGACTCCCCTTGGAGCTTTCCGTCCGCAGGTCAGGGCTCTGGCTTCAACGCCCGGCCACGACCTTCGCACGGTCCACGCGCTCCCGCCCCAACCGCTGACACACCCCCGCTCCCCGTGGCCTAACGAGGATGAGCCATGTCGTAGGCGTGGAGTAAGATAAACTGGGGCTTGGACTTCAATGCCCCTGACGGTGACGCAGAATGAGTCCTACGAAGCGGCTGACTCCAGTATGGCGGTCCTACACCGGTCCGCAGAATCCCAGTTCGGCAGACGAAGGAGCTGCATGCCTGAGATCTCGAGATTCCTCGGCATCGTAATCGCGATGTACTACAACGATCACGATCCCCCGCATTTCCACGCGAGGTACGGCTCCTTCGAGATCACCGTCCGCATCGCTGATGGTGTTGTCGAGGGGCGCTTCCCGAGGCGTGCTCTCAATCACGTCCTGGAGTGGTACACTCTTCACCAGGCCGAGCTCCTCGAAGACTGGAACTTGGCCCGAGAACGCCGGGCACTGCGCCCGATTGACCCGCTGGAGTAGTCCGTCATGATTCCGAAACTCGAATCGGCAGATTACGTCGAACGACACACGATTCACGTCAGGTTCTCTGACGGTACTGAATGCGACCTCGACCTAGAAGCCGAGATCTGGGGCGAGGTCTTTGAGCCCCTGAAGGACCCGGAGGTGTTCCGAAGGTTCAAAGTGGACGCAGAACTCAACACGATCACGTGGCCATCCGGCGCCGATTTCGCACCCGAATTCCTTTACGCAAGAGCTGCCGAACAAGCCGCTGCAGGGGACCGGCCTCCGGCCGGCGGCTGATCGGCACGGCCTTAGCTTGCTATGGTGACTCTACTAGCTCTTGACCCGCATTGGATTGAGGAGGGTGACCCCCGCGATGACCAATGTGCTCACGGCCACGTGAGGCTTGAAGTCAATGGAATAACGTTTGTTGGTCGTGAAGATGGCCCCCGGTATCAGGGGCGGGGGCGCCCAAGGTGGGCGTCGTGGGGGCGCGATGGGGGCGCGGAGGAAGTCCAGTCGACCCGGTTCTCGGGGGGAAGGGGCGCAGGGCGCCGCCAGGCCCGCGAGCCCCAATAGGCCTTCAGAAGCTGGAGAGGTCGGAAGACGATGCTCGGCCACAGGAAGACTTCGTTCGTGCAGAAGCAATCCTTGCATGCGATGGAGTCCCGGAGGGCCTGGGCGCGGGGGGAATTCCAGATCTCCGGAAACGTCTGACTGCGGAGGTTGCCGATCGGGTCGTGCTGCTCGCACACCGAGACGTCGCCGTTGGCGTAGACGACGCCTGTCAGGAGACCCGCCGTGCAAGGAATGGCTTGAGCTTGGGCTCGGGCGATCTTCAGTTTTCCCCAATGGAGCATGGGTTCGACGATGCCCCCGTGTCGACCCGCTTCACGATCGCTCCACAGCTCGCGGACGTAGTCGATGAGCTCCCGGTAGGCTTGGAGGCCCGGCCCGGTCAGGGTGGGGCGTTTGCGTTCCCCTCGAAGCATCGCGATGTTGTGATGCTCCATCCGCGGGCAACGGTCGTGCAGGAACGTGGTGAGACGCTTGATCTCGTCGACGTTCTCTCCCGTCGCCGTCGAGTTGGCATGAATCGACAGGCGCGGCTCCCGGCTCTGCAGTTCAGCCAGGGCGTCATAGGTCTCCATGGCCTTCTCGAAGGATCTCGGATTCCCCCTGAACGCGTCGTGGAACTCGGGCATGCCGTCCAGAGAGAGCTCGGCCGTGAAGGAATCGAGAGTCGGTGAGCGGAAGAGCTCTTCGAGGGCGGAGATCGTTCGCTCGGCGAAGTAACCGTTCGTCGGGCAGTAGACGCGCCGCACACCGTTGTTGCGAATGAAATGTCCGACCACCTCGGCGAAGTCCTCACGGAGGAATGGCTCGCCACCGGAGAGATTCAGGTTCTCGATGCGCCCCAAGCTCTTCGAGAGGGCCTCCAGTTCGGCATTCGTGAGATCGTCTCGCTGATTCAATTCCTTCCAATAAAAGCAGTGATCGCAGGCCAGATTGCAGATGGAGTTGATGAACAGGATGAGGAATGGGGGACTCGCTGGACGAGATCTTCGGTGTGAGCCGCGACTCAATCGAAGATGTCTAAGAATTCGTCCGGGGATTCCCATGGCGCGTTCAGTCCTCCTCATCATGGCGGAGACCATGATTCTTCTTTCGGTCGTTCGGATCGGACATCCCCTCGGATTCCTCATCCTGCATGTTTTCCGGGCCGGCTCCAGCCCCGGCGGGGCGCTCCGCCACCGATTCCGGGGTTCGGAAGGGGGGACGCCCGGCCTTGCGTCGGAGCCAATTGAGAGCTCTCAGGACCCGAGGACGGGCGACGAGCCGCCGCTCCATGTCCAGTTTTCCCGGAAAGTCCACCAGGAGGAGGCCCAGAAGGATGGTCAGAAGTCCTTGTCCGGGCAGCACCAGCATCAGGAGGCCGCCCAAGATGAGCAGGACTCCCAGCGTATTTCTCAAAACGGCCAAAAGCACCCTCAAGAGTGGATGGCGACCGACAAGGCGTGTCGATTTGGGGCCGCCGGGCAAGAACCGGTCTTCCGGCCAGTTGGCCACCAACCAGGGGAGAAGGATCAGGCTCCCCACCGCGGTCAGGACGGAAAGGACCGAGACGGCCGCCACGAGCGCCTTATGGTCGCTGACCCATCGCCACATGCTTCAGGTGGTCCTCGGGGCGTTCCGAGAGCGACGGAATCGTTGACCTGGGAGGCCTCGACGTTTAGTCTGCACTGCGGAGGTCGCCGCCATGAAAGCTTTCATCTTCGCCCTATTGTTGTCGTTCCTCGGACCGATTTCGGCCCAGTCCACCGTCACCGTCTCGAGTAGCGGTTTCCCCTATCCCGGCGTTCTGACGGGGGGGCATGTCGTACGCGACTCCGCCGGCGTCCTTTACTTAGCGACGATCGACGAGAGCACCGCGGGGATCCGCCCGATCCAAGTGTACCGATCGTACGACGGGGGGAGTAGCTGGACCCTCGTCGTTCCCGGCGGCATCAACGACTCGTCGTCCGGCCTCGACACGGGTGTCCTCGTCAATCAGGTCACGATGGCGATCGACGACCAGGATCGTCTCCACTTCCACTGGGGACGCTTTTCCTATCCGAGTTTCTACAACAGCTACTACCGCAGCCTCGACACGCACACGGGCCAGCTTTCACCGTTGGTCGACGTGCAAGGCATGTTGGGGATTCCCACGACCGTGCGCACGAGCGCATGCAACGTCGCGGTCGGACCTCAGGGAACCGTGTGGTTGACGGCTCCCTCGAACCAGTCGTGGCGCACCCAGCTCCTTCAGAGCACCCAGCCCTACGGCGCCGGAGGAACGTTTCAAAGCGTGGGCGTCGTCAGCACCACCGCTTCCGCGCAGTCCGTGAGGATCGCCGTCGACGCCCTGGGCAGCGTCCAGTGCACCTACTACGAGAACACAGGGACAGGCGATTATCGCCACCGCATGTACGACGTCCTCACAGCGACGTGGACGCTCCCAACCGACTTGGGCAACCTGGCCGCCCCCAACGACTACTGGGGCGATGTGGCCTGCGATCTCAACGGAAACACTCACATGCTCGTGTTCGTCGATGCGGCGGGCTCGAATCCTCAGCCCATGCTTCAGTATTACCGACGGGACCCGACGGGCGCCTTCCAGGGACCCGTGACGGTCATGAGCGCGACGTCGACCCAATTCGGAAGCAACAATCGCTACGTGATCGACTTGGCCTGCGATGAAGCGACGGGGGACGCCTACGTCCTCTATCGTGATTTCGTGAACGGCGGTTCCCTGGCGTTCGGTCTCATCCCTGCGGGGACGATGACCTATGTTCCGATCACGAACGTTACGCCGCCTTCCTCGGCCGCGCATCAGTACTACTCACCGCGGATTCGCGGCAGGCTTTGGCCGGCGAGTGATCGCACGGGGTCGGACTTCCAGTTCACGTGGCGCGAGGGCACGTCCTCTCCCTACCTGTTGAACTTTCAGAACTACGCCGGATCCAACCCCATGCTGAGCGTCGTTGGCTTCCAACCCGCCCCCGTCGTTACGGCGGGAGGAGCGGTCACCGTGACGTTCGATGCGCCGGCCCATCCGTCCGAGAACTACCTGCCCTTCGTTTCCTGCACTCTCGGGCTCACCCCGACGGGCTATGGCGTGGATCTGCCGGTTCTGTTCGACGATTGCATGAATTTCTATTTCAACGACCCGTTGAGCCCGTTCATTTTCATGCTGGCGCCCTATCCGAGTCCGTTCGGGCCGCTGGACGGGGCCGGGTCCGCCACCGGCACCGTTGCGATCCCGTCCTCCGCCCCCACGGGCATTCCCATTCCGCTGCAGATCTGCTTTTTGACCTTCACCGGTAACGTCGTCACCGGCGTCAGTCAGGTCGGCACCTTGCTCGTGAATTGAACGCATCACCGGAATGTCTCCCACGGCGCGCGGTCCTCTGGCCGCGCGCCGTGCTCCTGCTCCTCGTTCTCGTGGCGTACTTGCCGGTGATCCGCGACGGAGGCTTCATCTGGGACGATGATCAGCACGTCGTCCGGAATCCCGTGCTCGAGGATGCCCGCGGCCTCGTGGAGATGTGGACCCATCCGGAATCTCTGCCGCAGTACTATCCCTTGACCCACACCGTGTTCTGGCTCGAGCGGAGACTCTTCGGGCTCGATCCCCGCGGCCTTCATCTGGTGAACGTGCTGCTTCACGGCCTCGTTGCCCTGGCTGTGTGGCGGCTTCTCGAATCTCTTGGCATCCGCGGGGCTGCGATGGCCGCCGCGTTCTTCGCGCTGCACCCGATCGAGGCGGAGACCGTGGCTTGGATCACCGAGCTGAAGAACGTCCTCTCCGCGCTCTTTGCGCTGACGGCTTTCGGGTGGTTGCTGCGCTGGTGGCGCCGTGGTGAGCGGCGGGCCTGGGGGTGGGCGCTCCTTGCGTTCGCGGCCGCGCTTCTTTCCAAGAGCGTCGCCGCCACTTTGCCCGCTGCCTTCGCCGTCGTGGTTTGGTGGCTCGATGGCCGGCCTGGTGGGGAGGGGGTGGGTTCGAAGCCGACGGGGGCACACCCGCGGCTGCGCCGTCTAGGCTTGGGGTTGACGCCGTTCTTCGTCATCGGAATCGGAAGTGGTCTGTTCACCGCTCACCTCGAGAAGGTTCATGTCCGAGCCCAACTCGGGCTGTCCTTCCTCGAAAGACTGCAGGTCGCTGGGCATGCGTTTTGGTTCTATCCCTGGAAGCTGATCTGGCCCCATCCTCTCGTCTTCTCCTATCCCCGCTGGCAGCCCGACGTCGCGGATCCGCTGCGGTGGCTCCCCATCCTTCTCGCGGTCGCATGTCTCGCGATGTTCCTCCTCCTCCGGCGCAAACTGGGGCGCGGGCTCGTCGCCGCGTGGCTCGTCTATCTCATCACGATCTTCCCCGCCCTGGGCTTCGTCGATGTCTATCCCATGCGCTACGCCTTCACCGCGGATCACTTCCAGTACATGGCCGGTGTGCCTCTGCTCGTCCTCTGCGCGGAGGGGCTGCGACGTCTTCCCGGCCGTCTTTCGTTCGTGCCGGTGGGGCTCCTCCTCGTCCTCGGCCTACTCACCTGGCAGCAATGCGGCATCTACGAGGGCCCGGAGACCCTTTGGCGAGCGGTGATTGCGGACAATCCGTCATCGTGGATGGCGCGCAACAACTTGGGCTTGCTCCTTCTCGAGAGAGGAGAGCGGGATGAGGCTCGTCGCCAACTGGAGGAGGCGCTTGCGCTCGCCCCCGGAATCAACGATGCCCGCGTGAATCTGGCCCGCCTGGAGGCGGAAGAGGGGAGGCCGGAGAAAGCCCGAGAGATTCTCGAAGAGGCGGCCAGGATCGATCCGTCGAGTTCGGTCATCACCTATGATCTGGGTCTCCAAGACCTTGCACTGAACCGGGCCGAGGACGCGCTGCGCTCCTTCGATGCAGCGATCGCGATAGCGCCCGACTATGGACGAGCCTGGGTGGGCCGGGGGCACGCCCTAGCCGCGCTCGGGCGAGTGGTGGAGGCGGCCCGTGCCTACCGGGAAGCTCTCCGGGTCGACCCCGGCGTTCCGGGGGCCTGGAACGGACTGGGGATTCTCTCGCTTCGCGAGGGTGACTGGGAGACCGCCGTCTCTGCTCTTCAGCGGGCGGCCGCCTCGCACCCGGAGGCCGTCGACATACGGCGCAACCTGGGGCTCGCGCTCCGGAAGGCCGGGCGCGTCGCCGAGGCTCGGAAGACCTATCGAGAGCTTCTTTCTCGTCATCCAAAGGACGGTTTGGGGTGGAGACAGCTTGGCAACCTGGAGTTCGAGGCCGGCCGTTGGGGGGAGGCCGTGGCCGCTTTCGACCGGGCCTTGGCCGCCGGAGAGCGGGGCGCCGCGCTGGATCTCAAGCTTGCCTGGAGTCTGCTTCGCCGCGGTGGTCAGGACGCCGCGACATGGGACCGGCTCGAACGATTGACCTTGTCCCTCGCGGAGCGAACGCGGGGCCGCAACCTGCAAGTCCTCGAATTGCTCGTGCGTCTGGAAGCCGGGCGGGGGCGTTTGGGGGCAGCGGCCGAGTGGGCTTCCCGTGGCCGAGACCTCGCGGGCGAGATCGGTCGGCGCGAAGCCCGGGCCAGATTCGCAGCCTGGGCCGCGCTTTTGATTTCCGGAAAGATGCCGCAATTCGAGGAGTGAGCTGATCGGGAGCTCCTTCGCTTGACCGGGCGGCCAAACGGGGGCTAAGGTTCTCTCTCGTCCAACAACGGAGGTGGTCACCCATGCGCGGAAAGTCCCTGGCAGTTCTCTTGATTCTGGCGGTATCGCTGCCGGCCCAGCGATGGGCCAGCGACGGTCGACACCTCGTGATCTCCGCGAATAAGTGGGTGGATCCGATGACGGGGAAGCCCGTTCAGGTCGCGAACGCCGAGGAGGGGGCGTCGGCTACGGCGAAGGCCAGATCCGCTTTCCGCGACGCCCTGGCGGCCAAACTCGGAGAGTCCTTCGATGTCCGGGCGTTCCGCGGCATTCGGCGGCGCTCCACCCTGCCGAGGGCGCCGGAGGAATCTCCAGGGGTTCGCATCGCCGCCAAGCCCGCGGGCGCCGTCCAGGGCGCGGCCCTCGTCAGGGGGGTGTTGTGGGTCTTCGACGGCGCCGCTCGAAAGATCAAGGAAGGGCTGGCCGGGGCGCGCCACTTCGACATCTCGCCCGATGGCCGAAACGTGTCGTACATCTTCGAGAACGACCTCTATCTCGTGCGGACGAAGGATGGCGAGACGCGACGTCTGACCGAGGACGGGGGAGAGAACATCTTCAACGGCGAGTTGGACTGGGTCTATCAGGAGGAAGTCTACGGACGAGGCAATTTTCGTGGGACCTACTGGTCCGAGGATGGTTCCCATCTCGCCTTCTTGCGCATCGACGAGAATGGAGTCGATACGTTCACCATCGTCGATCATCTGCCACAGACTCTCGACGTCGATCAGCTGAAATACCCCAAGGCTGGAACGGTCAACCCGCGTGCCACGCTTCATCTGGTCACCGCCTCCGACGCCAAGAGGGTCGCGGCCGATCTCTCCATGTACTCTCCCAAGGACGAGATCTTGATCGTCAGGGTAGGGTCGACGCCGGATGGCGAGAAGACGGTTTTCATGGTGCAGAATCGGGAGCAGACTTGGCTGGACCTGAACCTCGTGGAGCCTACGTCAGGGAAGGTGCGGCGGATCATTCACGAGGAATCCGAGCACGGCTGGGTGAACGTGCCTTCCCAGCCGAGATGGTTGAAGGACGGGACCTTCTTGTGGGAATCGGAGAGAACGGGATTCAACCACCTCTACCGATACGACACCGACGGCAAGCTTCTGAACGTTGTGACCCGGGGTGATTGGGCATTGCAGCGTGTCATCGACGTCAACGAGGAGCGGGGCGATGTGACGTTCTATGGCACGAAGGACGGGGCGATCGGACGCAATGCGTATCGCGTGGGGCTCGACGGGCATGGCCTTGTGCGGCTGACCCACGGTCGGGGCACCCACTCGATCCATCTGAATGGCGACGGCACCCTCCTCATCGACCGCTACTCGAGCCTCGTGAATCCCGGAAAGACCGTTCTGCGGGACGCGAAGGGCAAGGAGATCCGAGTTCTGAGTGAGCGGAAGCCTCCGCGCAACGGGAACACCGCCCAGCTCTTCCGCATCAAGGCGCGGGACGGCGAGTGGCTGGACGTCACGGTGCAGAAACCGGTGGGGATGAAGAAGGGCCGCCTCTATCCCGTTTGGATTGACACCTATTCGGGCCCCAACGCGCCCACTGTGCGAGACGCGTGGAGGGGCACCGGCGGCTGGTACACCCAGGCCGGGATGGCGCTCCTCCAGGTCAATGTCAGAAGCGCAAGCGGTCGCGGACAAAAGTTCACCGAGGCCTGCTACAAGCACTTCGGCGTGCAGGAATTGAAGGACATCGAGGATGCGGTCGACTGGATGCTCAAGACATTTCCTTGGGCCGACAAGGATCGGGTCGGCATCAGCGGATGGAGCTACGGCGGATTCATGACCGCGTTCGCCATGACTCACAGCGACAAGTTTCGATGCGGAGTGGCCGGCGGAGGGGTCTACGACTGGAGGCTCTACGACACCATCTACACGGAGCGCTACATGGCCACGCCGCAAAACAATCCGGACGGCTATGACGGTTCCAGTGTGGTGAAGGCCGCGGAGAACCTGCACGGGGATCTGCTCATCGTCCATGGAACCATGGATGACAACGTCCACATGCAAAACGCGATCCAGTTCATCGACGCCCTTCAGAGGGCCGGGAAGCTAAACTTCAGATTCATGGTCTACCCGAAGAGCAGGCATGGGGTGCGCAGCCCACACCTCCGCAAGCTGCGTCGCGCGTTCATTCGAGAGATGATGGATCTGCGCCCCTGAAAACTCGTGGCGACAAGGGAGGGGCTCCCCGAGCCTCTCAGCTCACGGCTTCGATTTCGTCCGAGTCATCCAGCAGCTTGCTCATGTCGCGATCCCGGATGCTGCGCACGAGCTGGGTGAGTTTCTTCTGAGCTCGACTGCACGCACTCCGAGCGGCTTCCGCCGTGTCGTAGCCGAAGTCGTCTGCGATGTCCTTCCAGGGGCGATTGTCGAAACGTCTTGCGATGAGGACTGCGCGATGGTGAGGGTCGATGAGTTCGAGGGCGAGGCGGACGCGGTTCCATTCCTCTCTTTCCTCGGCCTCCTTGTCAGGAGTTCGATTGATTCTTGGTGCGCGATCCAGGTCGAGGACCTCTGAAAGGGAGCCACGCTGCTCGCGGCTCATGTCACGGCGAAGAGCGCGGAATCGGGCGTACTCGTCACGGATGACGTTGACGACGATCCGCGCCATCAATCCGCGAAAAGCAGCCCCGTTGGACATGCGGACCGGAGGGCCGTAGGAAAGGAACTCATGGATCGCCTGCTGAACGACGTCGTCCGTCTCGAGCTTCGCTCGCAGATCCTTCCCCAGGAGACCTTCCACCATGATTTGGATTCGCTCCAGGTGTCGGCTCAGGAGCTCCTCGAGGGCGTCGCCGTCCTGGTGATCCTGCCACCTGGCCAGATAGTAAGTCGTTTCTCCGGAGCTTTGCGACATGGACTCCTCGATGTCCTCCGACGTGCTGTGGTCGAGGGGCATTCTACCACAATCAGTCGCTCGAGCTGTCCTCCAATTCATCGACGAGGATGCCCTCCTCGATGATGAGGACGGGGATTCCGTCCACGACGGGATAAGCGATCTTGCCGTCGTCACGGATCAGGACGTCATCCAGGACGTCCTCGATCTGCTGACCAGCTCGGTTCACCAGCTTCCCCTTCGCGCGAAGAGCTTCCATTTGGGCCAGAAGGTCGGGAGGGGCGCTCGCCAGGGATTGGTGCGTTTCCGGGCAGCAGATGAGTTGGAGAAGGGTTTCGTTGATCATGCCTCGTGTCACTCCCAGACAGGGTCGTTGGGTCGCTCCGCGTGGCCACGGAGCGCCGGAGGAAGATTCTGGTAACAAACCGGGCGGAGAAACCGACGGACCGCCAGCGTGCCCACCGAAGTGAAGCGCGAGTCGGTGGTCGCCGGAAACGGGCCGCCATGCATCATGGCCTCGTTGACCTCCACGCCCGTCGGGTAGCCGTCGAAGACGAGCCTCCCGGCTTTCTCTTCGAGCAGGGTGAGCAGATCCCTCATCAGGGAGAGGTCGTCTTCGTCCCCGTGAATGGCCGCCGTCAACTGGCCCGGGAGCCGACCAGCCAGCCGCAGGAATCCTTCCGTATCCTCCACCGTCACGATCCAAGAGGAAGGTCCGAAGATCTCTTCGTCGCGCACGGAGGCGGAGGCCCAAGCCTCCAGAGGGGAGCGAAAGAGGGCCGGACCAACGGCACAGGTTCGGGGCTCCGCGGAGGGCTCCAGGAGACGTTGCACGCCCTTGGCGCCATTGAGCGCGGCCGTGGCGGCCAAGAAACGATCGCGGCAGGTCGGATTCAGCATCACGCCGCCGCCTTGGGCGTCGAGGGCCTGGATCAACTCGGCCACGAAGCGATCGCAGGCCTGCCCTTGCTGAACGACGACGAGAGAGGGGCGTGTGCAGAACTGTCCCACGCCGAGGGTGATCGCGGCCGCTAGCTCGCGTGCCGTCTCGGCTCCGCGGGCGCGAAGTCTCGCAGGCAGGATGAAGACGGGATTCTGACTTCCCATCTCCGCAAAGACGGGAATCGGAGTCGGCCGCCTTTCGGCCAGATCGCGGATGGCGAGTCCAGCGGCGGTGGAACCGGTGAAGGCGACGGCGGCGAGGAGAGGGTGTTGGACGAGATCGCGGGCCACGTTCGGCGAGGCGCCGTGAATGAGCCCGAAGACGCCCTCGGGGAGCCCGGACTCGTGGACGGCGCGGGCCACGGCCTCCCCGGCGATTTCCGAGAGGCCCGGATGATGGGGGTGGGCTTTGACGATGACGGGGCAACCCGCGGCGAATGCGGAGGCCGTATCGCCTCCCGCGACGGAGAACGCCAAGGGGAAGTTGCCGGCTCCGAAGACCGCGACGGGGCCCAAGGGCCTCATGGCGAGGACGAGGGCCGGGGCGGGCGTGGGGACGCGATCCGGCGCCGCCGCCACCGACCGCGACTCGATCAATCGGCCGTCCTCGACATGCCGGGCGAAGAGGCGCAACTGCGCGGTCGTGCGGCCGAGCTCGTTGCGAAGTCTTGCCTCGGGCAATCCTGTCTCCGCGATGCCCCGTTCCACGAGATCGTCCGCCACGCTTTCCAATTCCCGAGCGACGAGGTCGAGAAGCGCTGAGCGAGAGGCGAGAGGGCGCTTTTTCCAGGCGAGATGGGCGGACCACGCCAGACGCAGAGCGCGGTCGATCTCCTCGAACGTTGCGTCGTGAAACACGGGCTCGAGGGTTTCACCCGTGGCCGGGTTGACCGCCGCATGACCGGCTCCCGAGGACGGAATCCTCTGGCTGCCCAGAATCTGTGCGGCGTGGAAGACGTGCTTCATGGTTTCAGCTCCGGTCGTGTGCGCAGGGCGGTCTCGACGAGGGACGTAACACGGCGCAATGGGGAGGGCTGGAGAGGACGCCTGGGGGCTCGAACCGCCGCGCTCTCCCCGAGCACAAGGGCTTCCACCTGCTTGATGAGCTGGACGAACTCCGGTTCGGTGTCCAGGCGAAGGAGAGGAAGGAACCACGCATAGAGCGCGCGGGTCGTCTCCTCCGATCCCGTGCGAGCGGCCTCGAAAAGGGCGACGGACTCTCGCGGAAATGCGTTGACCAACCCCGCCACCCATCCTCGGGCGCCCGCACGGACGCCCTCGACCAAGACATCGTCGAGTCCCACGAGAAGAGTCAGGCGGTCCCCAAGCTCCGCCTCCAGGGCCGTCAGCCGCCGCACGTCACCGCTGGAATCCTTCACGGCTTCGACGTTGGGGTGGCGGGCGGCAAGCCGCGCAACGATGTCGGGAGTGAGATCCGCGCCGTAGGCCGCGGGGTTGTTGTAGAGCATGCACGGGAGCGGCGTCGAGGCGACGACGTCCTCGATGTGGAGTGTGACCTCTTCCACGGGTCCCCGGTGCAAATAGGGCGGAAGCACCATCAGGCCGGTCGCTCCCGCCTCCGCGGCAGCCCGCGCCAAGCGCACGGCCTCCTTCGTGGATGCGGCGGCGATGCCTGGAATGACGGGGAGTCGCCCGTCCAGGTGTCGCACGCAGAAGGCGGTGAGTTGGGTCTTCTCATCGAAGGAGAGGGTCGTTCCCTCGCCAAGCGATCCTCCCGGCACGATCCCACGGCAACCGGCCTTCTCCAGACGGTCCAGTTTCTTGGCGCAGGCGTCCTCGTCCACCGATCCGGCTGGAGTGAAGGGCGTCGTGATGGCGGGCAGAACACCTTCCCAATTCATGAACGGCTGTCTCCTTCGGAACTGAGGATATCGTCCAAGGCCGCCCATTCGGCGCCCGTCATGGGCGACAGGGGAGCCCTCGGTTGGGACCCATCGGATGCGCCTCGCAGGAATGCGAGGATCGGCCCGCACACGCGGCCCTGGCAGGGCCCCATGCCCAAGCGACCGAGAATGCGCGCTTCGCGAGGGCTCCACTCGGGGGCCAGGTCCCGAAGGCGGATTCCCTCGCAGCGGCAGATGATGGTGTCGGGATTTGCGAGATTGCGCAACTCGGCACGCAGGCGATGCGCGCCAGCCAATCGACGTCCGAACTGTCGTCCTCGAAGGAGTCGTCTCGCGCAGCTCGCCGTGAGCTTCGCGCCGGCCGCTGCCGCTCCGGCGGCACGACCTTCCCATCGCGCAGCGTTCTTCCCCGCGATGCCCGTGACCTCCCCCGCCGCAAAGATCCCATCCAGGGTCGTCTTTTGCGTGTCATCCACGAGGATGGCCCCGTGGCGGGTTTCGGCCCCCAGCAGGCGCCCGAGCCGAGTTTCCGGGACGAAGCCAAAGGCGCAGGCCAACGCGTCGACGCGCTCGCGAACCACTCCCGTCCGCGTGTGGATGCGGACGCCCTCGATGTGTTCTGTCCCGAGCGCTTCGAGACACCAGGCGCCGCATCGCAGTCGCAACGCTGCCCGACGATGTCGGAGGAGATCCCCGAGCCCTCCCTCACGGGTGAGGGTGTGGAAGGCGAATCGGACGACGCGATTCCGGGGGGCCTGCTCGAAGGGGCCTACGACTTCGGCGCCTCGCCGGAGAAGTAACCGGGTGACGGCGAGGAGCAGCGGGCCGGAGCCAGCGACGGCGACCCGTCGGCCCGCGAGGTCGAGGCCTCCCTTGAGGTGGGCCTGGAGCCCGCCCAGACCAAAGACCCCGGGAAGAGTCCACCCCGGGAACGGCAGGAACAACTCACGGGCCCCCGTGGCGAGAATGAGGTGGTCGCCGGAGAAGACTTCGAGGCCACGGGGCGTGCGGAGGACCAGTCTTCGATCGGGTAGAGGAATGAGGACCTCCG
>DRQF01000182.1 GCA_011369445.1 Planctomycetota bacterium | reverse complement strand
TTTCGCGTCACGATGGCGATGGATTCGAACTCCCTGGCGCCCTCGGAGACGGCTTTGAAAAACGCGACCCGCTCGGCGCAGACCGTCAGGCCATAGCTGGCGGATTCCACGTTGCAGCCAGTGAAGACGCGCCCGTCGCGAGCGAGGAGAGCCGCTCCGACTTCGTAGTTCGAATAGGGGGCATAGGCGCTCGTGCGAGCTTCGATGGCGGCGCGAATCATCTCCGCGGGCGTCATGCCGAGGTCTCCAGAGTCTGGTCGATCCGAGGGAGCAGAGACTGCAGGTACGCGGAGAACATGGGGCCCATCCTCGCACCGGCCTCCATCACTTCCTCATGGGAAAGGGGGTGATCGGCGATTCCCGCCGCCAGATTGGAGATGACCGAGAACCCCAAGACCTTGAGGCTCATGTGCCGCGCCACGATGGCCTCGGGCACGGTCGACATGCCGACCGCATCCGCGCCCAGGATCTTGAGCATGCGGACTTCCGCGGGGGTTTCATATTGGGGGCCCGGCATGGACGCGTAGACGCCTTCGTGGACTTCGATCTCCTGGAGAAGGGCCAATTCCTTCGCAAGCGTGCGCAGCTTCGCGTCGTAGACCTCGCTCATGTCTGGGAATCGGGGCCCCCACTCCTTCACGTTCGGCCCTCTGAGCGGGCTCGCGCACTGAAGGTTCAGATGGTCCGCGATGATCATGAGGTCTCCGGCGCCGAAGTCCCTGTTGATCCCCCCGGCGGCGTTGGTGAGCACGAGGGCACGAATGCCCAGCCGAGCAAGAACTCGGACGGGGAATGTGACTTCACCGAGATCGTAGCCCTCGTAGGCATGGACTCGGCCCTTGAGGACGGCTACGGAGACGCCGGCGAGCGTCCCGAGAAGGATCTCCCCCTTGTGCCCTTCCACGGTGCTCCGGGGCCAATGGGGAATGTCCTGCGTGGGAAACTTGTCCGCGTCAGCAAGGGCTTCCACGAGAGGGGAGAGGCCGGAACCCAGGACCAGGCCGATCCGGACCTGCTTGTCACTGCGCCCCCTGATGAATGCCACGGCTTCTTCGACTTGGCTTCGTGTGTCGGGCATCAGAAGAACATCCCAGCTATCGACGCCGTCATCCAGGAGGCCAAGGCGCCTCCCAGCATGGCTCGCATCGCCAATTGAATGATATCCTGCCTGCGCTCGGGCGCCATGGGAGTGATGCCGCCGATCTGGATTCCGATGGACGCGAAGTTGGCGAAGCCGCAAAGGGCATAGGTGGCCATGAACAGCGAACGTTCCGACAGAGAGCCTGGAGCCGATTGCTCCCACCGGACGACTTCCTTTTGCAACTCGGTGTAGGCCACGAATTCATTCACGCCGATCTTGATGCCGAGGAGCGAACCGAAGCCCTGGATGTCCGCGGTTTCCACACCCATGAGGAAGGCGACGGGGGAGAATATGTAGCCCAGAAGCTTCGAAAGCGTGAGACCCTCGACCGCGACCCCCAAGACGTAGTCGAGCAGAGCGACCATGGCAATGAAAGCGAGAAGCATCGCAACGACGTTGAGCCACAGCTTGAGGCCTTCCGCGACCCCGGTCGAGGCGGCGTCGAGGACGTTGCTCGCCGAGGACTTGAACTCGAGCTTCATCCCCTCGCCGGTGACGCTTTTTTGTCTCTCGGGGCAAATGATCTTCGATATGGCGAAGGCGGCGGGCGCGGACATGACCGATGCGATGAGCAAATGGGGGACGAATTCGTCCCCTCCGACCTCTTGGAAGAGCGCGATATAGGCGGCCATCACGCTCCCTGCGACCGTCGCAAAACCGCCGGTCATCAAACTCATGAGTTCGGACTTGGTCATGCTGGGGACGAAGCGCCTCACCACGAGAGGCGCTTCCGTTTGTCCCACGAACACGTTGGCCGCCATGGCCATCGACTCCGCGCCCGTCACTCCGAGCATCCGATTCATGATCCGGGCCAAGACCCAGATGACGAGGTGCATGACGCGAAGGTGGTAGAGCACGGCCATGAGGCAGGAGAAGAAGATGATCGTGGGCAGTGCCGAGAACGCAAGTGCCGGCGCTCCAGGTCCCTTCAAGACGTTTGGGTTTCCGAAGACGAATTGGGCTCCGATCTGCGTGAACTCGAGGAGTTTCACGAAGAACTCCGAGATCCTCTCGAACACCCAACGCCCCACGTCCCACTTGATCAACATGAGCCCCAGAATGATCTGCATGATGACCGCACCCACGACCGTCTTGACCGGGAACTTCTTACGATCGAGACTCATCGCCCAGGCGATGCCGACGAGGGACAGCAGTCCGAGAAGACCCCGGAGGACGCTCATCCAACTCCACGCGGAGTGCTGGGGGCTGCCCGCCGAACCGGGAGCGATGACGGACTCGCCGCCCGGCCCCTGAGCCGTGGCGGCCACGGCGAGGACAACGATGGTCAGCAGGGTCGCGCCGACAACGCGAGTGGTTTTCATGTGAGTTCCCTCGGGGCCGAGTGAGAGCGACGGGCCTCCGGACCACGCGGCCGGAGGGACCGGGGATTCTACGCCTGCTCGCGAAACGCCGTCAATGGACTCGCGCTCCGAGGAGGGCTACCATCCCCACGTTCCATTCCATGGAGAAGAAGGCCATGAATCCGACCATTTTTCGGCAGTACGACATTCGAGGACACGTCGGGGAGGATCTCACGGACGAAACCGTCGAGCTCATCGCCCGCGGAATCGGCACTTACCTCGCGAGGAGCGGTGCGACGTCGGTGGCCCTCGGTCGAGACGTTCGGCTGTCCTCGCCGGAATTCGCCCGTGCCGCAACCCGTGGCTTCATTGCCACGGGGCTTCGTGTGGTGGACGTCGGCATCGTGCCCACGCCGGTCCTCTACTATGCGATCGAGAAACTGAATGGGGGGGGCGGAC
>DRQF01000181.1 GCA_011369445.1 Planctomycetota bacterium | reverse complement strand
GAGTGCCAAGGAGTTCTATCAGAAAGCTCTGAAGGTCGACCCCTGGTGCGGCGGCGCCTATCTGGGCCTCGGGCTCGTCGCCTTGGACGAGAAGGACTGGGTGACGGCGAGAGATTCGTTCCTCGACGCGGCGGAGGCGGATCCACTTCTGAGCGGCCGCGCCCTGATCGCTCTCGGTTTTCTCTACGAACTCATCGGTGACACCGAGGCCGCGACGAATGCGTACGCCTCCGCCTACGAGGCGGACCCGTCGGATCCGGAGGTCCTCCTCTTCCACGGACGCGGCTACCTGCTGAACGGGGATGCGCGGAGTGCAAGCGAGCAGCACGCTCGCGCCATGGAAAAGTTGCCGGGTCAATTCGATCTTTTGGCACATCTGTCCGAGTCCGCGTTCCTCCTCGGACGGTTCTCCGATGCGCTTCGGTATCTCGATGCGGCCATCGCCCTCAGTCCGAAGACCCCCGCTCTCCTCGTGCGCCGGGCGCAGACGCTCGCGCGCATGCGACGGAACGATGAGGCCAAGGCCGCGCTGGAGGCTGCGAAACTCGTCGCGGACGACGACGAGGTGGAGCTGTCCTTGGCCTGGTACTACTACAGCCAGGGGAACGCAGAGGAAGCCCTCAAGAGGCTGAAGTCCATCGAGCGAGAGTTGGATCGACGGGACGAGTCGCCCCGTGCGCAATACGTGCGCACCTGGGCTCACGCCATCGAGGAGAACCTCTCGATGCGGGTCTGGAAGGATCACTTCGACCGCGTGGCTTCGGGACGGGACCTGTTGCGAGCCTGGAAGGTCCACGCGCCCGGAAGCGGCATCTCGATCAGCCTTCTGCAGAATCGGGTTCGTTTCCAGGGAACCCAGCGGGAGTCGGAGACGCCGAGCGCCATCATTCAGGAGAGACCCGGTCGCGCTCTCGTGTCTTTCGAGGCGGCTTTGACGGCGCGCGCCAAGGCTCCCTTCGTATCCGGCGTGGCGATCCTCTCGTTCCGCGGGAAACCCGGCGACGAGAACCCCTTCACGGACCCCGTGGGGGGAGGCATGGCCTACGAGGGCTTGGTGTTCGCTCGCCTCCCCGAGGGCCGCCTCGCCTACCGGTTGATCGAGCGACACCAGATGAGTCGCTGGCATGCTCTCGACGTCTCGTGGCCCGCGGGCGCCGAAGGCGCTCCCGGCGTGGCGACTTTGGGAATCCGGGTCGAGGACCCCAAGAAAGGGATCTTTCGACTCATGGTCGACGGTCGAGACGTGGGACCCCAAGTCGAAGTGAAAGGCCTTTCGCGATCGGCTCGCGAGCTTCAAGGGTGGGTCTTCACTCAGGCTGAGATCGACCGCAAAGTGGATCTGCTCGTGGACGACGTTCGGATCGTCACACGCATTCGGAGAGGACGCTGATGATCGGTTCCCATTCTCGAAAGGAGGGGTTTACCCTCATCGAACTTCTGGTCGTCATCGCGATCCTGGGGATCTTGGGCGCCCTCGGCGTCACCATGCTGCGGAGTTCCCAGGCCGACGCGGAGGAGCTTCAGTGCAAAGCGACGATTCAAACCCTCACGACGGCCCTGGAACAGTACAAATCCGACCGCCGACACGGTGCCTACCCGCTGACGAGTCTCGAGGGGGTTCCCGGTGCCGGCAAGCTCACCAATCGGATCAACCTCGGCGCCGAGTCCATGTTTGTTGCATTGGCCTCGAAAGACTTTCGCGGTGATCGCCCCTCGGAGAGTCTGGGCGACGACAGTTTCGAGAACACGGACGGGGACGTCTCGGCTAAGCCTCTGACGATCTACGGCTCCAAGGATCTCTTCGAGTTCCTCGATCCGTGGGGCAATCCGTTCGCCTACTTCAACGCTGCCGACTACGGGAATCCGGCCGTCCGCCGCTACATGGCGGCCTCGACGGTGGGGGGGGAGTATGAGATCGTCACGGTGAAACCCTGGGAGAATGCCAAGACGAAAAGCCCTTTTCGGCCATCCAGCTACCAGATCTTCTCGGCCGGGCCGGATATGACCTTCAATACCGAGGATGACATAGGGAACTGGTGATGCGGAACGATCGGGGCATGACTCTCCTGGAACTCCTCGTCGTGATGGCCATCATTGCCGCCGTCACGGGCGTGGCGGTGGGGCTCATCAAGCGCCGCGACAAGGGGCTTCTTTTGGAGACCAACGCACGGCTCGTTCGCGCGTCATTGCGTTTGGCGCGCAATGCGGCCGTCAACTCCGGTGTCGGTTCGCTGGTTCGCCTGGATCGAGAGGACCTCGCGGTGGAGGCGGCCATCGTGGAGCAGGCGGGGGTCTGGCACTTCGAGGACGATCGCGGGTCTCGGGGCATGCGCGTGGATGGAGGGACCATCGACGAGGGCGGGAAGCTCGGTCGCTGCCTCGAAGTCACCGGAGGTGAGGTGGATCTGGGGAGCTACCCCTGGTTCGACGCCGTCTATGGATTTCGACTCGGATTCTGGATGCAGCTCGCGGAATCGGAGGCCGGCAGCTTGGCCAGTCGCGGGGGCGTTTTTCGTCTCTCCCTCGATCGGGAAGGCGGGCTGGAAGCCGAGTTGGGGCTCGGAGGGGCTCAGCCGGATCGGGTCCGTGTCTCCACCGGCCCCCACCTCATCGCGCCCGGCCGATGGACGCATGTCGCCCTGCTGTATGACGGGGTCGCGATTCGGATCGAGGTCGACCACGTCCTCCGGGCGGAGCGGCGCGAGTCTCGTCCGCTCGTTCGCGAGCCCAAGGCCCATCTGGCGCTGGGAGGGGCGGGCGATGGAATCAAGGCGCGATGGGACGAGGTGCGTTACGACGCGATTCTCGAGGCCGAAAGAGAGGTCTTCTCGGTGGGCATCGACGTGGCCGAGGATTCGGATCTCCTCGTTCATCTGGACGGTCAGGGCCGCCTCGACCCCCGTTTCCACCACCGACCGGTGCGACTGGTCCTCATGACGGACGCGGTGGAAGAGGGGGCGGAGCCGGAGACGGAGGTGATCATCGTGGAGCTATCTGGAGCCATCCGTTGAAGGGTCTGCGGGCAACGAGCACGAGGAGCGATGAGGGCATTGCACTCATCATCGTCTTGAGTGTGCTCACCATGTTGTTGGTGATCGCGACGCCGTTCGTCGTCGAAGCCCGAAGAGATCGGCGGACCGCCGTGATCTCGGCGGAACGCCAGCGGGCCCGCGCGGTCGCGGAGGCCGCACTGGAGATGGCGAAGGGCAGGCTCGAACGAACCCACCAGGGGTGGGAGAGCCGCCCGAGTTCCGGAGGGACTCCCGACTATGACAGCCCGGCCGAGTTCATGGTCGACGCCCATCCCAAGGCCTGGGCGGACGCGCTTGGGCAACAGGGTGGATTCCCCTACATGGCCGACCCCCGGGGAGACCTTTGGTCTGTCTGCGTGGAGGACGAGCAGGGGCGCATCGATGCGGACACGGCGCCACCGTTCCTCCTCGCCGGGCTCGTCGGTCGCACCGTTCTCACGAAGGAGGCGAAGTCGGGGGACACGACCTTGGAGGTGGAGTCATTGACCGGACTCCCCCCCAAGAATGGGCGCG
>DRQF01000180.1 GCA_011369445.1 Planctomycetota bacterium | reverse complement strand
TCCAGATTCTCGGTCGGCCCCGGGGCATCGAGGTGATCGACGACTTCGCGCACAATCCGACCAAGGTCGAGGCGGCGTTGAGAACGGCCAAGCCCCGAGCCCGGCGCCTCCATGCCGTCTTCCAGCCTCACGGCTTCACGCAGACCGCACGTCTCCTCCAGGACTACGTGGACGTCTTTGCCGACGTGCTGGATTCCACCGATACCCTCCACATCCTGGACATCTACTATGCGGGAGGCACCGTGAAACGGGTCATTTCGACCGATGACGTGGTCGAAGCCCTGCGGGAGCGAGGGGTGAACGCCTTCAGGGCGCCCGACCGTGCAGAACTCGGGCTCCGGCTCGCGAACGAGGCGCGGGAGGGGGACGCTATCCTCCTCATGGGGGCCCGGGACCCGAGCCTTGGGGCCTACGCTCGAGATCTACACGACCAGTTCCTTTGACGGTCAGGGCGCAACGTGGAGGCTCTCGCCCCAGAAAAGAACCCGGCGCAGGGGGTCCGGCTGGGGAGGCATCGCCAGAAATGCGAATCCGGCGCCCACGGCGTGCCCAAACTCGTACTCGTGCCCGAGCAACGTGAGCGGAGCCTGTGTGACCGCATGAATCTGAGGGGCGAGATAACCCACCATGAGAATCAGATCGGGTTTCATCCCGATGGCTGCGAGCGAATTCAGCCAGGGTAGGACTCCAACGTCGTTGTTGTCGCCGAAGTGCACGATGTTGAGGCCCCCCATGCGCATCGCGTAGACGTTGTTGATCGGCGCGAAGCCCGGCATGGGAGGAAGTTTGCCGCCCCCCGCGGAGACCCCCGGCCACTGGCGCCCCTCGAAAACCCAGGTCGTGAGTCCGCCGGCACTCTGGGGCGTCACGCCACCGACGGTGGGCTGCACCGCGCTCGCCCAGAGGTAGCCGTTGCCCTGCAAGACGTTGATGATCTCCTGGGGCGCCAAGACCGGCTTCCCTCGAGCGACCATCTCGGCCATAAGAAAGACCGAGAGGTGATCCGCATGGACATGCGAGACGAACAGGACGTCCAACTGATCGGCCAAGTCGCTGAGAAAGGTGAGTGGGATCGTATTCAATCCCGCGAGAACGAACGGTCCTTCGGCAAAGTCAAAGCCGACGGTCCTCTGCGCATCTCGCACGACGAAACAGGACGAATAGAGTTTGTAGACATTCACTCCCGTAGCGGGCGGCGGATCGAGCGAGAGCCGTCTCAGACCTTCCAGCATGCGAATGCGAAACAGGGCGGCGAGGAAGGGACCTGAGACCGGATCGAGAAGAGGATTGAACACCGCATTCGATTGAACGCCGCAGAGCTGGTCGAGGGTGTCCGCGATGCTCTCACGAAAAGCGCGGTCGGGACCCGTGGCGAGGGGACCATGTCGATCGATGAGGTAGCTCACCCATCGGGCGGACTGCGCGGGATTCGCGCGATCCACGGTGAAGGGAGGTGTGCTGCCCCCCTGGGCCTTCAGGTCCCCCCAGAAAAGCAGGCAGGCAAACAGAGCCAGCGCCATGGTCAAGCGATGTAGGTTTGTCGGCATCGTTCGTTTTTCTCGAAGGGGGGGCGAGAACGCGGAGCTATTGAACACGATTCACCCCATGCTTGTAAAGAGTTCTCCTGTGGCTTCTAAGCAAAGATACGGCCCTTCGCGTCAAGCCCTTGTCTTTCAAGCATTTACCAACATCCGTGGATCACTGGGGGGTGGACCTGATAGGCTGGATGCCGAGGAGGGCGAAGTGATCGAAGGCCATCTGGTTTGGATCGATTTGGAGATGACGGGTCTCGACCCGACCGACTGCACGATTCTCGAAATCGCCTCGATCGTCACCGACAAGGATCTGAGCATCGTCGAAGAGGGTCCGAACCTGGTGATTCACCATAGCGACGAGGTCCTCGATGCCATGGACGAATGGAATCGGTCGCACCACGGCGCGTCCGGACTCATCGCCGCGGCGAAGGCGTCCACCATCACGCTCGCCGAGGCCGAGCAATCCACGTTGGCATTTCTGCGCCGTCACGTCGAGGAGGGTTCCTCTCCGCTCTGCGGCAACACCATTGGCACCGACCGAACCTTCCTCGCGCGTCACATGCCCGAGTTGGAGAACTTCCTCCACTATCGCGTCATCGACGTCAGCAGCATCAAGGAGCTCGTGAAGCGATGGTACGGAGAGTCGTTCGTACCGGAGAAAAATCGGGGGCACCGCGCTCTCGATGACATCCGCGAATCCATCGAAGAGTTGAAGCACTACCGGCGAACGGTCTTTCTGCCCGCCCCTCAGCGCTTCGAAGACTGACTGCGCGGGTCAGACCCGCCAGCCGCCCGCGACGTCGATGTTGATGCCTGTGAGGTAGGAGTCTTCGCCCAAGAGGAACAGAAGGACCTCCGCGACCTCCCCCAGTCTTCCAGGCCTTCCCAGAGGGATCGCTCGCGCGGGATCAGCGGGAAGATCCACGGAATTCTCCAACTGCCCGGGCGAGATCATGTTCACGCGGATACCCCGGTGGGCCAGCTCCGCCGCCCAGGCACGGGTCAAGAGCAAAAGCCCCGTCTTGGTCACCTGATAGTGAACGGCGTTCGCCTGAACCCGCGAACTCTCGAGGCCCGCATACCCTAAGTTGATGACGTGTCCGCCCCGTTCGGGGAAAAGGGAAAGGGAGCCCCGAATCAGGCTGTCCGGCGCGATCAGGTTCGTCTCCAGAAGACTTCGGAACTGGGCGGCGTCGGCGTCGGTGAGTGGGCCCAAGGGATAGTTGCCCACGTTGTTGACGAGGATGTCCAGTCGGCCCGGCCCGGCATGAAGGGCCCGCAGTAATTCGGTAACCCCGGAGTCGGAGCCCAGATCGGCGGACGCGAGCCAGACTTCCCGTCCCTGTTGCCTCACTCGGTCCGCCAGATCCACGGCCTCGTGGCCGGAGAACCGGTAGTGAATGACGACGTCGGCGCCGGCCGCTGCGAGAGCCAACACGAGTTCCCGGCCCAGCCGCCGCGCGCCTCCTGTCACGAGAGCCACTCGCCCGTGGAGGTCCCTCTCGATGATCACGCGAACCGCTCCACCTTGACCGCCGCCCATCGAGCCCGCGGCACGGCCGCCGGTTTCTTCACCTCGAGGCCCACCCGATCGGCGCGGAACGTCTCGATGATCATCTCGGCGGCGCGCTCGGCGAAGGTCTCGATGAGTCGAAACCGACCCCGGACAGCCAGATCCGTCAGAGCCTGAGCCAAGTCCACGTAGTCGACCGTGTGTTCCACGTCCTCGGTAGCTTGAGCAGCATCGAAATCGCGATCGAGCTCCACGTCAACGAACAGTTTCTGGGGCTCGGATCGCTCGTGAGGATGGATGCCCACGATGCATTCGATCTCGAGACCTTCCAACAGGATGGTTCCCTTCATCGTGATCTCTCCCAGAGTCCAAGGCGGTCGATTTCATCCAGCACGATGCGCGTCGGTTCATTGAGCGGCAGCGTCCGCGCTTCGTCCCGGGTGACCCAGCGGGCCTCTTCGATCTCATAGTTCCAGGCCAGCCGATCCGTCTCGAGGGCGCGGGAAAGGTAGTTGATGAGGAGGAAGTGTCGAGGTTTCACGAACTCAGTGGATTCGATGCAGTCCTGAATCATGACAAATCGGGTGTCCTCGACGTCCAATCCGGTCTCTTCCTTGATCTCCCGCTCGTACGCGGCCTCCATCGTCTCGCCGTACTGGATCTTTCCACCCGGAATGCCCCAGGTGCCGGACCACTTCAAAGTGCGAACGAGAAGGAGTTTGCCCTCATCATCCACGAGGACACCACCCACCGTCGGAATCACGAGCGGCACGGTCTCCAAAAGATGATCGCGATCGAGCATCGCCTGGAGATCCGCCATCGTCTCCAAAAGGTCATCCGGCGCCTCGGCCTCCAGCATCTCCCGGGGAGCGTAGCCCCAAAGAGCGGCCGCGGTGCGCACTCCCGCAATCCTCCCGACCTCGATGTCGTGAGCGGTATCTCCGATGAAAAGGGTGCGATCGTGGGCGAGATTCCTGCGCCGCAAGAGGTCGGCCAAGTACTTCGACTTGTCGAAAGCGCCGCCGACGACCTCCTCAATGAGATCCGTCAAACCGTGCCGCGCGAGCAGTCGGTCGAGATATCGATTCGGCACGGTGCTCAGGATGAACAGGCGAACGCCTCGCGCCGCAAGGCAGTGCAGAACAGATGCGGCCCCGTCGAATAAAACGACATCATCCAACCGCTTCTCATACTCGTCGAAGAAGACTCCGTCGACCTCGTCGAGGGAACGGCCTGGAAGTCGGGTGCCGTAGAATCCCATCACCGGGATCTTGAATTCCCGCCGGTAGGTCTCCCGGTCGATGGGCTCTCCGCCCAATTGGGTCAACGTCCCGTTGGTGGCGTGAAACGTGAGGTCCACGTCGTCAGCCAGGGTCCCCGACCAGTCGAAGATCACGTTCTCGATCACGATGAATCACATCACCGCGACGACTTCGGTGATCTCCTCGATTTCGCGCCGCAAGCGATTCTCCACGCCCATCTTCAGCGTCGCCATGCTGCTCGGACATCCATGACATGCGCCTTTGAGTTGGAGCATGACGACGCCGGCGTTGTAGCCCACGAAGACGATATCACCTCCGTCCATGGCGACAGCCGGTCGAATATCCCTGTCGAGGATCTCCTTCACCCGCCTCTCGATGTCCTGGGGGTCGGCCGCCACGGACTTCGCATCCGCCTCGTCGACGGTGATGATGGGCTCGCCCGATCGAAGATGATCGGAAATGACTTGGGAAGCGGCGGCCTCAATGCCATCCCAGCTCACACCGGGGTGCTTGGTCACCGCCACGAAACCCTTCGCGATGAACACGCCGGTGACCCCGTTGAGGCCAAAGAGCCGGGCCGCCAGGGGCGACCCCTTTTCCGCTGCCCTTGGGCTGGCGAAGTCGTAGGGCCCTCCCTCATCGAGAACCGGCTTCCCCCACGAGAAGCGCAAGGCGTTCGGGTTCGGGGTGGGTTCCGCAACGACCTGGATGATCTCACTCACGACGACGATTCCTCCGATGGTTCCGGGGCAGACCTGTCAGCATACCACCTCAACCCGCGGCCTGCTGAGCGATGAGGTTGAGAGCGCTTCCGGCTCGGAACCAAGCGATTTGCTCCTCGTTCATGGTGTGATCGGCGGCAAAGGCGTCTTTCGTCCCGTCCGCATGCTCGAGCTCCACCTGCACCGGGCGCCCCGGAGCGAGATCGGCCAATCCCAGGATGTTGACACGGTCGTCCTCCCGCACTTTGTCGTAGTCGGCGGGATCCGCGAAGGTGAGGGGGAGGACTCCCTGCTTCTTCAGGTTCGTCTCGTGGATGCGTGCGAACGAACGGACGAGAACGGCCTTGCACCCCAAGTATCTGGGTGACATGGCCGCGTGCTCGCGGCTGGAACCCTCACCGTAATTCGTATCGCCGACGGCGACCCAGCCCTTGCCCTCCGCCTTGTAGTGGCGGGCAATCTTGGGGAAAGGAACGCCCGTCTCGCCCGACAGCTGGTCTTTCCCGACGCCGGTCTCGCCGGAAAACGCGTTGATGGCACCCGTGAACATGTTGTCGGAGATGCGATCCAGGTGCCCTCGGTACTTGAGCCATGGGCCGGCGGGAGAGATGTGATCCGTCGTGCACTTACCCTTCGCCTTGAGAAGGACGAGGAGGCCCAAGAAGTCGTTTCCATCCCAGGGCTCGAAGGGGGTGAGAAGCTGCAGGCGGTCGCTGTCGGGGGACACCACCACTTCCACCGCCGAACCGTCCTCGGCGGGAGGCACGAATCCCTTGTCCTCGGGATCGGCGAAACCATTGGACGGCAGAGGGGCGGATTTCGGCGCCTCGAATCGGAACGTCCCGCCATCGGGGGTCTCGAGGCTGTCCGCCAGCGGATTGAAGCCCAGATCGCCCGCGAAGGCGAGTGCGGTCACGATCTCGGGGCTGGCGATGAAGGAAAGCGTTTCCGGGTTGGCATCGTTGCGACCGCGGAAGTTGCGGTTGAACGAGGTGATGATCGAGTTTCTCTCGCCCTTTTTGATGTCATCCCGCTGCCACTGACCGATGCAGGGCCCGCACGCATTGGCCAGCACGCGGGCGCCGACGCTTTCCAGGGCCTCGAGCTGTCCGTCTCGGGCCATTGTCTCGTGAATCTGGACCGAGCCCGGCGTCACCCAGAAGGGGGTCTTGACCTCGAGCCCCTGCGCCTTCGCCTGCCGAACGACATCAACGGACCGGCCGATGTCCTCGTAGGAGGAGTTCGTGCAGCTCCCGATGAGCGCGGACGTGAGATTGAGGGGGTATCCCTCCTTTTGGGCCTCGTCCCTCAGTTTCGAGATCGGGCGGGCGAGATCGGGCGTGTGAGGCCCCACGACGTGAGGCTCCAGACTGGAAAGGTCGATCTCCACCACCTTGTCGTAGTAGGCGGCCGGGTTCTCGAGGACTTCCGGGTCCGGGCGCAAGATATCGGCGAACTCCCGGGCCAGATCAGCCTGTTCCCCGCGATCGGTGGCGGCCAAGTAGTCCGCCATGTTGTCGTCGAAGGGGAATACGGAGCACGTTGCGCCCAATTCGGCGCCCATGTTGGTGCATGTCGCCTTGCCCGTGCAGGAGATGCTGTCCGCCCCCTCGCCGAAGTACTCGACGATATGGTCGGTCCCCCCCTTGACCGTGAGGATGCCGAGCAAATGGAGGATCACATCCTTCGGGGCGGTCCAGCCGTTGAGCTTACCCTTGAGGTGGACGCCGATCAGTTTCGGGTACTTGACCTCCCAGGGCATGCCCGCCATGACATCCACGGCGTCAGCCCCGCCGACACCGACCGCCAACATGCCGAGGCCACCCGCGTTGGGTGTGTGGGAGTCCGTCCCGATCATGAGCCCGCCGGGGAAGGCGTAGTTCTCGAGCACGACCTGGTGGATGATGCCAGCCCCGGGCTTCCAGAACCCGATGCCGTAGCGTTTCGAGACGCTCCTCAGGAAGTCGTAGACCTCATTGTTCTCGTGTTCCGCGACGTCCAAATCTTCATCGGCGCCGGTGTGGGCGCGAATGAGATGATCGCAATGCACGGTGGTTGGCACGGCGACCTTGGCCTTACCGGCCCGCATGAACTGGAGGAGAGCCATCTGGGCCGTGGCATCCTGCATAGCGACACGATCCGGGTTGAGCTGTGCGTAGCTCTCTCCCCTTTCGCAGGATTCTTCGTCCAGATTCACCATGTGAGCCGTGAGGATCTTCTCGGCCAATGTGAGCGGGCGACCCAGCTTCTTACGGGCAACCTCATGGACGCTTCGGGACCGCTCGTAGAGGCTCCTGATGTCCTGAATGGAGACTTCGACCACGGCTCTTTCTCCTCTAATCGATGACCTCTTGGATTCGATGGCATCCTAACCGGCTCGCTGGCCGGCATCCACGATGCCGCGGCGGCCCTCCTCCGTGTTAGAACGAAGTATCGCTTCGAGGAGATGCCTCTTGACCGGTGACGCGCGAAATCGAATCTACGACATCATCCTCTCGAAGCCGGAAGCGGGCTATCAGACCTATTACGAGGCCCTTCGGGCCATCGGAGTCTCCCCGACGCCGAGCGAACAGGAAGGAAACCTCTACGCGCCAAACCCCGTGATCGTACCCGGCGAGATCATCGAAGCGATGATGAGCGACTTGGTGGGGTTTCTCGATGCCAGAAGGACGGCCCTTCGCGACGAGGCGGATTGGCTCTCGCTCCTGCCGGACGAAGAGGCCGAGGTCTTCGGTTCCGCCGACGTCGCCGCGCAACTTCTGGAAGCCATGAGCCGTCAATACCCCTTCGCGGTTCTCGACGCCTACTTGGTCGAGGGGAAGTCCGGTAAGCTCGACCGTTCGTATCTCGAATGGCAAAGCTTTCCGGCCTACTCGGCTCTGGGGCTCGAAATCACGGAAATCCTGTTCCGCCTCCATCCCGAAGTGGAAAAGGCCGGGGCCAAGCCACATCCCGATCCCATGTGGGATCTCCCCAAGCTCCGCGACAATCTCCGAACGGCTCTGCTCGGCAAGGCCATCGACGACGCCCGTTGCGCCGTGATCCTGGATATCGAGCCCGAGGACCAAGCGACTCTGGACGAGTTCTTGGCCTGCCAGAGGCTCACGGGCGGAGAGCGCGACGGGATGGGAATCATCGACCCTCGTTCGATCTCTTACCGCGACGGGCTCCCGCACTACCCGAGAGACGGAGGGTGGGTGCCCGTGAAGGCCGCCATGTCCCGCCTCGTCCATGACGACGTGGCGAAGAATCTCCTCCCCCGCCTTTCCGCGGCCGAAAAGGCGAATCTCCTGGCGCTCTTCAGCGACACGAGCGTGGACTGGCGCGTCCATCCCCTCCATTTCCATCTGGGGAGCAAAAGAGACTTCCCGGCCTTCTTCGCCGCGGGTCTCAGCACGGCGCTCGCCCCGTGCCACGAGGTCGACGAGAACTTGATCTCGCAGTTTCGCGAACAGGGGTCCCGCGCCCAGGGCTGGGTACAGAAACCCATCGACGGTTGCAGCGGTCGAGCGGTCACCCCGAATCCGAGCGTGGACGAACTCACACCGGGTTGTCTCCTGCAACGCACGATCTATCCGGCCGCATGCCACCGCACACCGTGGGGACCGCGTGAACCCGAAGTCCGCGTCATGGGCGTCCCCACGCCCGACGGCGGCCTCGTCTGCACGGCCGTCTACACCCGCGTCAAGGCGCCCGACGCCTTTCATTCGAACGCCGGCCGCACGGCCGCCACCGGCAACCTGGGCGCCGGCGAGGGCTTCGCCCTGATCGTGTGACCGACTCCTTGGAGGCTTTAGCCTCCACCGACTCCCCCCCCTTCGCAACCCATGGCGGCTGAAGCCGTCGCTCCACAAAAGAAAAAGGGGCCCCCGCTCTCATGAGCGAGGGCCCCTTGGCTGGATTGGGGGGGGAACTCAGTAGTTCAAAACACTCGAAACCTCGATGTTCGAGGACCCCGTGATCGCGAAGGTCACCGGGTCGAAGGTGACGGTCACGCCATAGAGGTCGATACCGAGGTTCGGCACGTTGGCGAAGAACTGGAAGAGACTCTCGCCATTCGCGTCGAGAACACCGCGGAACGGGGCCGGCTTGTTGAACTGGTCGAACAGGTCGGGAATCGCGATGTGCAGACCGAACCAGAACCCGGTCCCCGCTCCCGGACCCCCGTTGGCCGGGTCCACCGAGAAGGCCGAGAAGTACTCGTCTCCCGGGTTACCGCAGAGGTTCTGCACGATCATCGTTCCCGGGCCGCCGAGACCGAAGTCGATGTTGAGGGTGATCGACTGGGTGATCTGAACGTCGAGCAGGTATCCGCCCGAATTCTGATCGTCGACCCCCGCCACGCGGACATAGTAGGTCTGACCCTGCAGGACATTGAAGTTCAACGTCGCGCCGCCGTTGCCGCCCATGGTGGGATCGGCGCTGGCGAGTTCCGTGAACGTCCCGGTGCCCGGGCCGAATGGGCAGACCAGGCTGCCGAAGTCCGGCCCCACCCAGACGGAGAGCTGGGAGTTGAAACTCGTCGCTCCCCCGCTGGTCATGTCATCGGTCGAGATCACGACGGGGCCGTCGCAGATCGCCACGAAGCGATACCACTGGTCGTTGGATAGATCCGTATTGGTGCCCGTCGTCGGAACGAGAATGCTCTGCGGGGTCGCGCAGAGGGTGTCACCGGCGATGACGCCGCTCCCGAGAATCTCGATGGCATCGCACGGGTCGTCCCCGACGTTCGTCATCACGTTCAAGGTCGCGATCGCACTGGCCGTCGAACCGCACGAGTTGGTGACGACGACGTCGTAGTCCCCAGCATCCGCCAGCGTCACCGCCGGGAGCACCAAGGTGTCGTTAGTCTCGCCGACCAGATCCGAACCGTTGAAGCGCCACTGGTAGGTGAGGCTTCCACCACTCGCCGCCACTTGGAAGGTCACCATGGAGCCCTCGCAGGCGTTCTGGGACTGGGGATCGGCCGTTACGACAGGCACGGTCTCGATGGTCAAGCTGGCCGGAGCGCTGGTCACCGAACCACAGGCGTTGCTGACGACGACATCGTAGTTGCCGTCATCGGCCACCGTCGTGGCGGCGATCGTGAAGCTCGAGGACGTCGCACCCGGAATGGGCACGCCGCCGAATCGCCACTGATAGCTGAGAGGACCGGCGCCGGTGGCCGTAACGGTGAACGATGCGGGGTCGCCCTCGCAAACCGTCAGAGACACGGGCTGTCCCGTGATGGTCGGAGCACTCCCATTGACGGTCACGTTGAAGCTACAACTATCCGTGTTCCCGCTGCCGTCCGTCGCCGTGAACGTCACGACGGTGGTGCCGCTCGGGAAAGTCGACCCGGAGGCGAAACCCGCCGTCAAAGCGAACGTTACGCCGGGGCAGTTGTCGCTCACCGTCGGCGGACCGTAGTTCACCACCGCGTCACACTGACCGGGATCGGCGTTCACGGTGACATCCGCCGGGCAGGTGATGGTAGGCAACTCGTTGTCTTCCACCGTCACCGTCTGCATGCACGTCGCGCTGTTCGACGCGGCGTCCGTGGCCGTCCACGTCACCGTCGTGTTGCCGAGAGGGAAGGTCGCCGGAGCGTCATTGGTGATGGTCACTGCCGAGCAGGGATCGCTTCCCGTCGCCATCCCCAGCATGAC
>DRQF01000179.1 GCA_011369445.1 Planctomycetota bacterium | reverse complement strand
CTGGCCGGGTTCGAAATCCACCTCACCGAGCTCTTCTGGGAGGGTTGCTTCGAGGATCTCGATCCGCTCCAATGCGCTCTTCTGGCCGCATCCATCGTCTACGAGGAGAGATCTCGAGGAGGTCCACCGCAGCGCATCCAGTCCTCGGCTCTCCCCTCCCCCGTGGTCAATCGGGCCGCGAAACGGCTACGAGCGTTTCGACGGTCGGAATCGCAGTGCGGCCGCGAGCATTTGCTCAAACCCTTGGACTTCGGGCTTTCCCTCGTTCTCGAGGCATGGATGATGGGCGACACGTTCCAAAGGCTCCGTGGCCTCACGAACATGCAGGACGGAGATCTCGTTCGCGCCTTCAGGCTCACGATCCAGGTTTTGCGGCAACTCTCGTGGGCGCTCCCCCACGATCATCACGTCAGCGACGCCTGCCGAACGGCGATCCAGCTCATCAACCGGGACGAGGTGGACGCGGAGAAGCAGCTCCGCTGCGTTTGAGACCGAACGAAAACGACTCCGAAACCATGAGCCCCTGGGAGAAGACGAACATGATGACGTTGATCTGCAAGAAGACGTGAGGGACCTGTCGCAAGGCGGTCGCCTTGCTCCAGGAATCGGGCGCCGAATACCAGTACCGCGAGTACACAGAGGAGCCTTTGTCACGGGACGAGCTGAAGGAGATCTTCGGGAAACTCGGCATGTCGCCTCACGCGCTCCTTCGAACCCGCGATGCGAAGAAGCTGGGCGTCCCCGCGGATGCGAGCGACGAGGAACTCATCGGGCTCATGGCCGAGCACCCGACGCTTCTTCAGCGGCCGATCCTCGTCAAAGGCAAGCGAGCGGTGCTGGGGCGGCCCGTGGAGAACCTCGAGAAACTTCTTTGAAGCCACTCCCCGAGGCGACCTTTGCCCAAGGACCTCAGGACTGCTCGAAGTCGCTGTCCTTCAGCCCCTGGTTCACGCGCAGGTCTTCGAGGCGCACCTTGACCTTCCGCTTTTCACCGCGAAGAACACCTCGTTCGATCTCTTGGAGAACGAGGAGGCCTTTCTTGAGGACGTAGTGGTAGGACTCGTCCATGAGAAGCTGCCCCCCCTGCTCGACTTTCATGCCCGTGACGAGCCATTTCTTTCCGCGCTTCTCGAACCGAAAACGGCTCGTCATGACGCGTCCCTTGGCATCGGTCTTGATGAACTCGCGGGGAAGGCCGTCCCGGATGCGGATCTCGACGCGGGTGAACGCCTTCTTCGCCTTGGGCCGAAGGACGAGTCTGTACTCCACCTTGTGATTGACCTCTCGGGTCTTCACTTCCTTGTAGTAGTCCTTGTAGATGACCTGGAGCGGCATCCCGATGACCAGCGTCTGGGCCATCCCGTGGAGCTGCCGTTCGAGATGCTTGAAGAGCGCCTCGCCCTGGGGCGTCTTGGCGAACTCGGGAAAGGTCTCGAGGGGCGTTCCGTCCGCGTGGACGTACTCCATCCGGACCTTTGCCGGCGCCTTCCAGGCGTACTTGATCCAGATGTTGGACAGGGCCTGAAAGGGCCCCGTCCCCTCCAACTGCCAAAGGAAGCTGACGTCCTTCATGCCCTCGAGGCGGGGGCAATGAATCCGCGCGTCCACCTCCCTCAGAACCCGCTCGGCGGGATCCTGGGCCTCGGGAGGCTGGGTCGGGAGAGGAGGCGTTTGGGCGAGGAGCCCCTGGGCGAGGAGGAACACTCCGCAGACCGCGAGAAATCGAGGTGTCACTTGTCGCATGTTTCGTTCGCTCCTCGCTTGAGCGCCAAGCCCGCGCTCCCGAGGCCGTGCCCCAACAGGGACGGGTAGGCCTCGCACGCCGTCCAGCAATCCGGACATTCCCGCTTCACGATCTCCTCCCTCGCATCACGAACGATACGCCGCCTCATGAGGGACGCCAGGTCGAAATCCGCCTCCTTGAGGTTGCCCAGGGGACGGTCCCAGGACACACAGGGATATACGTTCCAGAATGGATCCACGAAGACGGAGGATCCGAGCGACGAGCACGTGACCGGGCTCCGCCCGGTATGAAGGTAGTCCACGAGCCCCTTCAAGAAAAGGCGTTCGAGAACGCTCACCGGTCCACGGCCCTCGAGGCGACCAAGATGCCCACCCACCACGTCCGCCCACGACTCGCTCCCCCCCTCCTTGCCCCAGATCCCCCGTTCGCCCCCCTCCGCGTTTCCGTAGTAGTGGGGGCTCACCTGCGCCGCGTTGAGATGAAAATCACTTGCCGTCGTTTCGGGAATCTCCTTCCGGACGGCGGTGATCGTCGCCTCCAACTGATCGCAGTTGGCCTCCTGAAGAGTGAACCCGAACTTGGCAATGAGACGTCGCTCGTCGAGATCTCTCAGTCGCTTCATGCTCTCCATGGCCTTTGCGAAGAGCCCAGGGACCCCGCGGAGTCGGTCGTGGAGTGCGGGAGGGCCGTCGAGGCTCACGGTGACTCCAAGACGCCGAACGCCTCCCTGCAGGGCCCGATTCACCAGCTCGAGCAAGCGATCCGGGGCGAACGCCGTGGTCGGAAAATCGAGAAGGAAGAGCCTCCTGTTGTGACGCAGGACGAGGTCGATGAGTTCCGGCGCCCCCTTCTTCATGAGGATCTCGCCGCCGGTGAGATTGATCCACGACCATCGTCCATTGCGACGAAAGAACCGCTCGACTTCGGCAAGCGACATCTCGCCCTCGCTCGTACGCTCCCAGATGGAACACATGGGACAGCGGCAGTTGCAGGTGTAGTTGACCGCCATGGTCAGCTTGAAGGGAAGACGGTGGGCCATGAGATTCGATCGGGCCACGTCGGAGGCCAAGGCGATCCAGCGCTTCATGCATCCTTCCCCCGTCCGAGGATCTCCAGCAGTGTCTTTCTCATCTTGAGAAACTGGACGAGCCGCCGACGAAGGAACGAGCCGGCGGTGCCGAGCCGCCTGGCGAGCGCGAACTCTGGGTTCTCCAACGCCGCCAGCGCCGCGCGGGCGCGGACGCGCTTTTGGTCCGGAGGGGCGTTCATGACATCCTGGATCAGGGCCGCCTCCATGATGGTGAAAGCGGCGTCCAGATTGCGTCGTGCGACCGCATCTCCGCCCAATGCCCGCGAGATGGATTCAGCGGCGGCCGAAAAAGCGACGACGGGCCGATGCATGCGCAACGCAGCTCGTGCCAATCGCACGGCCCCGCCCGGGGCGACCTGATAGCCCTCGCGAAGGGCCGCGAAGGCCTCGTCGAATTCCTTGGAATCTCTGGCTGCCTCGGCGGAGGAAAAGCGATCGAAGACCGCCCGTCCCCAGTTGAAGCGAGCACGGAGGTACCAAGAGGGGCGCCCCGAGATCGACATCTCTTCGCGCCGATCAAGGACCGCTTTCCACAGCTGCTCGTCGTCGCGCCAAGCGCGCTCGGCCACAAGGGCGCGACCCGCGCTCACGAGAAGGATGGCGCCCGCGGTCCACGCGGCGGCCCTGCGGGGCGCCCATCGGAAGAGCCCCCCCACCACAAGGGCCGAAGCGGGCATCAGCGCCAGATATGCGAACCGATCCGCAACGATGATATTCAGGGGAATCCACTGCATGACGGGCAGAAATGCGCCGACGACGGCCAACGCCCCGAGGGCGGCGGGCCCCGGCGCGCTCTCCCTGCGCGCCCGCCAAACCCCTCGTGCGCCCCAGACCGCCAGAACGGCCATGAGCCCCCAGCCCACGGCCGCGAGATGTGCGGGCGACGGTGTCGGCCAGTACTCATCGAACACGGGTTGCCGGAGCAGCGCAAAGGTACGGAGGTACTCCAACCAACCCCGGCCCATTTCGAACAGCGCACCCGCGGCGTCCCGCTCTTCTTGCCCGAACCCCTCTCCAAGAACACGCCACCGCGCCACGATGTAAAGGAGGACACCGAGCGACGCCCAACCGGCGTCTCGCAACACGGCGGAGAACCGCTCGCGCCTTGCCAATCCGTGGGCCGCGAGAAGCACCGGCAGACCGGCGGCGGACTCCTTGGCCAGCAGCACGACGAAGGCCCCCGCGACGAGAAACACCGGGCGCTTCCAAAGGCCGGTGATCTTCGGCCGTGCGAGAAGAAAACTGAGAAGGAGCACCGCCGTCAAGGGCTCTGCCAGACTGGAGACCCAATCCACGGCCTCGACCGTCATGGGATGGACCGCGAAGAGGGTGGCCGCCAAGGACGATGGCCAGGCCGCCATGCCGACACCCTGCAGCAACCTCACGAGGAGCGCGGCGGCCAGGCCGTGCAGGAGAATGTTCAAAAGCCGGAAGGCCCAGGGCTCCGGCGTCTCACCGGCGAGCTTGACGACGACGCGCCAAAGGATCGTGCGCAGGGGGCGCCACGCTCCGGTCGTCACTTCGTCAGCCGAGAAGGTCGAAGGGTCGGTGAAGTAGTTCGGCAAGGGGACGCCCCTCACAACCGCGGGGTTGCCCGTGATGAAACGACCGTCATCGTAAACGAAGCCGTTCTTCAGAGCAGCACCGTGGACGACGAGAACGGCCAGGACCGGCAGGAGCAAGGGACGCCATCTCATGAGGCGTTCTCCTCGCGTTCGGAAGAGCGGGCCGCGACGTTGCGAGACGCCCACGTCTCAAATGCCGCGACGACCTCGTCAACGGTGATGCTTTCAATGCACGTGGGCAGACGACACGACGACTCCTTGGCGTTCAGATTCGTCAGACACGGCGAGCACGGCAGGGCTTTGTAGAAGACGGTGTCGGCCTGGCCGAGAGGCCCATAAAGCCTGGGCGTGTTGGGACCATAGAACCCGAAAACGGGACACCCTACGGCTCCCGCCAGGTGGACGGGGGCGGTGTCGTTGCTGAAGAGCGCATCCACGCGACCGAGGAGGGCCGCCAGTCCCGTGAGACCGCAGCGCCCCACTCCATCGGCGGTCGGTCGTCCGACGGAAGAGCGACAGGCATCGACGAGATCGCGCTCGTCCTCGACGCCCGTGAAGAGGATCCGCACCCCGTGTCCGTCGATGAGGCGTCTGGCCAATTCCGCCCAGGATTCCACCGGCCAACGGCGCCCACGAAAGTTCTTGCCCGACCCCACGTGAAAGACGAGACGAGGCCCGACGCCCGGAAGGGCGTCGATCGCCTTCATGAGATCCTTCGCCTCGGAGTGATCCCGTTCGGACAGAAGCGGCGATTCGGGGGCGTACTCCTCGGCGAGCCCGAGGACGCGCGCCACGGCCAGAAAGGTCCGACTCATATGACGCCGATCGTCATAGGGCACCTTGGCTGTATAGAGCCCATCGCGTGCTTGGCCCGGCGTCTTCAAGCCGATCCGCTGGGGTGCGCCGCTCGCCCAGCCCAACAAGGCGGACAAGCGACAAAACTGCTCGAAATCCACGAGGACGTCGGGGGAGAAACGCCGAAGCGAGCGCACGGCTCCCACGGCGCTGGCCCCGCAGCCGATGAGACTCTTCTGCGAGAGGGCGACCACTTCGTCCAACTCCTTCATCGATGAGAGCAGGGAGCGGTTGGACTCGAGAGTGAGGAACGCGAGGCGAGCATCCGGATAACGGCGCTTCAGAGCTCGAATGATGGGAATGATGAGAACCACGTTCCCAGCGCCCCAGAGCTTGATCATGAGGATGCGCCGGGGCTGCACCCGACCCCTCCCGCCCGGGCGAAGGATTTCCAAACCCCGCGCCGCATAGACCAACGGGATCCCGAGGAAGCGATCGAGCCATTTTCCGAGGGTGAGGTTCATCGCGACAGGGGTTCCTCCACCGCCCTCCGTCGCGACACGGCCGAATTCGGAAGGTCTTCCTTCGAGAGGAGAAAGCCCCCCAGCGCCAGATCGTCGAGATCCGTTCCGAGGAAGGTCTCGATGGCATCCGCGGGGGTGCACACGATGGGTTGTCCTCGCACATTGAAGGATGTGTTGACGAGGAGAGGGACTCCCGTCTCCGCCTCAAAGGCCCTCAGGAGCGCATGGTAACGAGGTTGCGTGATTCGCGCGACGGTCTGCACCCGAGCCGAACCGTCGACGTGACAGGCCGCTGGAATCGCTCCGCGCCGCTCCGGCTTCACCGGAAACACGAAGAGCATGTGGGGAGAAGAACGGGCGCCCTCGAACCAATCCGCGGCACGCTCCTCGAGCACCGAGGGAGCGAAGGGTCGAAAGCCCTCCCTGTGCTTCACGCGGGCATTCAGGCGGTCCTTCATGTCTTCGCGACGGGGATCGGCGAGGATGCTCCTGTGTCCGAGGGCGCGCGGGCCGTATTCCATCCGTCCGTCGAACCATCCCACGATGCGCCCCCGTGCGATGCGGCGCGCCGTCTCGGCCAGGAAGTCGGCCGGACGCGAGGCCCGTAATCCGGCGGCGGTGAGGGCCCGCTCGCAGGCGGCCTCGTCGAAGTCCGGCCCCAGGCCGGGAGGCGGGTAGGGGACCCGTTCGCATCCCCCTTTCAGCACGTGCTGAACCCAAAGTGCTGCTCCCAGGCCGGCCCCGCTGTCGTTGGCGGCTGGCGTCACGAAGATCTCGTCGAATCCCGACTCCCGGAGGAGACGTCCGTTCATCACCGAGTTGAAAGCCACGCCTCCCGCGACACAAAGGCGGCGCTGACCCGTCATCACGCGCAGACGCCTGGCCAACTCGAGAGCGACCTCCTCGAGACGAAGCTGCAGGGACGCCGCGATGTCCCGGTGGCGCGGCTCCAATTCGCTTTCCGGCCGTCGGGGGGGCCCCAACGCGGCGACGAGTCGCGGACCGTACTTCGTTCCTCGCCCGTACTGGTATTCGAAGAAGCGCCCGTCCACACGCAGACGGCCATGGCGATCCACTCGCATGAGGCGTCGGAACAACTCGATGAAACGGGGCTCCCCATAAGGAGCTAGCCCCATCACCTTGCCCTCTCCCGACATGGGGCGGAATCCCAGATACTGGGTGACGGCTTCGTACACCTTGCCCACGGAATGGGGATAGCCGACGCGCCCGATGACCCTGAGCTCCGTGCCCTTTCCCTCGGCCATGAGAGTCGTGGTCCATTCGCCGGTTCCATCCAGGGTGAGGACGGCGGACTCTTCGAACGGCGAGGGGAAAAAGCAACTCGCGGCGTGGGCCAGATGATGATCGACGTGACGGAATTCGCCCTCGAATCCGAACTCCTCGCGCATGCGCCGAGGAAGCCGGCTCATATGGCTCCAGATCCCCGGTTGCCTGCGAAAAAACGTCCGCGACTTCGGGAGATTCCTGAGGACGTGCCAGCCGAACCGCAAGAGTCCCGCACGAGGATTCCAGTAGTGGGCCACCGCATCCACGTCCGCCCAGTCGACGCCATGGGCGTCGAGACACGCCTGCAGTGATCGAGCCGGGAAACCTCCTTGATGCTTGCACCGCGTGAGTCTTTCCTCCTCCACCGCGAAGACGATACGACCGTCCTCCACGAGCGCGGCTCCGCAATCATGAGTGGAGTTGAAGCCCAGGGTCAGCATCAACGCCCCTCCACGAGCAGATTCATCTCGGTGTGGCAATTCCAGTAACAGGCGCGGCAGCGGGACGTCTCCGCGACGACCGCCCGGTGCGCGGGTGAGTCCCAAAGATCGCGCAGTCGAGTCTCATGCAGATTTCCGAAGGGACGGTCCGCCTCGTTGAATGGCATGCAGGGATAGACGGCCCCCTGCATGTCGAAAACGACGTGTCCGGCGCCGGCATGACAGACAAGATCGTGGGGTCGCCCCAGCACGGCGGAGTCGAAGAGGCCCAGATAGGCCGCGGAGTTATCGATGAGGGAACTCCGGGCGCGCCACTCCAGGAGTTTCGCCACCAGCGCCCGTGCTTCCTCCTGCGTAGCCAGAGGTTGGATTTCCTCGCCAAACATGTGGCGCGGAATGAATCCGATGCCGTCGACACCCAAACTCTGAGCGAGCGCCATGAGAGCATCGAGATCGGTGGCGACATCCACGACGGAGACGACGACGACACGGGGGCTGCTTGCGCCGTGCCGTGCGCGCAGCAACGCGGACACACCTTGCAGAGCACCCCGATGGGCGCCCTCCCGCCCGCGGAGGGCGTCGTGGAGCT
>DRQF01000178.1 GCA_011369445.1 Planctomycetota bacterium | reverse complement strand
GCTCCTTGCCCTTGCGCGTCGTCAGTTGCAGTTTTGCAAAGACGTTTTCTGGAAGGCGCTCCCTTTGGATGTCCTCATTGAACACCCGCGTCCCGAAAATCTCCGTCACGGCCACCTTGAGGTGCGGTGAGGGGGCCGGAGAGGGCCGGCGGGCGATATCCCGAATGGCCGAGGATCGTGCGTCGGTGGGCATGATTGAACTCCGGTTGCGCATGGATGCGAGGAGAGTATCAGTGGGGACGGACAGAGGAAAGGAACCCCTCGGCTGCTCGGTGGATCGTCGGATGCCCCGGCCTTTACAAGGCACGGACGACGGCCCAAGCTTGTTTCCGGAGCCAAGAGGAGACGGTCATGAATAGAGAAAGCTACACACGTCGGCGGAATGCTCTCAGAGAGCGGCTGAAGGGCTGGGTCTTGCTCCTCGGGCACGATGAGGCCGCCAGGAACTATGGCGGGAATCCCTACCCCTTTCGGCAGAACTCGCACGTCCTTTACTACTCGGGAATGACGAGGCCGGGCGTCGCGCTGCTTTTGGACATGGAGTCGGGGCGAGATCGCCTCTACGGGCCAAAGGACTGTGTCGAGGATGTCGTCTGGCACGGAGCGCAACCGACCTTGGCGGAACTGGCTGAGGGCGCCGGCATCGAGGACGTGCGTTCGATCACCCAATTGCGGTCGGATCTTCGCGATATCGGGGATCCGCTCCACTACCCGCCGCCCTATCGGGGTGAAACCTGTCTTCGACTCATGGAACTGCGAGATTCCTCGGCGGATGAGATCCGCCGAGGAGTTTCCAAAGACTTGGCCCTCGCGATTGCGGCCTCGCGAAATCAAAAAGACGAGGCGGAAATCGCGCAGATCGAGGAGGCCCTGGGCATCACCGCCGCCATGCACCAAGCCGCCATGGCCATGACGCGTCCAGGTCTTCTCGAATCCGATGTCGCCGCGGAGATTCAACGCATTGCGCTGAGCAAGAGTCGGGCCCAGTCGTATACGCCCATCGTCACCGTTCACGGCGAGATCCTGCATAACGTCACCTATGAGGGCGAACTCGAGGCCGGCCGATTGCTCCTCAATGACTCGGGGGCCGAGTCCGTACTGGGCTATGCGTCCGATATCACGAGGACGTTTCCCGTCTCGGGCACGTTCAACGAGAGACAACGTGCGGTCTACGAGATCGTTCTTCGGGCGCAAAAGGAGTGTATCCAGCGGATCGCCCCGGGGGTGAGGTACCGGGAGGTCCACCTGCACGCGGCCCGGGTCATTGCCGAGGGAATGAAAGACTTGGGCCTGATGAGGGGCGACGTGGACGACGCGGTGACGGAGGGGGCTCATGCCCTCTTCTTCCCCCACGGTTTGGGCCACATGTTGGGGCTCGACGTCCATGACATGGAGGATCTCGGAGAGGACGTCGTCGGGTATGAGCCGGGCCAGGAACGTAGCGAGCAGTTCGGGCTGGGCTACCTGCGCTGTGCGCGATCGCTGGAGTCCGGAATGGTCGTGACCTGCGAACCGGGAATCTACTTCATCCCCGCGCTCATCGACCAGTGGGAGGCCGAAGGGCGCCACCGATCGTTCATCGACTACGAGACTCTGCGCTCCTGGAGGGATTTCGGAGGTATCCGCATCGAGGACGATGTCCTGTGTACCGACGAGGGACACCGCATTCTGGGCCCCTCCATCCCGAAGGAGATTGCGGACATCGAGGCCGCCATGCAGGGGTGAAGAGAGGAATCCAGGCGGGTCAGGTCAGTCGCAGGGGGAGGCCAGGGATGAGGCCTCGATGAAAATCCTCTTGGCTGCGGGGACGCGCTTCCTGATGGCGGTCTCGAGGCGTCGTACCGTATCCTCGATGCCTTGGGTGTTGAGTCCCTCCCGGAAATCGACGTTGAGAAGGACGAGCAGCGTGTTCGGTCCCACATGCAGCGTGATCAGTTCCAGCGCACAGTCGACATCAGGATCGGCGTCGAGGACTTCTTGGATGTGCTCGCGATCTTCTTTGGACGCGGACTCGCCGATGAGAAGACTGTGGCTCTCCCTCGCAAGGAACCAGGCCACATAGAGAAGCACGCAGCCGATGACGATGGACGCTCCCGCGTCCCACTTCGATGAGCCCGTCCACACCGAAAGCGTCACCCCGACGAGGGCCACCAACAGACCGGTGATGGCCGCCGTATCCTCCGCGAGCAACGTCGGAAGCGTGGGGTCTTTCGTCCGAGAGAGGGTTTCCAGAAGCCCGCCTCCTCGGTGGCCTCTCAGGTGTCGGAACTCCTTCCATGCCACCCGTAGGGCGAATCCCTCCATCAGGAGCCCGATCCCTAGCGCGCCGTAACTCCATCCCAGGTTTTGGAGTTCACCCGGATTGTTCAGTTTGTGGATGCCCTCGTAGATCGAGAACGCCGCACCGAGGGCGAAGATGATGATGGCGACCACGAACGCCCAGAAGTAGCGCTCCCGGCCGAAGCCCAGGGGGTGTTCCGGAGTCGGAGGACGCTGAGCTCGCCGGGCGCCCAAGGCCAGAAGAAACTGGTTGGAGGAGTCCGCCGCCGAGTGGAGGGACTCGGCAAGCATGGCGGAACTCCCGGTGAACAGGAAGGCAACGAACTTCGTCACGGCAAGGGCTAAGTTCGCTGCGATTCCAGCGATGAGGGCCTTCGTCGGGACGGTCGATGCTGGAGCGGCTTGCTGAGAGATCTCCGTCAACCCCGATCCTCTATGGCCGTCCAGTGGCGTTCAGAGGGACCCACGTAGACCTGGCGCGGTCGAGAGATACGACCGGGGTTCTCGTGCATTTCCTTCCAGTGGGCCATCCAGCCGGGAAGACGCCCGAGCGCGAACATGACCGTAAACATGCTCGTGGGGATGCCCATCGCTCGATAGATGATGCCGCTGTAGAAGTCCACGTTGGGATACAGTTTCCGCGAGATGAAATACTCGTCCTCGAGAGCGGCCTGCTCCAACTCCTTGGCGACGTCGAGCAGCGAGTCGTTCATTCCGAGAGTGGAAAGGACCCGATCGCAGGAGGACTTGATGATCTTCGCCCTCGGATCGAAGTTCTTGTAGACGCGGTGTCCAAAACCCATAAGGCGTACGCCCGAGGACTTGTCCTTCACCTTCTCGATGAATCGCTTACAGCTTCCGTGCCCGTCTCGAATCTGCTCCAACATCTCGATGACTTTTTGGTTGGCGCCCCCGTGGAGAGGACCCCACAGTGCGCAGATCCCCGCGGCGATCGAAGCGTAGAGACTGGCGTCACTGGAACCCACTTGACGCACCGTCGAGGTGCTGCAGTTCTGCTCGTGATCCGCGTGGAGAATGAGAATGAGGTTCAGGGCCTCGGCCAACTCCTTTTTGATTTCGTAGGGCTCGCAGGGAACGGCGAACATCATGTTCAAGAAGTTCGCGCAGTAATCGAGGTCGTTGCGCGGGTAGATGACGGGCTGCCCGATGGACTTCTTGTGGGACAGCGCGGCGATGGTGGGCAGCTTGGCCAAAAGCCGGATGATCGAGAGCGACCGGTGCTCGGGATCATGGGGGTCCTGCTGATTCGGATAGTAGCTCGAAAGGCTGCAGACCATGGCGGAGAGCACGGCCATGGGGTGAGCGTAGCTGGTGACCGCATCGAAGAAATGCTTCATGTCCTCGTGGAGCATGGAATGTCGGGCCACCGAGCCTGCGAATTCGTCGAGCTGATCTCTCGTCGGCAGCTCGCCGTGGAGAAGGAGATAACTCACCTCGAGGAAGGACGCCTTGTTGGCCAACTCCTCGATGGGGTATCCACGGTAGCGAAGGATTCCCGCCTCGCCATCGATGTAGCAGATGGAGCTCTTGCATGAACCCGTGTTCACATACCCGGGGTCGAGGGTGATGTAGCCCGTCTGAGCTCGCAACTTTCCGATGTCGATGGCTTTTTCGTGTTCCGTACCCTCGACGATCGGCAGGTCGATCGTCGCGTCGCCGAGATTCAAGTTCACCTGATCGGTCATCGCTTCCTCTTCTCACTTCCGGGGACTCGTGCTGACAGAAGTTTGCCAGTCTGAAACGTCTTTGTCATCCCCCCGCTTTCGGATCCGGGCCTGCGGGCAGTTTCTCGAGCGGAGGATGGTGGATGATCTGAATGACGAGGCCTTCGGGGGCCTCGAAGTAGAAACTCGTGGCGCCGTCGCGGTGCTTGCGTGGCGCGGCCGTGACTTTCGCTCCGTACTGAACGACCCGTTGGTACCAAAGTTCGACATCCTCGGGCCGCGTGACGACGAAGCCGAAATGGTCCAAGGCTCCGGTGCCAGGGTGATGTTCCACCCGGTGGAGAGCCAAGTTGTCCTGGCCCGTCGTGAGATAGACGTTGTCGGGGTCGGGGCGCCACTCCACCGTGAAGCCCAGCAACTCCGTGTAGAATCGAAGATGGGCGTCCAGGTCCGTCACGGACAATGCGAGGTGTCGCAGCCCCAGCCAGTGATCTCGTTCACGCGTCATGGTGTCGCACCTCACTCGGGAACGGTTCCCCGCAGGATAACAAGGTGGGAGCGCACCGGTAGGCGAGGCGAAGGGGCGGCAGGGAAGCCCCAGAGGACTTCAGAGCCCTTTGGGCAGGCGCGAGTTTGCGATGCGATCGGGTGCCGGGGTGACAGCCCGCGAGGCGGTCAGGAAGCGATCCAGCAGGACGGCCAGCCGGTCGATGACATCGCTCGTGGCGCCCGTGTCCGGAAGTCCGCTGGGGACGGGCCGACGTTCCAAGGATTCGAGGGCCGCCTCCAGTTGAGAACGCGCTTCGTCGCGGCTCGCCGATTCGAGGGGCGCGCGGACGACTCCGGGCTCGGACCGTTTCGGCCCCCCTGTTCGGCGGGCGTCCTCCTCGGCGAGTCGGCCGAGTTCATCGAGGCTGAGGGGCCCCGGCAAGAGTCCGTCGATCTGGGGGCGCTGTCGCGCGACGAAGGCGTCGGTGGCGATGTCGGTGATGTTCGAGAAGAGCTCGGACACGCGGCCCACAGGTTGCAGTTCCGCCATCACCACCTTCAAGAGGCGAGTCGGAAAGGTGAGAAGAGAGCAGAGGCCCGGGAGCGGCTTCGCTCCCTCCGCAAGAGCGAGACACGCTCGCGCCAGCCAAGGATTCCCGCCGGCTGCGCCGGGCGGTGTGATTCCGGCCAGCACGCCGGAGGTCACCGCGCACTCGGCGTGCATCAGAGTGAGGGTTTGGGGGGCCAGCCTCAGTCTCCCGTCGACGACGAGGCAATGGGGTGCTTCCACGCGATCCACGACGCGGGACAAGATTTTCGCGAGCCCCCCCGACCCATAGGCCATGGTGGTGAGGCGGCCTTCGTCCCACCAACATGGCGGCGAACCGGCATGCGACAGGGGAGTGACGAGAAACACCTCGAAGGCGTCGGGCGGAAAATCGCAGCGGGCCAGGGAATCGAGGCATGGTCTAAGCTCGGAGTCCTCGTCGACGAGGAGGAGGACCGCAAGGCGCGGCCGGCTGCTGGATTGGCGCCCGCGGCGTTCTCTACTGGGTCCGGCCGGCAGGCCTGCCTTCTCGAGCCGCGCCTCGAGATGTAACGTGAGTCCGTCCACCGCGTAGGGGACCGTGAATTCTCGTGTCAGAGCGTGGAGGAAGCGCCGTGAGAGTCGCCGCTCCGTCTCGTCGAGGCGGGGGCGCTCCATCGTGAAGGAGATCAAAGCCGGAAGCAACTCCGGCAGGGACAGATCCCGCGTGAATCCCTTTCGGCCGTAGAAGGCATCCCCGGCGACGACGCAGGCCTTGCCTTTCTGGATCATCTCCAGGCCGCTCTGGGAGTTCAGAGTGATGCCGAATTCGGCCAGATCCATGAGAGAGTAGGTATTGGCCTCCTCGCCCCGGACACAGACGACGTTGGGTGGAAGAGGTCCGTCCGCAGCCAGCCTTCTCGCCGTCGCATCGCCGCCCTCGTCCGCCTCCTTCGGGTGAAAGCGGAGGATCAGGTTCCATTCCGGGGTCTCGGCGAACACATCCACGACGGCCCGAAGGAAATGGTAGCTCGATGGATAGTGCGGGTTGTCGAGGGTCACGACGGAGTCATAGGGGATCTGAGCCAAAAGAAGGGCTGTCGGGCGGTCACCGAGTCCCAGCTCCCGTCGAAGCGTCTCAGCGTCCTTGGAAGTCGGTTGCCGGATGCAGCCGTCGAAACTGCGCGAGGTATCGCGGCCCTCGAAGTAGGTGTCGAGTTCCCGCTCCTCTCGATCCGTGAGCGCCCTGTGCCGCTCTCGATCGAAGAGAAACCGGCCAAGGGATTGTTGGTTCCCCACGGCACCGGTCACGTCCTCGAGGAAAAATCGATCCCTCAGGAACGAATTTTCGAGGGCCCAAACGGGAATGTTCATCCCTCTTGCCGTCACCGATACGGCATACGGGAGAACGTGGGTTCCGTTCACGCAGACGACGAGGTCGGGCCGCAGGCGCTCCATGATCTCGGCCGCTCCCCGCATGGCGCATCGTCCCTGCTCACGAAGCAGAGCCAGATCCTGCCCGGCCGGCGGACTGTCGAAAAGCAACTGGAGAGCATCCCCTCCCCGCATGCGCTCGCCGATCTGACGCATGAGTGTCACGCGACAGATGTCTTCGTCGAGATAGCACTCGAGATCGGGCTGGGCGGGGGCCTCCACCCCCCGGGCGAGCAACTCGACCTCGTCGAGATTGCGGAGACGGAATCCCAGAGCGCCCAGCACCAATCGGAGTTTCTTGTGGGTTGCCTTCAGCCACTGGGGGTGATCGAAGAGGAGAACGAGAGGGGATCTTTCCCGTCGGCGGACCCTTCCGCGACTGAGTGCGAGGACGCGACGAAGGGGGGCTGGGTGATCGGGCTGGATGATCCCGTCGGCGTTCCAGCAAGCCGCATCCAGAAGGTTCCATCCGGCTGGAAGGTGGGGCAGAGGCGCCGCGCCCGGCCAGCCGAGATGCAGAACCCCTTCGGGCGCCAGGCGGTCCCGGAGGGTTTCGAGGAGGGTGGGGATCTCGTCGTCCGTCGCCTCGACGAGGATGTGCTCCGCGGCCGGGAGGGCGTCGGTCATTGTGGCATGGCGAACGGTGGCGTGGGCAAGGTGGCGGGCCGCCTCCGCCGCTGTCACGAGTCCGTTGTCATCGACGACGACCACGGTTTCGTCCTTGGCGACCCAGCGCCTCAGACGAATCAAAGCGGAACAGACGGCCGGGTTCTCCTGGAAGAGGGCTTCCAGGGTCGGTGGCGTATCGGTGTGCACGGTTGGACCTCCTCCTGCATCTTCATTCGACCAACCGGGGCAGGTAAGTTTCGGCAATCTTCACTCAGAGGGAATGGGACGCTCAGAGGAGGGCGAGGAATCGGCCGAGGACGTCGGAGCGCAGCAGGTAATTGAAGTCCTCTCGCACCGAGCGGAGCCGGGGAGGTGATTGCTGGTCGACGAGAAGGCCCGCCGCCGCCACGATCGCTGCCCGCGTGGTCGAGGTCGAAGAGGGGGCTGGGGTCAGGAGGGCGAGGAGGTGTTCGGTGGCCAGGACGCCGCCGATCCTCGCGAAGGCGCGGGCCACGGCGCCCTGGACGGCGGGGCCGTTGGTGGGGTCCTGGAGTTCGCCTGCGAGGTCAAGGAGTACTTCGGGGCCTCCGATCAATCCGAGCGCCAGCGCGGCTTGCCGTCGGGCGTCCACGTCGGGATTCCAGCGGAGGACGGATCGGACGTCGGGAAGGGCATCCCGGTCTCCGAGAAGGCCGAGAGCCAGGCAAAGGGGGCCGGTCCAGGGGGCGGATAGGTGACGGCGAAGGGTCTTCCGCACGATCGGGGCCGCCCCCGCGTCAGCGAGGATCCCCAGGGCGACGGCGCAGGCGCCTAGGGTGTGGGGGCGCTTCGCCCCTCGAAAGGCCGCGGTGATGCGTTCCTTCGCTTCCGCCTCGATGCGGGATCGGACCGCTGCCCCCTCGTCCGCGAAACCGACGGCAAGGGCGAGGGCTCCAAACGTCCTCTCGAAACGCCGCGCACGGTCCAAGTCGCGCAGGAGGATGTCGTCATTGCCCTCGCCGCCGATCCTTCCCAGGGCGAGACGAGCGAAGTTCCTGGCCGCGAGGCCTGAACCCCTCCACGCAAGCTTTCGCAGCGCCTTGACGGCCTTGTCGTCCTCGGGTCGGACGATTCTTCCCAGGGCGAGGGCCACCGATTGGCGGACGGCGAATTGCTTGTCGCGGAGGTACGGCAACAAGAACTCCTGGGCTGCTACACCCTCGATTCTCGCGAGGGCCCACACGGCGTGACCTCGGACCCAGGCGGGCGATGCGCGGCTTGCCACGAGGTCTTTGAGGAAGGGAACGGCGCTGGGGGCTCGGATCACACCCAGAGCCACCACGGGGGCGAGTTGAAGATCCAAGGACTGTCCGGAGGACGATTCGAAGAGGCGTTGGAGGGCGGTCACCGTGCCCGGGGGCGTTTGATCGCCCGCGTCGGCGAAGAGCAGTCCGAGCCCCAAGGCGGCGAAGGCTCTTGTGGATGGAAAAAGGGGGCGCCCGTTGCGCGCGAAAGCGCGGCGTGCGGCCGGGGTGTCGCCTAGCACCCCGGTGAGAAAGGGCTCGGCCGACCGGTTTCCGAGGAGCCCCAGTGCGATGCAAGCCGACTCGCGCACGGCGATGTGGGAGTCTGCGGCGGCGGCCTTCAGGATCTCGATATCCTCGGATCGCTGCATCTTGCCCACCGCGACGGCGGCGACCGCCCGGGTGTCGGGGGAGGCATCATCGAGCGCCAGGAGGAGGGCCGCATGGATGCGATCCCGCTGCTCGGGGGTCGGCCGCTCCACGGGGATACGAACACGATCGAAGAAACGGTCCTGGTTGAAGAACCACCAGGCGCTCCAGTCATAGAGGCTGGGGACCGGACGGGGGGGGGCCGCCGAGGGGAAGCACGACGGGATGGGACTGGCAACGATGGGGAGGTGGCGGACACACGGTGCGAAACTCGTGGCGGATGTGAAGCGCCCTGGCGCCTGCGCGCTCAACGTGGCGGAGAGCACAAGCAGGAGGGCTGCGCCCAGAGCGCGGCGTGCTGATCGCTGCATGGCGAACTCCTTGCTCGTCGGCCCCTCGGGCGGGGTGGGTCGATGTGGGCCGAAAAAAAGCCCTCCCCCGCAGGGGAGGGCTGAAGACGCCTGACGCTATTGTTCAGGACCCAGGGAGCAGGCTCACAGGATGGTGAGCACCTCTCCGATGGCGTCGGTCCGAATGATGTAGTTGCTGTTCTCGGGGATGCGATAGATGACCGAGATCGAGTCCTTGTCACCCAAAAGCCCCAAGGCCACCGCGGCGAAGGCGCGGGTCACGTCCTTGTACTTGGAACGCTCCTTGACCATCTCCACCAAGGTATCGACGGCGCTGACGTCGCCGATGAAGCCCAGGCCCTGGACGACCGCGCCCTGGACAGCCTGACTGTTGGCCGAGTCCTGGATTTCCTTTTTCAGGTAATCCACGGCGCCCTTGTCACCCATGAGACCGAGAGCGATGGCGGCGTTACGACGGAGGTCGACGTCACCCTTCTCCTTGACGATGTCCTGGATGTCCTTGATGGACTTCTCGTAGCGCATGAGCCCCAAAGCCACGCACAGGTGAGCCCGCATGCTGGCCTGACCACCCTTCAGAAGAGTCTTCAGGATGTCGGGAGCGGCCGTGTCGTAGCCCATGATCCCGAGGGAGATCGCATAGGCGCCGCGCTCGATGGGATCCTTGGCTCCGTTGAAGGCCTTGTGGAGCATCTTGGC
>DRQF01000177.1 GCA_011369445.1 Planctomycetota bacterium | reverse complement strand
GTCGTCGACGAGGAAGCTGATCACCTCGTCGCCGGTCCGGACGACGACGTTCATCGGGAGCGATTCCTCATCCCGCGCGGCTGGATCGTCCACTCGTTCCTCGGCGTCAAGACCGAGCATCCGCCCCAGGCCGATAGCCGTGACGATTTGTCCTCGCAGGTTGATCAACCCGCGAATATTGTCATCCGCGAGCGGGACGCGAGTCATTTCCTGGTAGCGAAACACTTCCTGCACTCGTTCCACGGGGATGCCGAAGAGGTGTCGCCCCAAACGGAAGGTGCAGAACTGCCTTGTCGTCGTCGTGCTCATACCACCACGGGCTCCATGTTCGGTTCTTCGATTGGCATGCCGGCGTGGAGCCGGATGATCTCCTCGACATCAATGAGTTCGGTGACTTTCCCCTGGATGATCGCGGACGCCGAGATACCCGGCTTGTCCACCTTTCGCTCTTCGATGATCTCCTCAGCGACGATGTCGACGATCCGATCCACAACGAGACCGACACTTCTTCCACCGTGGGTGAACACGACGACCTGGACGAGATCCAATTCGGAACCCGGCCCATCGACCTGGTTCCCAAGGACGTCATCGAGCCCGATCAATGGCATGATCTGCCCCCGGTACTGAACGACCTGCGTGTCGCCAGACATCTCAATCGTGTCGCGGGGGAACTCTTCCAGGCGCGCGACCTCGGTGAGCGAGACGGCGACATGCCTGCCCCCAACCGCGGAAACGATCAGCAGGCTCTGGCAGGAAGGCACTCCACCTCCGGTCGCTTCGGCACCGCCATTCCCCTGGAAGGAGTGGTTCTCGGACCGAGCCGCGACGCCCGCCTTCTGCGCCAGACCATGGACATCCAGGATGAGAGCCACTTGACCGTCGCCCATGATCGTGGCGCCCGCGTACACGGCGAGTTCCTTCAGCATCCGGTTCAGAGGCTTGACGACGATCTCCTCCGTGTCGTTGACTTGATCGACGACGAGTCCGAAGGGGGTGTCGTTTGACTGCAAGACGACGATATTGAAGGCCTCGACGCCATTCTCGGGAGACTCGATTCCCAACACGTCGTTCAGGTAGACGAGAGGGAGCAGATCTCCACGTAGCCTGTACACGTGGGCACCGTGAACCGTCTCGATCTTTTGCTGGACCTCATCGAGATCGAATCTCACGAGTTCGAGGAGGCTCACGCGGGGGATCGCGTAACAGTCGTTACCACTGGTCACCATCAAGGCGGGAATGATGGCCAGGGTGAGGGGGATTTTGATCTTGAACGTAGCGCCCAGCCCTTCCCGGCTCACGATGTCGATGGTACCGCCGATCTTCTCGATGTTCGTCTTCACGACGTCCATCCCGACACCGCGCCCAGACACGTTTGTCACTTTCTCTGCCGTCGAGAAACCGGGCAGGAAAACAAGCTGGCAGATTTCGCGCTCGCTCATCCGTTCCGCTTTTTCAGCGGAAACGAGGCCCTTTTCGACCGCCTTTCTCAAGACGGCCTCGGTCGCGATTCCGCCGCCGTCATCGCCGATCTCGATGTTGACGTGCCCGCCTTCATGATACGCGCGGAGCGAGAGGGTCGCCTGCGGGGTCTTGCCGGCAGCTGCGCGAACCTCGGCGGGTTCGACACCGTGATCGACAGCGTTCCTCACGAGATGCACCATGGGGTCCTTGATGGCCTCGATGATCGTCTTGTCGAGCTCAGTCCCCTTCCCATCCATCACGACCTGCACGTCCTTACCGATCGAGGTTGCGAGATCCCGAACGACCCGGGGAATCTTGTTCCAGACGGTCCCGATGGGTTGCATGCGCGTCTTCATGACGCTCTCTTGGAGCTCGGTCGTGATCAAGTTGAGCCGCTGAGACGCGGACGTGAGGCCGCTGTTCTCGGTCTTCTGTGTGAATTGGAGGATCTGGTTGCGCGCGAGAACGAGTTCCCCGACGAGGTTCATCAGGTTGTCGAGGAGGCCGACGTCGACGCGAATGCTGTTCTGCGCAAGGCTCGCGGGTTTCGCCGAGGCCTGCTGGGTCTTCAGGGCGTCAACCAGCTCCGCCGAATCGAGTCGCCCACGCTCCACGAGGATCTCACCCACATGCCGAGGATCGCCAGCTCTTTGTTGAATGAGCGCGAGGTCGACATCCTCCGGAACGACGACCCCCTTGGAGACGAGAAGTTCTCCGAGGGGGTGTCCGGTGGGCGGGCCATCGTCGTCGGGCGGAGCCTGCGTCTCGTTCGAGACATGGGGATCCACCGCCTCGTCGTCTTCGTCATCCTTCGGCGCGACGCACTCGTTCTGGACGGCTTCGAGCCGACGCAGCAACTCCGGGTAGGCTTCGTCTCCGTCGGTCCGCGATTCTTCGATTGCCGCGAGCATCTCACGCACGGCGTCGAACATGGCCAACAGGGCGTCGGTCCTCGCGGCGTCGAGCTCCAGCTTTCCATCTCGGAGCTTGCTGAGGAGGTTTTCGCCCACGTGGGCGACCGCCTCGAGCTTGCTGAAGCCGAGAAACCCGCAGGTCCCCTTGATCGTGTGAATAATTCGGAAGATGCTCGCCAAGCGCTCCCGGTCCTCTGGATTCTTCTCGAGTTCGACCAGATCCCCATCGAGGCGATCCAAGTTCTCGTGGCTCTCGACGATGAATTCACCGACGATGTCGTCCATGCCGTCCATGTCGTCCGTGTCATCCATGATGCGCTCCTCGTCACCCACTTTTTCACAAGAAGTTAGAGTCGATACTGGGGTATCGAGCCAGGTAATTTAAAAGATTCACCAACTCCACTCACAGTCGAACTTTAATATTGCGGAGCTTGAGAGATAATCCCGCTTTTGGAGCCTCGCCCCTCGACCCCAGCAGGGACGGATTCACGACTCCCTCACCGCAGAATCCTTCGCTGACAAGTCAATCGGCATAGAACGCCCGGCCCCCGCCTTTCCACTCCCCAGCCCCCGTCTAAGAGGTGCTGAAGACCGCGAATACGAGAGTCCAAACGAACATGGACAGACCGTTGCACGGAGTTCGGGACCGGGTTCCCTGGAGGAAGTTTCTCTTTTTTCTCAACGCCATCATGCAGACTTCACGAAGAGAGAGAATGTAGCTTGAGAATCTCGGGCAGACTTTCCGAGAGGCAAGCTTTCCCCCACGAAGCTCATCCTTGCTGGAGTCAGCGATGAAGTTTGGAAGATTCTTGGTTCAGAACGGCGCCATCCAGATCGTGGACCTTCTGGAAGCCCTCGATGCGCAGTTGGAAAAGCAGACCCGACTGGGCAAGCTGGCCCTGCAGGCCCGAAAGATGTCTGTCGCCGAAGTGGCCGAGGTGCTGGACTATCTGGCGGATTTCCCCGGTGACCTCTTCGGACAGGTCGCCGTTTCACTGGGCTACTTGACCGAGCTGGAACTGGCCGATCTCTTGGTGCAACAGAGGAATTCGCGCCCCCACCTGGGCGAGATCCTCGTGGACCTCGGACACCTGACGCCGGAATCACTGCTCACTTGGCTGGAACGGTTTCAGGAGCAGACGCAACCCGTCTGAGAATTCGTCGCCGTCGCAACGGTCTTGCCGCATTCGATCCGAGCCCGTCTTGACGGGCTCGGATCGTTTCGTTTCGTCACGGAGGGCGTCACCCCGGTGAGGCACGACCGGCGACTCAGTAGGCCCCTCCGGTATGCCCCTCACTGCCGAAGATCATGCGGAGGCAGCACCAACGGGCTCAGCCTGCTTCGTGAGAGAAGGCACATCCAGGATGAGTCCCACCCGGCCGTCGGGCATGATCGCCCCTCCGGCCAACCCCGGGATCGTCCCCATCGTCTGTCCCAACCCCTTGATCACGATCTGTTGCTGCCCCAGCAACTCGTCGACGACGACGGCCAGTCGGCGTGCATCGCTCTCGACGACGATGACGGCGCGATCGTCCTTCTTCTCGGCGGATTCCAGGTCGATCCCGAAGAGATCCTCCAAGGTGTGCAAGGGCACGAATCCGTCCTCGAGGACGAGCATGCGCCCTCTCTCCATGAAGGACGCGGTCTCGACCTCGTTCTGGCGGAGCATTCGAAGGATGGATTGAGTCGGAATGATGAAGCGCTGCTTTCCAAGACGCACGACCATCCCCTCGATGATCGCGAGGGTCAGGGGCAGCACGATGGTGAATTCAGCGCCCTTTCCCTTCTCGGAGCGAATCTCGATCTGACCCCGGAGCGCTTCGATCCCCTTCTTCACCACATCGAGGCCAACGCCTCGTCCAGAGACGTCCGTCACGGTTTCCGCGGTCGAGAACCCCGGTTCGAAGAGCAGTTGGAAGACGGCATCGTCACTCATGCCGTCACCGGACTTCACCAGACCCCGCTCGATGGCTCGCGCGAGAATTTTCTCCCTGTCCAGGCCCTGACCGTCATCGACGACCTGAATGCGAATGTTGCCGCCACGATGAGACGCCTTCAGTTGAATGACTCCGGCCTCGCTTTTCCCCGCGGCGATACGCGCCTGCGGGCTGGCCTCGAGACCGTGATCGATGGCGTTCCTCACCATGTGAACGAGGGGGTCGCCCAAGGCGTCGACCACCGTCTTGTCCAGTTCCGTGTCCTCGCCTTCGGTGAGGAATTCGATCGGCTTCCCGAGCTTGCGGGAGACATCCCGGGCCACGCGGGCCATGCGCTGAAACGTCGAGCGCACGGGGACCAACCGCAGCGACATCGCCGTCTCCTGGAGCTCGCGCGTGATCTTATCGAGCTGCCCCAAGAGCGAAGGGAGGCGAGATTGATTGCTGAACTCCCACTCCTCGGACTGAGTGACCATGGCTTCCGCGATGACCAACTCTCCGATCAGGTTCACAAGACCGTCCAGCCGGGACGCATCGATGCGAATCGTCTCCTTGGCGGACTTGCCCTTGAACGGTTTCTTGGCATCCGCCGGCTCTTTTGCATGCTCCGCCGGCGCATCGGCAACAACAGCGGTTTCGGCCGTGAGGTCCTCGCCCGTCATCACGGCCTTGATGGCTCGCAACTGCGCGGGAAGCCCGGGCAGCGAAGAGATCTGGCCGTCCCCTTCCAAGGCATGAGCGATCTCCTCGACGAGGGCTTTCATCATGTCGTTGGAATCAAAGACGACAGAGAGGATGTCGGAAGCCATCTCCCGTTTTCCCTGCCGACACAGGTCCAGGAGAGATTCGGTCTCGTGAGCGAGACGCCGCACCTCTTCGAGTTCGAGAAACCCAGCCAGTCCCTTCAACGTGTGGAACGCGCGGAAGACGGCGTTGATGGATTCCTTGGCCGACGAATCTCCTTCGAGGGTGAGAAGTTCCACGTCGACCTGCTCGAGATGTTCTCGGGCTTCATTGACGAAATCACCGACCAACTCCGGGTCGGAAACCTGCCCAGCCGCAGGCGCCTCCGCCTCGGCAACCGAATCGACCTCGGCTGGAAGGGCGTCCGCCGGTGTCGGGACGCCGACGGGAGTGGCATCCTCCGCTTCGGCGGAGAGCTGCGCATCGTCCGTGGACACGGCCCCTCTCAAGCCCAGCTCGGGTGGGAACTGAACCTCTGCTTCCTCCGCGTCGGCTCCGAGAAGGCATGCGAGAGCGCCGATGCAAGCGGTCACGAATTGAACGTGCTCCGGATCATCGCCGCTCGAGTCGTAAAGTCGCTCGGCGAGAAGCGTCGCCGCTTCAGCGGCCCTCGTGTCCGGCATCTCCTCTGCAACGGCACGAAGTGCCGCGCCGATATCGCGTAGCATCGCCGGCGGAAGCGATTCCGCGAGAAGAATCTTCTCGGCCACGTCCCGGATCATCGATCTGCAATCGTTCGCATCCATGGGGTTAACCTCCCTGCGCTTCCCGTCCGTGCCCCGCTCAGGAGCGCACGGGTTCCATCTCTCGAAGCTTCTTGACGATCGCTCCGGCTATTCCCTGTAGGGGCACGCTGTCGTCGACGGCGCCCAGTTCAGCCGCCTTCCGCGGCATCCCGTACACGACGCAACTCGCCTCGTCTTGCCCGATGGTGGGCGCTCCGGCTTCCTTCATTTCCAGAAGGCCCGCGGCGCCGTCGCTCCCCATTCCCGTCATGATGACTCCCACTGCATTGCGTCCCGCCGCCTTCGCCACGGAGCGGAACAGGACATCGGCGCTAGGTCGGTGACGGCTGACCGGAGGATCGTCGTTCAAGGAGACCAGGTAGCGCGCCCCAGATCGGCGCAGCGTCATGTGCCGATCGCCCGGCGCGATGAGCACGCGCCCTGGTACGACTGAGTCTCCTGAATCGGCCTCCTTGACGTCGACCGTACACTCCTGATTGAGATGCTCCGCAAAGGACTTAGTGAAATTGGCGGGCATGTGCTGCACGATGAGAACGCCCGGACAGTTCCTGGGCAGTTCAGGCAGGACCCTTCTCAAGGCCTCGGTCCCCCCTGTGGAGCTCCCTATGGCCACGACCTTGTTCGTCGTACACCGGAGCGGAGCCGGCTCGGCCTCGTGGATTTGCCCGCCCTGCATCTGGGGTTTGAGGGCCGAAACTCTCACGGTCGCGGCCATCCTCACCTTCTCACAGAGATCATCGACGGCAGTTCCCATCTTGTAAGCGGCGTCCGGCTTGGCAACGACCTCCACGGCGCCAGCCGCCAGAGCCGCGAGGGCGTTCTGACTCCCCTCGGGCGTGACCGAGGAGACGACGATGACCGGCATGGGCCGCAGCGCCATGAGTTTCTTGAGAAACGTGAT